>JANRKA010000165.1:0-9574 GCA_033875325.1 Elusimicrobiota bacterium | reverse complement strand
CACGTCGATGAGCGCCTTGGCCAGCTCGCCGATGGCGCTCCAGGCCAAAGCCCGGTGCATGTACGCGTCGGAGAGCAGCGGGTCCGCGCCCAACGCCGCGTCGAGCGGGGCGAGCGCGCCGCGCGGGTCGCCGACGCCGAGCCGGCGGCGGGCTTCCTCAAGATGTTTGAGCGCCTCCACCCGCGCCGTCGCGCGCGCGCCGGCTTCCCTGAGACGCGGGTCATCCAACCAGGACACCAGCTTCGCCTCGGCCCCCGGCGCGGACGACGGCGCGCCCGCGGCCGGCGCCGCCCCGCGGCCGCGGCCCTTGGAGAGCTGATAGATGCCGTTGAGTCTGTCGTCGCCTGGCTTGAGCTCCAGGCCGCATTTGGCGTCCGCCTCCGCCTTCGGGTAGTCCTGCGCGTGCCACGCGGCCGCGGCGCGCGTGCGCAGCGCGTCCACGAGCACCGCCTTGTCCCCCGCCGCCGCGGCCTTCTCGACGGCCGCGTCGGCGTGCCGCATGCCCCGCTCCCAGTCGCGCGCCTGCAGCGCCTGCCGCGCGGCGGCGTCTCGCACCCGCGGGCTGTCCGGATGCCGCGCCGCGACTTCCTCCGTCACCTTCGTCAGCGTCTCCAGCTTGCGGTCCAATACCTCTCGGCGTTCAGGTGAAAGCTGCGGAGCGGCGGCCTCGGCGCGCGTCTTTTCCGTCGTGGAGGTGGCTTCATTGATGACGGAGACGGCAAAAACAGAGTCGGTGGTGTCTTCGACAGAAGCAGCCCAGGACGACGCCGTCAATGCGCAAAGTGCGACCGGGACAACGAGCGCAACGCGCAGCGAAGCCATAGAGTGCTTCAAAGTATTGAGGCACCCGCTCATCTTTGTCAATGCCGATGGAATCGTGCAACCGGCCTTTTACCGAGCCGCCTATCTGCCGCGCTGAAAGTTTCCTTGATTTCAGGCCTCAAGTGGCTACAATGTTGGCGCATGTTGATTCATATGATCGCGCTGTTATTGACAGCGGCGTCGGGCGCCTACGCCGAGTCCGTCAAAAGCGCCGGCGGTGAAAAGCCGCGACATGTCGCCTACGTCGTGTTCATCAGTTCGCTCCAAACAAATGGACAGGACAATTACATCCGGCCCAATGTCGCCCCGCTTATCGCCCTTCGCCCAAACGCGCCGACCAAGGCATTCATAATCGATAGTCTCGACCCTAAATCTCCGTCTGAGCCGGGCAAGACCTGCAATGTACTGGTTGGCGACGCGGCATCGAATCCCGATGTAGGACAGACGGTATTCCTCGATTCACATACGGAAAACAACGACGTCATTGCCCGCTATTTCAAGGTCAATCGCGCCGGCAAACTCATACTCGCCATCCATACCGTGGGTAAACGCGACGCCAAGAAGCAACCAATCCGCGGCTCCGGCAAGGCGACAACTCTCGACGTGACCTCCCCCGCCGTGCAGCGCGACTTCAAGAAGGAGCTCGATTTCTGGCTGTCGGGGCGCTACAAGAAACATCTCAAGCCGAAAGCCGCCGCCGAAGGCGGCGAGGCGACGAAGAAGGCTGCCGCCGAATGAGCCGGCACGGCGCACGCGCTGCGATTTAGGCATGGCCGCCGACGAATCGCTGGTCAGGCTGCGCAAAGGAGACGCCGGGTTCTTCCTCTTCGTGACGGGGTTGGCGGCGGCGGGCGCAGCTTATTTCGCGGGGCGCGGGCTGGCGGCCGGGGTGGTCGGCTGCGGGCTCATCGCGCTGCTCACGGCGTCGGCGCCGTTCCTGTTGGCGGGCGAGGCGTTCTGTCCGCATTGCGAGGGCGCGCTGCTCGGGGTGCCGCTGCTCGCCTGGCTGAAGGACTACGAGCGCTGCACGACCTGCCGGCGCTACCTGCGGCGAGAGGGCGCCGCGCTGCGCGCGATCGATGAGGGGCACCTGGCCGCCCGGCCGGAGTTCTCGATACCGGTGGACGCGGTACGCGAGCTGCCGCAGCTGTGCTGCCAGTGCCGGCGGCCCGCCAACCGCTTTCAGGACCTCGTTTATACCGCGGCGGTGCGGCACTCGCCGGGCTTCCCCACGGGCAAGTCCGTCAGCTTCAAGGTCGCCGCGCCCTATTGCGAGGAGCACCTCGACGCGGCCGTGCTCGTCTTCGAGGACCTCGCCGGGTTCCCCGGCATCGGGCTCAAGATGTTCCTCGAGCCCGACGAGCCGCAGCACCACTTCGTGCTGAAGGTGCGTTCCTACGGTTTCTACCGGGCGGCGCTGGGCGTCTAGCAGGCTGCTGACAAAGCTCCCGCGCCCGATCGACTGACGCTGGAGTCAGTGATTATCAGTAGTAACTCGCGCCGACGCGGGTTCGATTCCCATGCGAGATCCTAAACGGCGGCTCGGAGGTCGCGCGCCGCTTCAGGAAGAGGTCCCCTCTGCCCGGAGATTCGCGATCTCCTCGCGCGCTCGCTGACCGAGCTGGTCGCCAAGACCGCGACATCTCAGCGTCGTTCTCGATCGCCCGCTGAACTTCCCATCATGTCGCCCCCAGCCGCGCGCGGGGTTTGCCAGCTGCCTGCTAGGCCAGCTCGTTGGGCAGGGCGCGCGGCGGCTTGCCGTAGGACTTGAAGATCTCGACGATCTCGTCGTAGTCGAGTTCCTCGCGCTTCAGCAGCTCGGTGGCGAAGCGCTCCACGATGTGCCACTCGGTGCGCAAAGTCTTCTCGGCCTCGGACATGGCCTTGGCGAGCATCGCCTCGGTGTCGAGGGCCAGCTTGCGCTTGGTCTCCTCGGCGAGCGACGCCTCGGGCAGGGCGTGGAAGTTGCCGACCAGGCCGCTCTGTCCCATGCCCAGGATCCAGACCATGTAGTGCGCCTGCTTCATGGCGTTGGAGAAGTCCGAGCCGACGCCTTCGGTGGTCACGTTGTACTTGATCTTCTCGGCCAGGTAGCCGCCCAAGGACACCATGATGTCGGCGTAGATGGTGTTGGAGTCGCGCGCGAAGATCTCCTCGCGCGGCACCGAGTGCACGACGCCCAACACGCCGCCGCGCTCGACGATGGAGGCCTTGAAGACGTCGTTGGTGGGGTGGTGCAGGTAGACGAGGACGAGGTGGCCGGCCTCGTGGAAGGCGGTCATCTCCTTCTCGTGCGCGGACATGTTCAGGCGGTGGGCGATGCCCAGCTCGATGCGGTCGAGGGCCTTGACGCAGTCCTTGTAGGTGATCATCTCGCGCTGCTCGCGCGTCGCGATGAGGATGGCTTCCTTGAGGACGTTCTCGACCTCGGCGGGCGAGTAGCGGATGGTCTTGCGCGCCAGGCGGGCGAAGTCGAGCAGCGGGTCCACCTTGATGCGTTTGGCGTAGTACTCGAAGATCTCCTTGCGCTCCTTGAGGTTGGGCAGGTCCACGCGGATCATGCGGTCCAGGCGGCCCGGGCGCACGAGCGCCGGGTCGAGCACGTCGAGGTTCGCGTTGGTCGCGCCGATGACGATGACGTTGGCGTCGCTGTCGGTGAGGCCGTCGAGCTCGACGAGCAGCTGGTTGAGCGTGGAGTTCGACTCGGAGGAGCCGCCGAAGTTGTCGAAGAACTTGCGGGTCTGGCCGAGCACCTCGATCTCGTCGATGAACAACATGCAGGCGCCGTGCGCCTCGGCATAGAGGCGCGCGCGGCGGAACAGCTTGCGGATGCGCGCCGCGCCGGTGCCCACGAAGATCTCGACGAACTCGGGGCCCGCCGCGGAGAGCATGGGCACGCCGGCTTCCGTGGCGATGGCCTTGGCGAGCAAGGTCTTGCCGCAGCCGGGAGGGCCCGCCAGGATCATGCCGTGGATGATCTTGCCGCCCACGCGGCGCAGCAGGGCGCGGTCCTTGATGAGCTGGACCATCTCCCAGGCCTCGCGTTTGGGCTCGTTGAGGCCGATGACGTCGGCGAACTTCACGTTGATCTTGGTCGGGTCCACCTTCTTCTTGCTCAGGTCGGTCCAGCCGCCGTACTGCATGACGTAGAGGAGGAAGACGAAGATGAGCGTGTTGATGAGCGTGCCCGGCAGGGAGATGATGTTGATGCCGATGAGGTAGCGCGCCACGCTCTCCTCGAGGCGCGAGAGGTACCACAAGGGGAGGAGGGTGCACGCCAGCAGGATCACGCCGATGGCGATGTGGATCCAGTAGAACTCGAACCAGAGGCGGAAGCGCGCCCAATTCATGGGAAGTCTCCTTGTCGCGGCCGGATGCCGGCCGCCGTGCGACCCCGCGATATTACCACTTGTTCCGCCTAGTTCTGCAGCCCGGGGAGGACGAAGGCGATGGGACGGTCGCGGTTGGGGACGTACTTCGTGGACTCGAAGACGAAGCCGGTGGTCTTGTAGAACGGCATGCTCAGCGGCTTGGTGCAGGCGGTCACCGTCACGATGTTCCACACCTGCGTGCGCTGCACCGAGATGCCGGGCGTCTTGCCGCCCCGGCAGGCCTGCGTGAGGTCGAGGAACTGCGCCTGGCTCGTGTCGTAGCCCAGGTAGGTGAGCACGCGCGTCTGGATGTCCATGCGCAGGGCGCCGTCGTCGAAGCCCTCGTGTTGGGCGTTGCGGTGGCTCTCCAGCTGCCAGCGGCGCGCGGCGTAGAAGGACGCGATCTCCAGCTTCTGGACCAGGATGAGGAGCGCGAACACCTTGGCGAAGGCGAACAGGAAGAACATGAACAGCGGGAAAAGGAGCACGACTTCGGTCGTGGCCTGGCCGTCGCGGCGCCGCGGGAAACGCATGGCCGCTCTCACGGGTACTGGCGCACCTGGAATTTCGGCGTGGGCCAGGGCCACACGGCCGCCTTGGACCCGACGCCGAGCGAGACCGTGGTGTGGATCTCCGGCGCGCTGTTGGGGAAGTGCTGGGGCATCGCGGTGAAGTCCACGTTCCAGTAGTTCTTCTGCGGCACGGCCCAGCGCATGGTCAACCCCAGGCCCGGGTAGTTGTTGCCCGCGTTGGGCTCGCGCAGCCGCTTGATGACGGCCGGGTCCACCCACATGATCTGGAACAGGCCGCCGCACCCGGGCATCGGGCTGGGCGGCGTCTGCGCGGTCTCCGGCGCCCAGACCTGCCAGGGCTGGAAGGCGGACCCCGTCGGGCGGTTGCCGTAGTACATGAACTTCTGATGGCAGTAGGGCGTGGCCTTGAAGGTGCCCATCGCCGCGGTGAAGGCGTTGGCCGCGTCGTCGGCCGCGCTGACGGCGTCGCCGGTGTTGAGCCAGTAGGACTTCTTCAGGAAGCTGTGGTCCGCGGCCAGGCGCTTGAGCACGGAGTGCTGGGCGTCCTCGACGGCGCCGAGCAGCTGGTAGATTTGGACGTAGAGCTTGTAGACCTGGTTGGCGTCGTCCCAGTTGATCCAGAAGTGGTTGGCGTTGTCCTCGGTGAGGACGTGGAACGCCTTGCCCGTCGAGTTCTTGTTGATCTCCGCCTCGTCCATGTCGGGCGGGCTGGTGCCGCCGCCGTTCTTGGCGCCGACGTTGGTGCCCTCGGAATTGGAGCCCTGGTGGTACTCGATGTCCCAGACCTCCTCGGTGTCGAAGCTGCGCTTGCTGCGGTCGCGCGCGCGCGGGAAGGCGCCGTTCTCGTAGAGGATGTCCCACAGCGACTTGGGGCCGTTGCAGTCCTTCTTCTGGTCGCAGTCGATCATCGTGTCGCGGAAGCCCTCGTCGAAGATGCGCATCGGGAAGGCGCCGTTGACGTAAGCC
The DNA here is from genome assembly GCA_033875325.1 of Elusimicrobiota bacterium. GTDB lineage: Bacteria > Elusimicrobiota > Elusimicrobia > UBA1565 > UBA9628 > GWA2-66-18. The sequence goes on along the minus strand of JANRKA010000165.1, from coordinate 3,882 downwards.
GTGCGGTTGAGGAAGTCCGAGTAGTTCGTCAGCTCGACGAAGGCCGCGGCGTCGAGGGCGAACTGATGGCGTATCTTCTCGCGCGAGAGCTTCGCGGTCTCATAGATGAGATAGACGAACAACATGAGCGTCGGGAAGATCAGCATCGCCGGAATGACGAGCTGACCCCCGCGCGAGCGCCAGGGCCTCATGTCGTCAGGATACCCCTGCCCCTGTTAAAAATCAAGGACGGGACGGTTAAAAGACGGTACATAGAAGGAAGGGCGCCGCGGGCTACTTGGGCGCGGCGACGGCCAGGAACTGCTCGCTGGCCTCGGAGAACTGATGTTTGCCGGCGTCCACGTCCATGGTCGCCATGACGAAGCTGCGCAGCTGGCGCTCCACGACGCGGTGGGCCCGCAACTGGTAGGTCGTGGAGTAGGTCTCCCCCCGCACGCTCTCCACCTCGACCCACAGGCCGCGGTCCCCCCACGGGGCCAAGGTCTGAGCCATGCCCTTGGCGTAGGCGGCGTACTCCTCGTCCGTCATGCGCACGGTCGTGCCCATGTTGAAGACGAGCAGGCCGACCCCGTCCTCGACGGGGACGTTTTTGGCGATGAACGCCGGCGCCTTCTCGGCCGGGCAAGGCGCGAGCTGGATGAAGGAGGCGTCCTCCTTGTTGGCCGCGGCGACCTTGTCGATGGCCGCGTCGAGCTGGGTGATGGCCTCGAGGTGGTCAGGGTACACGCCGGCGGTCAGCCAGCGGCGGTGCGCGATGTCCTCGGTCATCAGCGGCTCGGCCTCCAGGCCCACGCGCGCCTCCACCAGGCCGGAGGCGAAGCCGCGCTGCGGCAGCACCAGGTCCGCGGCGAGGTTCAATCCGGCGCCGGAGTTGACCTCGACCGCGTAATACGGCAGCCGGCGCTTCTGGAAGAACAGGAGGGCGGGGCTCATCCAGAGGATGGAGCGGCCCGCCACGTAGGTGCGGCGGTGCTTGGACTTGAGATGCTCGTAGAAGGTCGGCGGCGGCGCGTGCAGGAACTTGGCCAACGCGACCGACGGGTCGGCTTCGGCGGTCCCCCCGCAGGACGGGAAATACGGCACCAGCGGGCAGTCGGCGTCGTTGAGCGCCTCGAAATGCAGGCAGGCCAGGTAGAGGGACCAGGCTTCGGTCCAGGCCACGAAGCGGCGCTTCTCCCAGGCCTTGGCCACGCCTTTCCACCAAGCGGGCTCGCCCTTCTTGAGCTGCTCGGCGGTCCAACGCAGGATGGCGGAGGTGACCGGCAGGGCCGAGGTCTGCAGGGCCCCGCGCTCGCACTGGGCGGCGAACTCCTCGCGCGTCAAACGGTTTCGGCCGCCGGGTTCAGCCCGGCTCCTCGGGGGAGATGAGGCCCATCTCGATGCCCTTCACGACGGCCTCGGTGCGGTTGCTCACCTCGAGCTTCTGGAAGATGGCGTTGAGGTGGTTCTTGATGGTCTTGACCGAGCAGTCCATCTTGGCGGCGATCTCCTTGTTGGAGAGGCCGGACCCCAGCAGCACCAGCACGCGGATCTCGGTCTTGGTCAGCGCCACCGGCGAGGAGCCCTCGCCGGAGTTCATGGTGCGCAGCCCCTGGAGGAGCTTGCCCATGACCTGCTGCGGGATCATCACGCCGTCGTTGGCGAAGGCCTTGAGCGCGTTGACGAGCTCGGCGGCCGGGAGCATCTTGGAGAGGTAGCCGTTGGCGCCGGCCTGGATGGACTCCATGACGTGGGCCTCGTCCTCGTAGGAGGACAGGATGAGCACGTTGGTGTTCGGGCACTCCTTGCGGATGAGGCGGGTGGCCGAGACGCCGTCGAGGTGCGGGAGCTTGATGTCCATCAGGATGACGTCGGGCCTCAGCTTCTTGGCCATGCGCACGACTTCCTGACCGTCGGCCGCCTCGCCCACGACCTCGACGATCTTCTCGTTCTCGAGGAGGTCCTTGATGCCCTCGCGGAACAGCGTCTGATCGTCGGCGATGAGAACTTTGACTCTCTTCTTCGGGGCGGCCTTCGCCATGTTCGTCCTCCTCAGATGTCGTGGGTCCGGCTTAAGTTAGCAGGGATTACGCGATAATTCAAGGCTTTTTGGGCGGGATGGTGAACAGGAAGGTCGCGCCCTTGCCCGGGCCCGCGCTCTCCACCCAGATGCGGCCGCCGTGGCTGGCGACGATCTCCTTGGAGATGGACAGGCCCAACCCCAGGCGGCCGCCGCCCGACCCGCCGGCGCCTTGATAGAAGCTCTGGAACAGCTTGCCGACCTCGGCCGGGTCGATGCCGTCGCCGGTGTCGCGCACCGCGAAGCGCACCGCGCCGCCGTCGAGGTCCACGCGCACCGTGACGGTCCCGCCCTTGGGCGTGTGGCGCACGGCGTTCTCGAGCAGGTTGTTGAGCACCTGGGACAGCCGCTTCTGGTCGGCCGCCACCGTCGGCAGGCCGGGCGCGAGCTCGGTCTTGAGCGTCAGGCCGCGGGCCTGCGCGCGCGCGGCGGGGCCCACGACGAGGCCCTCCACCATCGCGCCGGGGTCGAAGAGGTTGGTCTCCAGGCGGAACTTGCCCTGCTCGATGGACGCCCAGTCCACCAGGTCCTCGATGAGCCGCGAGATCTGCCCGATGCCGTTGGAGATGTACTGCATGCGCTTCTTCTGGTCGGTGTCGGGGTTGAGCGTGCCGGCCAGCATCTCGAAGCTCACCTGCAGCGTCATCAGCGAGTTGGAGAGGTCGTGCGAGGCCATGGACATGAACTTCGACTTCATGGCCGAGAGCCGCGAGAGCTGGTCGTTGGTCTTCTGCAGCTCGGCGATGAGGCGCTTGTTCTCCTGCTTGAGGCGCATCTTCTCGAGCGACTTGGAGATGGCGCGCTTGAGGTGGTCGAAGTTCACCGGCTTGGTGAGGAAGTCGTCCACCGACTCCTGGATGGCCTTGAGCGCCGTGTCGAGGGAGGCGTGCGCCGTGATCATCAGGATCTGGCTCTCGGCGTTGAGCGCGCGGATCTGCTTGATGGCGTCGATGCCGGTGCCGTCGGTCAGGTTGTAGTCCATCAGGATGACGTCGAAGGACTGCTTCTTGACCTGGTCCACGGCCTCGGCGGCCGAGCCGGCCGCCGCCGTCTCGTAGCCCTCGACGTCGAGGTTGTCCGCCACGCTCTCGCGCATGTTCGCGTCGTCGTCGACGATGAGGATCTTTCCTTTCATGGGTTCCTAGACGGCCGTGGGGAGGAAGAGTTTGAAGGTGGTTCCGACGCCGACGGTGGACTCGACGTCCACGCGGCCTTTGTGCCGGTCGATGACCTTGCGCACGACGGCCAGGCCCAGGCCCGTGCCGCGCGCCTTGGTCGTGAAGAACGGCGCGAAGATCTTGTCGAGCACGTCCGGCGGGATGCCGGAGCCCGAGTCCGCGATGTCGATCTGAACGAAGCCGGGCTCGGGCAAGGTCGTGCGGATGGTGATCTTGCCGCCCTTGGGCGGGGGCATGACCTCGATGCCGTTGCCGATGAGGTTGCGGATGGCCTGCTGGACCTCGACGACGTCGATGTCCAGCGGCGGGTTGGCCGGGTCGAGCTGCTTCTCGAGCTGGATGTGCGGCGGGAAGGGGTAGACGGAGAGGAGCTCCTCGAGCCAGTTGTTGAGCTGGACGCGCTCGAGCTGCATCTCGCGCTGTCGCGAGTAGGTGAGGATCTCGTTGATGATGCCGTTGGCCTGCTGGATCTCCGACTCGATGATCTTGATGTGTTTGGCGAGTTTCGGGTCGGGCTCGCCGGCGGCGCCGAGCTTGGTCTTGATGAAGTAGATGGAGTTGTTGATGACGGCCAGCGGGTTGCGGATCTCGTGGCCGACGACGGATGCCATCTGGCCGATGGCGGCCAGGCGCTCCTTCTTGATG
>JANRKA010000164.1:0-16180 GCA_033875325.1 Elusimicrobiota bacterium | reverse complement strand
AGCTCCTTGATGGTCACGCCGGGGTACGCCGAGAGGACCTGCTCGAGCTCCGTGAGCTTGCGCGCGGCCGTCACCGGGTCCGCGGCCGAGGCGGCGAAGGCCTGGAGAGCCTCTTCGACGCCCGCGGCCAGCATGACGCCGGCGGCGGCGCCGGGGGCGATGGACGCCGGCGCGGCCGCGACGCCCTTCGGCGTCCCCAGCGCGGGACGGTCGAATCCGGCGATGTGACTAGGCACCCTTCGGTCCAACGGCGCAGCCAGGGCCGCGCTGCGCAGACCGACCGTCAAGTCGGCGCGGGTGGCCGAAGGCGACGACAGATAGGAGCCGATGGTCGACTGCCACGGGCCGGGCAGGCGCCCGACCGTCACGTGCGCGGCATTGACCGCGCGAGCGGCGCCGGGCACGAACCCGGCGCTGGCGGGAACCGCCATGGAGAGGATGGTCGCGGCGCTGACGGCCAAGATGAGGTGTTTCATGCCCTCAGGATACCTCGCGCGGCGCCGCGCGTTCAGAGCCGTTGGACAGGTCGCGCGCCGGGGCCTAGGACCTTGAAGGCGCCCGGTCTCGAGAATCGCGGGATGTGAATCATGGCTTCACACCTAGAGGCGGACCCTCGCCTGCGGGACGCATTCGTCCCATTCGCGGCCGTAACCGAGGTAGCGCACGCAGTAGAGCTCGCCGCGCCGTCCCGACAGGGAGGCGTCCCACCAGCGGCCCTGCCACTCCACCTTCAGCGGGCGCGACGGCGACTCGCCCGGCCGCAGCTCGCCGAGTATACGCGTGTGCCCCACCCACTCGTCCCACTCCCGCCCCCAGCCGGGGTAGCTGACGAAGTGGAAGCCGTCCTCCACCTTCATCACGACCGCCGCGTAGGGCTGGCCGTCCCAGTCCACGCTCAGCCGGGCGCCCTGCGGGTAGGTCTCCACCTGCGGCGCCTTGAGCGCGGAGCGCGGCAGCCACGCGACGACCTCCGTCGCGTAGTCATAGAAGGAGACCTGCGCGCGCTCGCCCTCCAGCGCCAACACGCGCGCGGGCGCGTCTTTGCCCGCGCGCGGCGCCAGCGCCCAGCGCTTGAGCGGCCGCGGGCCGGGCACGGCGCGCGACACGACGGCCCCCGCCGGGACGCCGTGGTTGGCGTAGCCGTAGCGTTGGTCCTCCCGGAAGCGCATGGCCTCGCGGGCCTCCTGCGCCAGCTCGGACAGAGTCACCGCGCCGTCGGCGTCGTGGTCGCACCGCCCCCGCCCGCCGAGCCCGTCGAGCACGGTCTGGGTGAAGGTCCAGTTGCCGGTGGAGACGTTGGACGCGTCCGCGGAGGTCAGCGCCGCGGCCTCGATGCCCGCCGCCGCGAGCGCCTGGGCCGTCTGCGCCAGGGCGCCGGAGTGACAGCAGTCCGCCAACAGCAGCACGCGGCGGCCGCGGAAGAGGCGCTTGCCCCCCTTCACGAACAAAGCCGTCAGCTCCGCGACGCGCACGCCGGTCGCCGGCCGCCAGGGGTCCATCTCTCTCGAGGCGAAGGCGACGCCTCCGGCGGGCTCCTTCACGCCGTGGCCCGCGTAATAGAAGAGCAGCGTCGTCTCCGGCCCGGCCTGCGCCACGGCCGAGGCGACGGCCCCGAGTATCGCGGGCTTGGTCGCGGCCTCGTCGAGCAGCAGCGTCCGCTTCGTCACGCCCAGGCGGCCGAGCGTCTCGTGCAGCTCGCGGTCCTTGCGCCCTTGCTTGGGGAAGGGCGCGAACCCTTTGTGCTCCCACTCCAACACGCCCGCGACGACCGCGACCGTGTCCGCCGGGTCGAACAGCGGGGCGGCCCCGGCGGGAGCGGCCAGGAGCGCCCCCGCGAGCGCGGCGGCGGGGAGGATGGGCCTCATGCCTGGATTGTAGGATAGTGCCGTGCGTCGCGATGTGATATGATGCCCTCTCCGGCGGGGTAGCTCAGTGGTAGAGCACCGGTCTGAAAAGACGGATGGCTACCCCCGCCGATTTCCGCCTATATTCGAATAGAGCTGGTTTTCCAGTGCTATTCAGCAAATCCTGATTTGTCGTAGTTTGTCGTTGGATGAGCGTTTTTGTCGTCATCTCGACAAACATCCCGACAATGCGCCGCGCCTCTCTTACGCGGTCTCTAACGCGACAACCAACGCGAGTCGGCGTACTTCTCCCGCAGCTCCGCGACATCGAGTTGCAGGCCAATGGGCGCGGAAAGGTCTACGGCAAGCCCCCACAGACCGAAGGGATGTCCGGGGAAGCCGTCCAGAAAATCAACAAAAGACGTCTTGCGGAGCATCGCCGTGGGAGGATCGTCAGGTTGCCCCGAATGTACGCCGTACTGGACCTCGGTCTGCCGTCCCGTCTCGACGTTGCGCCCCATGACAACGGGGGCGGACAGGTATTCGTCCTCGAGCGTCTGCACAATTGAGACGTCGAACACCTCGCCGTCCAACTCGGTCCATGAGTGGTTGAACACGACATTACCCAACTGGGCCTCGCCCAAGCACAGGCTGACTCCGACGCCTTGCTCTCGGAGCAAAATGAATACAACGGCAGATGAAGCATGGCAGGCGCCGCTCCACCTCGCCTTGTCGATGTAACGCAAGATCGCGGTCAGCGTCTTAGTGATTGTCAGCGAGTGGGGATGTCCCTTCAGAATCCGTTGCATGCCCGTGCGCCTCGCCCGCAGCCTCGCCTTCCTCGAGCACCGCAAGACCACGCTCTACCGCGCGCTGGAGGCAATCCTGGAGACGCAGTCGGAATTCCTCGTCTCGGGTGACCCGGGCAGCCGCCGGGTCCTGACCCAAAGCGAGCTGTCCCACCGACTGGACTCCCTCCCCAGCGTCATCCACCGTCTCGTCTCGAACAAGTCCGTCCGCCTCCCCTGGGGCCTGGAAGTACCTCTGAAGTCCTTACTGCCCAATGAGAAGTCCCTCGCCCGCGACCGCCTCCATGAGCTGGCCCTGGCCAAACCCGGACTCTCCGACGAGGCGTTGCGCCATGAGATGTACCGCCTCTTCGGCGCGAGCCCCTCCCGCCGCTCCATCGCCAAGTACCGCAAGGAATTGGGCCTTGCCTCCAGCAGGAAAAGGAAATCAGACCCGTCGTGAAGTCCTCCCCACACTGTCGGCCTCCACATCGAAATGATATCGTGAGCGGGCTCGTCTGTCTGCACAAGCACCGATGGCCCGGAACCCCCGCCTAAAGTCTCCCCCGGAGGTCGTCGCCGCGCCCGCGGCGTCGACGAGCATTCCTGCGGCGGCCCTCGTCGTGGGAATCGCCATCTGGCTGCTGGTCCTGCTGCGGCACATCGACTCCGCCAGCGGCATGCCCTGGTTGAAGTACGCGGGCCAGTGGCTCGCCTCGTCCTGGGCACTCGTTCCTGCGCCCGGCCTCATACTGGCGCATGCGGGAAGGCTCGCCGCCCTCGCCGCCTTCATGCTTCTCCTCTTCGGGAATGGCAGTCTGCTGCTCAAGGCGGCCGGATTGCGGACGCATGGCGTCTGGGAAGAGTTCGCCGTCGGCTTCGGTCTGGGCTACGGCTTGTTCGCCTCGCTGCTTCTGCTGCTCGGCTTGGCGGGCCTGTGGCACAACGCAGCGTTCGCCGTGCTGGCTCTGGCGGGAGGCGCGGCGGCGCTTTTCCGTCTCGTTCAGCTCCTGCGCGAGTGGCCGGAACGCTTCGGCCGCATCGAAGGCAGGCCGGAACCTCTGGCGCTGTTCTGTTTCTGGTCCTTCACCCTGCTCTGGTTCTACCACCTGCGCTACGCGCTGGTGCCCGAGACATTCTACGACGCGCTCCAGTATCACCTGGCCCTTCCCAACCTCTACCTGCTCCACAGCCGCATCATCCCAACGCCGGAGAACTCCTACTCGGGCATCCCCTCCCTGCCTCAGATGATCAACGGCTGGAGCCTGGCCTGGGACCGCTGGGGCATCATGGCCTCGCTGCTGCACCACGCCATGGCGCCGCTGGTCGCCGCGACGTTGATGGCCTTCGCGCGCCGGATGAAGCGCCCGGAGGCGGGCCCGCTAGCGGCGGCAGCATTCTTCCTCATCCCGGTGGTGATGGGCGAGAGCTTCCGCGTCTCGGTGGGGATGGAGTGGACTCTCTTTCAGCTTCTGAGCTTCCTGGCGCTGTACGCGGGTGTCGCGGCTCCGCCTGGGACCCGCGAACGCATCGCGTGGATGTCGCTCTGCGGCGTCTTCCTGGGCCTGGCGATGTCGTGCAAGTATCCGGCCTGGCTTGCGGCAGCGGCGCTGCTGCCGCCCCTCTATCTCCTACGGCCCCGGAGCGACAGGCCGGAAGCGCCCGTCTTCACGCCGAGGGACCTGGGTCTCGTCGCGCTGTGCGCGGCTCTCGTCCTCCTGCCGTGGGTGCTCAAGAACCTGCTCTTCTACGGGAACCCCATCTTCCCCTTCTATCACGAGACCTTCGCGCCGGATTCAACGTTCATGCCGGGCTGGCGCGAGATCAGCGCCGCGGGCTCGAACTGGAAGGACACTTTACTGACCGCGTCCGGCCTGAAGCGCTACCTCCTCCATCCCTGGACCTTCGCGACTCCTCCGGACGACATCACGGAATCCATCGGGCCGCTCGTGCTCGCCCTGCTCCCGCTGCCGCTGCTCTCCCGACTCTCGAACGAGGAGCGGCTGCTGGGCTGGCTATTCCTCGCCTGTTGGGTGCCGCTCAGCCTGTTGAGCGGTCTGACGCGCTTCTTTATCCCCCATCTCGCGCTGCTCGTCCTACTCGAGGCGTCCGTCCTCGCGGCCCTGCAGCCGCGCTGGGCCAGACAGGCTCTCACGGGATTCGCCTGCGCCGCGCTGGCCCTTACCGCCCTCGCCTGGGTGGCGGCTGACTCACATCGCGAGAAGCTCAAGGTGTTCGCGGGTGAGCGCGCCTTCGGCGACTATCTCGCCCACACGGCGGTCTCCTACCCGACGCCGCCGTTCGCGGGCATCGAATACCTCAACCGCGAGACACCGGCCAAAGCCAAGGTGCTGGTCCACGGTGACGGCCGGGCCTTCTACCTGCGGCGCGACTATGTAGCGCCCACGGCGGACCAGCGGCCGCTCCTGGAAACGCTGGCGGCGGCCTCGACCGGCGTCGAGGACCTGAGGGACCTCGTCCGGCGGGAGGGCTTCTCTTATGTCCTGGTCAACCTGGGCGAGATGTCCCGCCGCCAGCTTCGTCCGCGGCTGCCGCCCGAGAAGCTGCGCATCCTCGATGAATTCTGGAAGCGCTACACGACGCGGGTGTTCGGCGCCCTCGACCCGCGCGACCGGTGGGTCGGAGTCTATGAACTGCTGGACGAGCAGCGCGCGAGCCAGCCGCATTCCACGGACGACCTCTTCGGCGCGCACCTGAAGGCGGCCGCCGCGGCGCGATGAGCGGCATGCCCGGCCGGAGTCCTTGGCGCTCTTCCCTGCTCGACAAGGCCGCGCTCGCCAGCGCGTTCCTCGTGTGGGTTTTCTTCCTCGCCAACCGCGGAGAGGACCTGGATACCTGGTTCCATCTCGGCGTCGGACGCTGGATCGTGGAGCACCGCGCCGTCCCGGCCCTCGACCCCTTCTCCTTCACCGCCGCCGCCAACCCCTACGTCGATTCGCACTGGCTGTTCCAGGTCGTCCTGTACGCCGTCCATGCGCTCGGCGGGATCCTCCTGATTACGGCGCTCCAAGGCGCCTGCTTCCTCGGCGGCATCCTCATTCTCTCCCGCTCCGCGCCCACGACTGGCCTCGATTCCCTGAAGGCCGCGGCGTTCATCGCTCTGGCACCCGTGGTCGCTGACCGCATCCTGCTGCGCCCCGACATGGCGACCTTTCTGTTCATGGCCGTTTTCTGGCGCGCGCTCTTCTCACACCAAGCCCCCTCTCGCCGCTGGCTCTGGTCGCTGCCCTTCGTCCAGGTACTCTGGGTCAATATGCACGGCCTCTTCATGTTCGGCCCCGTGCTCGCCGGCGCCGCTTTGGCCGGCGGGCTCTCCAAGGCGTTCCTCCCCCTGCCTGACGCCTGGAAGACGGCTGAGGAACGCGGGGCGTCCTGGAAGGAGCTGGCCCTCCTGTTCGTCGCGGTCTGCGCCGCCTGCGTGGTGACGCCCTATGGCGCGGCAGGGGTCAAGTACGCCTACCTGCTCTACACCGAGATCGGCCACGGAGCCGACTCCTTCATGCGTTCGGTCTCGGAGTTGAAGTCCACCGGCGCCGTCTATCAGTTGAGCCCGCCCGTGTTGATGTATCGCCTCATCGTGGCGGGCACGGTGCTCAGCGCTCTGCTCAACCGGCGGAGGCTCAGCCTCTCCGCGGCGGCGACCATACTCGCCTTCGGCCATCTGGCCGGACAGAGCGTGCGCAACACGGCCTATTTCTCCTTCCTCGCCGTCCCCTTCATGCTCCGCAACTTCGCCGAGGCGCTACCCAACGGCCTATCCATCGCTCTTCCGGCCTTCAGGACCGTCTCCATCGCCGCCGCCGCTATCCTTGGCTTCTTCCTCGCGAGCGGCCGCTACTACGTACACACACGCGACAACAAGAGCTTCGGCATCGGCCGCAACCCCTTCACGCAGCCTGACGGAGCCATGGATTTCGTCGAAAAGTCGGGCCTCAAGGGCCGCCAACTCAACGACATCCTCTTCGGCGGCTTCATGATCTGGCGCTGGCATCCGCAGCGCCCGGTCTTCGTCGACGGACGCCTCGAAGTATACGGCCCCGCCTTCCTCGAAGAGTACCGAAGGATGACGGAGGCCCCGACGGCGCTCTGGGACGAGCTGACGCGGCGCTGGGACATCCAGTTCGCCGTTCTGTCAGGCATATCCCCGTATTCCGAGCATGTCGTGGAATACCTGGGGGGGCGCAAGGACTGGCCGTTGCTGTTCTCCGACGGCTTCTCCGCGGTCTACGCGCGCAGGGACGGCGTGAACAAGGAGGCCGTGGCCCGCGTGCTGGCCGCCCGCAAGAACCTGTTCGACGCAGAGCCCGTGCCGGTGCGCGCGCCGGGACTGCGGGTCCACTTCCCGCTGGAGGCGCTCACCCGCGCCAAGTTCGCCGTGCTGGCCGGGGACCTTGCCGCCGCGCGCGCGGAGTACGAGCGCATACTCGCCGTCCGGCCGGATGACCTTGAGTCCCTGCGCAGCCTCGCGGCGGTCGAGTCCCGGTCAGGCCGCTCCGCGGAGGCGATAGCCCTCCTCCAGCGCGCGCTGGCCACGGCGCCGCAGGACGCCCCCACTGCCTCCACCCTCGGCATCATGCTCACGTCAGCCGGCCGCCTGGACGAGGCCGCGCCTCTGCTGGAGAAGGCCGTCCGGCTACAGCCCGACCTGGCGCAGGCCCACGCCGCGCTCGGCGCGCTGCGCTACCGCAAGGGCGACATCGCCGGGGCGGCCGCCGCGCTGGAGAAGGCGCTCTCCTTCGCCCCCAACGACCCAGTGGCGCATTTCAACCTCGGGGCCTGCCGTCTGAAGATGGATCGCCGTGACGACGCCATCGCCAGCTTCCGTCACGCCCTCTCGCTGAAGCCTGACTACGCCGAGGCGAAGGCGGTGCTGGCGTCTCTGGGAACCCGATAATCCCTCGCTCCACTCCGGAAGAAAAGGTCTGGGGCCTTGAATCCCTGGTCTAGTCCGGAATCAGCCGGGTGCCGCCGCCATACCAGGATTTGGCCCTGACTTTCAGCTCCCGCCCTTCTTGAGCAATCTGTATGTACTCGAATTCCGGATGGATTCTCCCGACGGCGTAGAGATGAACCATGAAATACCAATTGGGGTTCAGACTCCCCTCCACTTCCATATCGAGCTTTCCGTCCTCGTTCGTGGTGGCCGAATAGGTGCTGGTAAAAAGGGTGTACTCAGGCGTGAAGTGCTGCGTCACAAGATATTCGCCCTTCACGACTGCCTGCACGGGGATGTTTGCGAGCGGCTTTTGATCGTGGTCGACTACCCGTCCGGATATGCGGAGGCGAACAACCTTGCTGGTGCGAATCGGAGCAAGCAGGATATCGGCGGGGATGGCGATGATGGTGGAGGGCAGGGTGACTGCGAGGCTTAACAGGCCGATCGGAAAGCTAACCACATCGGCATCCCATGTCATCGCAGCGATGCTGACGTTCAAGAAACTGGCGGCTGTTCGCGTGGATTGCCATCGGAACTTCCTCCACTTGCGCTTCTGACCCAGCACGGTGACAGCCTTCACGCCGGTTCCACTGTCGGAGACCTGCGCGGGCGCAGGAAGAGCCATCCCGATTGGCCACAGCAAGATCAATACGATTCGAGCGAATCTCATCGCCTTGGCCGTTGCCATCATCTCACTAGTCTTATAACGGGGGATTTCGGGAACGCCCATCTCCTTTGGTCTCGTGAATCCCATTGAAGCGGCTCAGGAGGCGGACTGAAAGAGGTTGCCCCGCTCTCGCCCCATACCATGCTGATATCGACTTCTCCAATCCGCTTCGCCAGGCGGGGAGCCCTGGCGCGAAATTCAAGAAAGCCGATGAACGGAATGCGCGTTCCGAAGTAGCCCGGCGCCGAATTCTGCGCCCAGCGAGCGAACTCCCAGAAGTCGCCCGCGCGGTGTGGACGAGTGGCAAGCCACTTCAAATACAGCGAATCAAAGTCCTCGATTTCCTTCTCTGGGATTGCGAGCTCCAACGTGAACGAATCCTTCGGAGGACCTTCCCGCCGTAGTCGCTTCCAAGACGTCCAATGTTGCCCGTCAGCGCTATATCGGACCTGCATATCAAGGAGAGGAGTCTCTACCCCGGGTTTGGCGGTCAGATTGATGGCATGGGGCGGTGCGAGAGGTGTCGGCATGGCGAACTTCCCGAGGTAGACCCAGCCATTCTGGGTCTTGAAGCCAGCAGGCAGGAGCCTCTCTCCCGCACTCCGGATGATTGCCCCAGAGCTCATGCTGGGAGTGAGAGCCAGCATCGCGAGCAGTCTGAGCCAGGTATGATTCTGCATCATCGAGCACGCTTTATCGCCGGGACAGGCGAACCAGCATCAAAAGCGGGCTCCAAGACTGAAACGGTGCGAGCGCCCGAGCTCGCCCGACGGCAGAACGGCGTAATCCAGGCTCCATCGGCCGTCACGAAAACCCAGCCCGAGCGTCAGGCCGCGCGCCGCGTCGAACCCTGAGCCGCCGGTGATGGCGGTCTGCGTCGTGTAGCCCGCCCGGAGATAGACGTTCTGGAACGCCTGGTACTCGCCGCCTAAGGCCGCGTCCGTTCCTGCGCCGCGGGGCCCGTTGACGACCTCGGCCGAGATGAGGTGGCCGGCGGCGAAGCGGTAGCCCGCTCCCACCGCCAGCCTCAGCGGCAGGTCGTTGCGCTGGTCGGCGAACTTGAGCCCGGGACCGAGGTTTCGCAGTGCCGCGCCGACCGAGAGGCGGCCCGGGCCGAATCCCTCAAGCTCGCGCCTGGCGCCGACGTCCACCGCCACGCCCTGCGCCTCGGTGGAGCCGATATGGCTGCGAAGGTACTTGAAGGCAGCTCCCAGGTCGGCCAGGTCCAGCTTACGCGCGTAGCCGACGCTCAGTGCCACGTCCGATGCGTCGAAACCTGCCGTGGGCCGCCCCATCGCATCGCGGCCCTCGATACGCCCCTGGCTGAGATAAGTCCCGCCCGCGGAGAAGGTCCCCTGGGCGGTGGGATGCGCGTAGGCGACGAAGTCCAGCCGCGTGCTCTGGTACAACTCCGCGTGGCTGACCGTGACCTCCCGCTTCTCCAGCCGGGCGAGACCCGCGGGATTCCAATAGAGTGCGTTCGCCTCGTCGGCGGCTGCCGTGTAGGCCCCGCCCATGCCGAGCGCACGCGCGCCCACGCCGATATCCAGGAAAGACGCCGTCTCGGCTCCCCAGGAGGCCTGGGAAGCGAGCGCGAGCAGTCCGACGAGCGTGAGCCTTCTCATTTATCGGATGACGGCGACCTTCCCGGTCTTGCGGATCTCCGACTCACCAGCCCTCTTGGCCGTGATGACGAAGTAATAGACGCCCGAGCCCACGCCCGAGACGCCCCAGACGTGGTCGTAGGTGTTCTGAGCGCCCTTCCCGTTGCCGTCGTCGATGGCGCCCAGGAAGCGGAAATCGGAGGAGGAATGCACCCTGCGACCCGCGAGGTCGTAGACGCGGACCTCGACCGAGTCGGCCCTCCCGGGCTGGATGCGGAAGGTGACGGCCGAGCCGTTGCGGGAAGGGTTGGGGAACACATAGGCGTCGCGCAGGCTGAAGTCGTCCACCGCGGCCACGCCGATGCCGCCTCCGCCGGGGCCCTGCACCTGATAGGCCGAGAAATGGGTGGTCTGGGCGTTGACGGTCTTGTTCGCCTTGTCCACGACCGAGGGCATGGCCTGCCAGTCCTTGAGCGAGGGGTTCCAGTAGTAGACCTTGAGCTCGTCCTCCTTGATGCCCTGCGAGGCCACGAGCGCGGCGTCGTAGGGAATGGTCAAGGTCACGGGGACGCTGAAAGCCGTGCCCTCGGGGCCGTACTGCACCTCCTCGGAGACCGCGGCCACCTTCTTCTCGGCGCGCTTGGCGTCCTTGTGCTCCTTGTCCTCGTTCTCGTCGGCCTTGTCCACGGTAATCTCGAGGTCGGCGGAGAGCGCGCCCTTGGGCACGTTCACCCCGGCCCCATCGTCGCGCTCCACCTTAGCGCCATCCTTGTGGTCCACGAGCCGCTTGGCGGGCTCGACTGAGGAGGAAGTGAAGCCGCCTCCCGTCCCCTGGGACGCGACCCCGAATCCGCCCGTCGCGGGCAGCGCGTAGCGCACGATGCGGTCGCGCCCCGTGTCGGTAATCCAGATGGAGCCGTCGGGGGCGATGGCCGCGTCGATGGGCTGGGTGAGGTAGCGCTTGGCGTGCTTGTCGGCCTTGGAGAGCCCGTCCTTGCTCCCGAAGGCGAGCAGGCCCTTCCCCTGCGGGTCGAACTTCTGGGTCCGGTCCCGGTTGGGCTCGATGACGTAGAGCGCCCCCATGTGGTCCGAGGCCACGCCCCTCATGCGTGAGATTTCGCCCACCACCGAGTCAGCGTCGCCGATGGACTTGAGCAGCGCGCCCGCCCGGCTGAACAGGTGGATGGCCTTGTCCTCCTTGTCCGAGACCCACAGACCCTCGGCCGTGAGCGCGATGCCGCGTATGTCCGACTCGCCGCCGAAGACGCCCTGGCCGAACTGGCGCAGGAAGGTCCCCGAGGAGTCGAAGACCTGGATGCGGCGGTTCCCCGAGTCGGCGACGTAGATGTCCCCGTTGCCGTCCACCGCCACGTCCCACGGGTCCTTGAACTCGCCGATCCCCGAGCCGGATTTGGGCTTGCCCTTGTTGTCCACGCGGCCCAGGGCCAGCAGGACGCTTCGGCCGTCGCGAGAGAGCTTGAGGACGCGGTCCAGGCCCTTGTCGGCCACGTAGAGGTTCTCCGCGCCGTCCAGGGCAAGCCCCTGGGGCGACTTGAAGCTCAGCCCGGCGGCCGGAGCGTCATCGTCATCATCGTCGTCGTCCTTCGTTTTGTCTTTCTTGCCCTTGTCATCATCACCGGAATTCCCGGGTGCATGGCCCGCCGAGCCCAGGAGAACGCCGGAAGGGCTGATGAGAAGGACCTGGTCGTTCTCCGTGCTCGCCACCCACAGGGCGCCGTCCGCGCGCGCGGCGATGCCCGTCGGACCCTTCAGCGTCGAGACGATGACATTGGAGTCCTTGCGGCCGATGGCGAAGTTGAAGACCGGCGCGCCCACGAAGACAACGGCCGTCGCCGCAGCGGCGTTGCCGAAGGCGTCCACCGCGCGCAGACGCAGGGTCTGCCGGCCGGAGAGGCCCGCGGTGTTCCAGGAGGCGATGAGCCCCGATAGATTCCCGGCTCCGGAGGCGATGGTCGAGAAGCCGCTGCTCGCGGAAGCGCCGGGCGCCGCCTCCAACGTCCACGTGACGGCGCTCTCGTCGGAGACGGCGCCGCGCACGGCGACCACCCCGCCGACCGCCTGCTCGACCTCCAGGGCCGCCGAGCCCGGGAAGTCGAGGCGGACGACAGGCGCGACGTTGTCGGCCGAGGGACTGACCACGTCGAGCGTCACGCCGCGGAGCGGCTCCAGGTTGCCCGCGCGGTCGCGGCTCTGGAACGCCACGGAACGCAAGCCTGCCGCGAGACTGAAGGGCGAGACGAAGAGCGCCGGCGACGAGCCGTCGACCGAGTAGAGCGTCTCAAGAACGCCGGACCCGGTGTCCACGGCGGCGAGGCTGATGCCGGACGTCGAGGAGATGACCGCATGGGTGGTCGCGACCACGCTCCCGTCGACGAGAAGGGTGGTCAGCGGCGGGACGGTGTCCACGAGGAATGTGGAGGAGGCCGCGGCCGCGTTGCCCGCCAAGTCCGCCACCGAGGCCGAGAAGGTGTGCGTCCCTTCGGCGAGGGCCGCGGGGGAGAACACCGCCGAGGAGGCGTTCACTGTCGCCCAGGAGGTGACCTCCACCGCATCGAGGAACAGGCGCACGGAGGCCAAGTCCACGCCGCGGCCCGGGTCGGAATACGAGGCCACGAGTTGAGGCGTCGTCGTCGCCAGCGTGCTCCCGTGCACCGGCAGCAGCGCCAGGAGCGGCGCCTCGCCGTCCGGCGTCAGGACCGTGAAGGCGGCGCTGGAGGCGGGCTCTGTATTGCCCGCCACGTCGGCGCTGAAGTAGGCGATGGCGTGTGTCCCCACCGCGAGCGAGAAGGTCGAGCTGAACACGAACTCAACCCCGTCGAGCGTGTAGCGAGTCTCGGCCACCCCCACTCCCGAGTCGATGGCGTCGAAGCCGAGGAAATCGGTGCTGAGGACGGTCAGGACGGTACTCCCGGCCGGCAGCCCGTTGACGAGCAGTCGAGTGACCGGCGGCAGGGAGTCGATGAGGAAATTGGTCTGCGCCGTAGCGAGGTTGCCGGCACGGTCCGCGACCTGGGCCGTCGCGGAGTGCGTCCCCTGCGCCAGCGCGGCGGACGGCACGAAGGAAGCCGAGGCGGCGGACACGACGAGCGCGGAGGTCGCGTCGCTCCCGTCCACGAAGAGCCGCAGCGTGTCGGTGGAGACCCCCCCGCCCGCGTCCGAGAAGCTCATGAGGATGGCCGGAGTGGTCGTCGTCAGCGTGCTGCCGCTCGGCGGGAGCAGCGAGAGCAACGGCGGCGTCACGTCGCGGGCGAAGAGCGCGTAGAGCGAGGCGTGGGAGAGCGTCCCGAGCGCGCGGGCCCGGCCGTCCGGCAGGAACTCGACCGTCTGGCCCGCCACGGCGGCGGAGGTCCAGTTCACCCCGTCGAAGAAGTAGATCGCCACCGAGCCCGGGTCGACGCCGGCGGGGTCGAACTCGATGGAGAACGTGGCGGGCGGGTCGAAGACGATGGGGCTGGGCGTGATCTCGTAGAACGGCGAGAGCGAGAACAGCCCCTGGGTGGCGACGGCCACCGAGTAGGCGGCGGGAGCCGTGCCGGTCGAGACCGCCGTCACGCTGCTGCCGAAGACATGCGAGGCCAGGCTCGCCGAGCCGTCCTGGCTGGCGACGAGGATGGGCAGCCGCACGACGGTGCCGGGCTCCCCGTCGGTGGGGCCGCCGCTGCTCTGGGTCGGCCTGCCCTTGAGGCCTCCGGCCACGCTGAAGACGAAGCTCGACGCGTGCACCGCCGCCTCGACGGCGATGCGGCCGCCGCCTCCGCCGCCGGACTCGGTGCCGCCGCCTCCCGGGCCGACGTTGCCGCCGCCGCCGTCCGCCCGCAGGGTCCCGACGCCGCGCAGCTCATGCGCGCGCAGGTCGATGGAGCCGCCCGAGCCTCCCCCGGCCCGGAAGCCGGAGGCATGGAAAGCGGTCTGTCCGCTCGCGTCGATGAGGCCGTTCATGGTCAGGACGCCGCTCGAGCGCAGGAGCACCAGCCCGCCGCCGGCGCCGCCGACGTTGATAGGGGAGAACTCCCCGCCGCCCGCGCTGCCGAACTCCACGGGAGCGATTGGGTCGTCATAGACGGCCCCGAAGACGAGGCAGCCGCCGAAGCCGCCCCTGCCGCCGTGGCCCGCGCCGCCGCCCCCCGCGCAGCCGGCCCCCGGGCCGCCGCCGCGCACGGAGTGGCCCATCGCGGCCGCCAGGAACTGCGCGCCCGCGGACACGCTCATGTCGCCGGAGGCGCGGATGTCGATGGGGACGAGCGCCGCGGGTGGCGAGATGCGGGCGCTCGGAAGTACGGACACCGTCCCCGCGAGCAGGGGGTCGCCGATGAGTAGGCTGCCGCCGATGCTCCAATCGGCGCCGGGAGGCAGGTAGGCCCTCAGGGCCTTCAACCTCGCCCCCGCGGGCAGCACGAAGGCGGTTCCCTGGACGACGGTGAGCGTGCTCGCCTCCAGATCCGCCACGCCCAGGCTGAGGCTCGTGGCCGAGACCGAGTCCGCGCGCAGGACGCCCGAGAGGGAGAGGGAGCCTGCCGACAGCGCCGGGATGAAGAGGGAGCCGGCGATGCTCCAGTCGCTGCCCGGCGGCACGCTGATGAAGGAGACCGAGACCGTGCTGCGCGACGGTATCGTGAAGGAGGACACGGGCGGGAAGGTCAGGGAGGACGCGTAGACGCCGTAAGGCGCGGTGAGCGCCAGCGACGAGAGGACGTCGACGGGCTGAGGGACGCCCGAGGAGGCGATGACGGCGGCGGTCACGGTGAGCGTGCCGACCGAGACCGGCACGGAGACCGGCGTCGGCGTGCGCACCGCGAACCCGTGCGCGTTGCGCAGCCGCAGCTCGCCGATGGTGGGCCCGGACGACTTGCGCACGATGGTGCCCGCGCCGCCGTGGGCATTGAAGCCCGACCCGTTGTCGCGCGGCGCCCGGCCGCCCGAGGCGTCCAGTGCGAGCGTCGAGCGGTCCTCGGCCGCCTCGATGAGGATGCGCCCGCCGCCGCCTCCTCCGCCGGGAGCGCTGACGCTGAAGTTGCCGTTCCCGCCCCGCGCCGTCAGCGAGCCCGTGCCCTCCAGCACCGCCGCGCGCAGTTGGATCGAGCCGCCCGCGCCTCCGCCCACCGCGGCCCCGGTGAAGTCCTGGGGCGTGGTGCCGTCGACTGAGACCGTCCCGTTCATCCGCAGCAGTCCCGAGGCCTGTAGGATGACGACGCCCCCTCCGTCGCCTCCCGGCCGCGAGGAGGACGGGTTGCCCGCGCCCGAGCTGCCGGGCTGCGTCGGGTCCAGCATGTCGTCGTAGGCCTGGCCATAGGCGGTGGAGTCCTGGCCGCCGCCGCCGAAGCCGCCGTGCCCGCCACCGCCGCCCCGGATGACGCCCGCGCCGGGGCCCGAAGGCGTGCCCGTCCCGGCGGGATAGCCTCGGCCCGTGGCGTCCAGAACGGCCCCGGCGGCGACAAGGATGTCCCCGGTGGCGCGCAGGCGGAGCACCGGCTGGCGCAGGGCCGTGGCCGCCACATGCGTCGCCTTGCCGCCGGAACGCAGATCCCAGCCGCCGTGAGGAGGGTCTGCGTGGTGTCGGAGAGCAGGGTCGCGCGGTTGTGGACCACCGCCACGCCGGGAGCGGAGAGCGAACCGGCGACAAGGAGGGTCGGGACGGAGACCCCGGCCGCGTCGCCCAGCGTCAGGGACGCGAAAGTCGCCGCGGGCATGCCGCTCGCGACCAGCACGCTCGCCCCGGATGCGATGGTCGCGCTGTCGATGGCGGTCGGGACCTGCGCGGGGGACCAGTTGCCGGCCGTGTGCCACGAGCCGTCACCCGCCGCACCGGTCCAGGACAGGGCGAGCGCCGCCGGAGGAGGCGGCGCGGGAACGAAGGCGGCATAGAGGGACGCCCCGGCGAGGAACCCACTCACGCGCGCGAGCGTGGGCCCCAGCAGCGTCACGGACTGCCCCGATATGGACGCCGAGCTCCAGAGGGGGGCATCGTAGCGGTAGATGGCGACCTGGCCGGGGTCGACGGTCGTCGGGTCGAAAAGGAGGCTCAGCTCCGCGGACGGGTCGAAGACGACGGGGCTGGGGCTCAACTCATAGAAGGAAGGCGTGACCAGGACGAGACCCTGGCTGGACACGGCCGCGGCGTAGGCCGGGGCCGCCGCGGCGGTCGAGACCCCCGTCACGGTCTCATCGGCGCGGCTGGAGGACAGGGAGGCGACCGCGTCCGCGCTGACGGCGAGATAACTCGCCTGCGTGATGGTGAAGCCGCCAGGGAGGCGACCGCTGCGCCCGTCGGGGTTCGTCACGACCACATCCCAGGCGCCCAG
>JANRKA010000163.1:0-22623 GCA_033875325.1 Elusimicrobiota bacterium | reverse complement strand
CGGCCATACCAAAGGGGACAGGCACCTAGGTTATACCCCGTACGGGGTATAACCTAGGTGCCTGTCCCCTTTGTTATGTCCCCTTTGTTATGCCCTACAAGACCGGCGGGTCGACGAGGGCGCGGAAGGCGTTGAGCAACTCGGCCGGCGTGCGGAAACGCGCGGCGGGGTCGGCGTTGAGCGCGCGGGCGAAGAAGGTCTCCGCGCCGACGATGGAAGCGCGGTCGAGCAGCCGCGCGTGCAAGGCCAGAGCGAGGGCGTGGGCCTCGTCCGGTCCACCATCTCCAGCGGCCTTGGCCAGCGCTTGCAGCGCCGCGCGCGGGGCCAAAGGCTGGTCGCCCAGAGGCGCGGGACGCAGCCGCGGCGGCGCCGGGACGCGCGGGGCGGCGGGCGCGGATGCCGTCGGGCGCGCGAAGCGCGCCCAGGCCCAGCCGACGAGGGCCGAAAACCCGAGCAAGGCGAACAAGCCGCCCACCCCGGTGCTCCGCCTCGGCGCCGCGGGCGCCAGCCGGCGGCGCGCCTCGAACGCCTCCTCGGCGAGCAAAACGTCCAGCGCGGCGGCGCGGTCGTAGTCGGCGAGCGCCTCCTCGGCGCGACCCATGGCCTCGAGCACGCGGGCGCGCTCCAGGCGCGAGCGGGCGCTGGCGGGCTGAAGGCGCAAAGCGCGTCCCGTGTCCGCGAGCGCGCCTTCCAGGTCGCCCAGGCCGCCGCGCCCCTGGGCGCGCAGCACGAGCAGGGCCGGCGTCTCGCCCCCGATGGCGATGGCGCGCTCCGCGGCGTCGCGGCCGGCGGCGTGCTCCTGCCCGGCGAGCGCGGCCGACGCGTACTGCAGCCATGCCTTGGCGGAGCCGGGATCGGCCTTCACCGCCGCCTCGGCGTGTTGGCGCGCCCGCGCGACGTCTCCGCCGGCCAACGCCAACGCGGATTCGCGCACCGCGTCGTCGCTCGTGCCCGCGGCTGACGCGGTCGCGGCCAGCGCGAGCAGCAGCAGCGCCAGGGACTTCTGCAGGAAAAACACGTCGAGCAGTCGGCCGAACTTCTCGCCGACCTTGCGCAGCCGCCCCACCTCCTCGAAACCGCGCTTGGCGTGCAGCTTGAGGCTCGTCTCGTTGCCTTCGGCGATGCGCGCGATGACTTCCTTGACGCCCGCCGCGCGCCCCGCCGCCAGCACCGCGTCGAGCAGGCCGCCGCCGACGCCGCGCCCGCGCGCGTCCTCGGCCACGTAGACCGACACCTCGGCGGTGCGGGAGTAGGCGCAGCGGTCGGAGTAGCCGCTCAGCGATGCCCATCCGAGGATCGCCCCACCTTCCTCCGCGACGAGCACGGGGTGCGACGCGCCGTGGGCCGCGAACCAGCGCTCCTGCTCCGCGAGCGTGCGCGGCGTCGTGTCGAAGGTGCCCGTGGTGCGGGCCACCGCGTCGTTGTAGATGGCGGTGACGGCGGGGAGGTCGGCGCGCGTCGCCGGACGGACGGTCATGCGGCCGAGTCTAGCACATCGTCGACGGATGGGCTAGAATGGCGCCGTGAGGCGCGAGGAGTTCGCCGCGAAGGTCTGGTCCAAGCTCGTCGCGTTCGAGAAGGAGCAGCGCTTCTTCCCCCCCGGCGCCCGCGTGTTGGCCGCGGTCTCCGGCGGCCCGGACTCCGTCGCGCTCGCGCACTGGCTCTCCGTGCTCAAGCGCAGGAACGGACTCGACGCCGCCCTGCTGCACGTCCACCACGGCCTGCGCGGCCGGGCCGCGGATGCCGACGCCGCCTTCGTCTTGAAGTTGGGCGAGCGATTGGGCCTGCCGGCCGCGGTGGTGAAGGTCGACGCGCGATCCTTGGCCAGGAAGCGCGGCTTGGGCCTGGAGGACGCGGGGCGCAAGGCGCGCTACGCCGCGCTCGCCGCGCGCGCGCGCCGCGGCCGCCGGACCATCGTGGCCACCGGCCACCAACTCGACGACCAGGCCGAGACCTTGCTCCTGCACCTGCTGCGCGGCACGCGCGCCGCCGGCCTGGCCGGCATCCCGCCGCGCCGCGCGCTCGCGCCCGGCGTCGAGCTCGTGCGCCCGCTGCTGCCGCTGACGCGCGACGAGGTCATGGCTTACCTGAAGGCACACGCCTTGGAATGGCGCGAGGACGCCAGCAACGCGTCCGAGGCTTTCGAGCGGAACTGGGTGAGACGGCGCCTGCTCCCCATGCTCGAAGCGCGGCGCCCGGGCATCAAGACCCGGCTCTCGGCCCTCGCCGCCGACGCGCGCGCGCGGTTGGCCGAACGGCGCTAACGGCCGCTGAATCCGTTGCGCACGAAAGCCAGCCAGTAGGACGCGTAGCCTTTCGTGATGATGGGCGCCTTCTCCGCGCGCCGCTCGACGCGGTTGAGCCAGGGATCGAGGATGAGCGTCGGGTCCTCGGGCACGGCGGACACGGCCTGCACCCAGTAATGCCCGTCGCGCTCGACCTCGTTGCTGCCGTGGTAGGTGCTGAAGGTGAAGGTCCACTTGCCGGACGGTTCGGTGAAGCGCCCCGCGGCCTCGCTGTAGGTGGTGCCGAAGGCGCCCGCCAGGTCGGTCAACAGACGGTGCGCCTGGTCGTAACACTTCAGCTTCTGTCCCGAGCCGTAGTCGGACCTCACGTTGTTCCAGGTGCCGAGCAGCGCGCCCGAACCTTCGACGCGACGCCCTTCGCGCACCATCGCGGCGACGCTCGCGTCGAAGGTGCGTTGGATGAGCGCGAGCTCCTCGGAGGAGCGCCGCGCGTAGCGCCGGCCGCCCACGCCGACGAGGCCATCCGAGCCGGCCGCGCCGCCGCGCCCGTGCGCGGCGCCTCCGACCGGGCCCGGCGTCACGCCGGCGTCGCCCGTGCCGCCCGCCGCGTCCAAAGGCGACGGCACCGTGAGCCCGCCCCCGCGCATGACCTTGCCGATCATGCCCCCGTCGTTGCCCGTGTCGCGGAAGGACGCGGGCACGATGGCGCCGGGTCGTCCGTGCGCCGCGTAACCGGCCGCGTCCGGACCGCGCCCCGTCACGGCGCCGCCCGCAGGCGTCACGACTCTCGCCCTCAGCGCTGCGGACGCGTCGCCGCCCGTCAGCCCGCCGGCGCCGAGCGTCTCGAAGCCCCCGATGCGGCTCGCCGCGTCGAAAGAGGCCACCTTCCGGCGCGTGAGGCGCTCCTCGATGGCCGCGCGCTGGACGGGGTCGAGCGCGGCGAGGCGCTGCGCGACTTGCCCGCAGCGGCGCGCGTCCTGAGCCTCGTTGGCGGCGCACCAGCGCTGCGCGTGAGGGAGGTAGCAGCGGCGCTCGGCCCCTTCGCGCACGGCGTCCGACACGACCGGGCTGGCGCCGCCGGGCGTCTCCAACCGGTAGAGGACCGCGCTATAACGCTCGCGAAAGTCCCCCAGGGTCTCGCCATCGCGCATGCCCGCCTCCAGAGCGGACATCTCCGCGTCCAGGTCCACGAGCGCCAACCGCTCGTCCGGCATGATGTTGGAGCCGCGCTGACCGGCGAGCGTGAAATTGTCCCGCGCGAGGCGCGAGCCGGGCGAGTCGTCGCACAGGACCATCGCCCGCGCCGTGCGGTCGGGCTCGGAGGCGGTCGTCAGCCGCGGGTCGGGTCGAGGCACGCCGCCGGCGCCCAGAAGGGCGCCCGCGCAAAGACCCAGGAAGGACAGTCTGCGGACCCGGGACATGGGGTTCTCCACTCCCGAGGATAACCCCGAGAACCCGGTCTCGCAAGGGGTATCTTACGACGAGGAGCGGGCCTTCAGCAGCTCCGGCGGGTAACCGATGTCGAGCACCTTGAGCAGGCCCACGTGTTTCTTGGCGTGCGCGGCGAGCAGGCCCTTCTTGGGCAGGCCGAGGGTGAAAGTCACGGCGGCGTTGACGAAGACGCCGCTGTGGTAGCCGGTGTCGGGGTGCACGCCGGAAGGGATGTCCACGGCGAGCACGGGTTTGCCGGAGCGGTTGAGCTCCTGGATCATGTGATGGATGGCCCCGGCCGGTTTGCCGGCCGAGCCGGTGCCCAGCAGCGCGTCGAGCGCGGCGTCGCAGGAGGCGAGCGCCGCGTCGAGGCCGGCCTCCGGACCCGCCTCGCGGACCTCGACGCCCGCCTCCCGCGCGGCGGCGAGCGCGGCCGCCGTCAGCTCCGGATAACCGGCGTCCTTCTTGGGCGGGCAGATGAAGGCCGTGACGCGAGCGCCCGCGCCCCTGAGGTGGCGAGCCGCGACCAGGCCGTCGCCGCCGTTGGCGCCGCGTCCGCAGCAGACGACGACGCGGGACTTCGCCGGGTCCACGCCGGCCTCGCGCAGGAACTCCGCCGTCCCCGTGGCGACGGCCGCGCCCGCGCGCTCCATGAGCTCGGCCGCGGGCACGCCGAAACGCGCGGTCGCGTCGAAGTCGAGCTGGCGCATCGCCGCCGCGGTGACGACGGGCCAGCCTTCCCAGACCGCGGGGACGGGCTCCTTGGGCATCACAGCGACCGCACGGCCGCCAGGATGAGGGCCGCCAAGGTCAGCGCCAACACGAGCGCGGCCAGCGCCATCGCCGCGAGGTAGGGCACGCTCAGCGTCAGCCAGGCGCGGCCCGAGGCCACGCCGTATTCGTCACGGATGGCGCGCGCCTTGAGCGCCAGCGACCAGATGCCGACGAGGAAGAAGACCAGCCGCACCGACCACGGCGAGTTGGGCGTGAGCGCCTGGACCACGAGAACGGCGGGCACCGCGCTCATCCACGCGAGGTCGGAGAGCCCCCAGTGCACGAAGAGCACGCCCGCGCTGCCCTTGGAGCCGGTCATCTCGAGCACGAGGTGCAGCACGGCCGTGGTCAGGAAGGCCAGGCACGCGTGCCAGGTCAGCGCCGCGATGAGCGAGGGCCACGACAGCGACAGGATGGAAAGCCGGCCGGCCAGCGCCTGCGCGAAGAACAGGCTCGTGCCGCCCGCGAGCAGCGCGAGCACGCCCAACGCCAGCGGCCGGCGGCGGCGGATCTCCGCCGCGGCCTGGGTGTGGTCCTCGAAGAAGTCGTAGGCGAGCTCGGTCATGTCACCAGCCGGTCCAGAGGTAGTGCAGGCCCGGTCCCGGCCCCTGCAGCCGGGCGAGCGGCGACTCCAACGCGCCCAGGCCGAGGGTGAGGCGCGCCTTGGTCTCGAGCAGCTCGAAGAGGTCGCTCATGCGCTCCACGTCGCGGCGCACCTTGGGCTTCTCGTCCTTGATGCCGCCGAGCTTGGCCGCCAGCATCAGCGCGTCCTTGGAGTCGCCGAGCTGGTCCACGAGCTTGAGCTGCAGCGCCTGCGTGCCGGTGTAGATGCGGCCGTCGGCCAGCGGCTTGACCTCCTCGACGCTCATCTTGCGGCCCTCGGCCACCGCGCCGACGAACTGGCCGTAGGTGTCGTCGATCATGGCCTGCAGGAGCTGGCGCTC
Organism: Elusimicrobiota bacterium; assembly: GCA_033875325.1. Classification (GTDB taxonomy): domain Bacteria; phylum Elusimicrobiota; class Elusimicrobia; order UBA1565; family UBA9628; genus GWA2-66-18. The sequence goes on along the minus strand of JANRKA010000163.1, from coordinate 17,228 downwards.
CTCGGCGGTCATGGGCCGCGCGGGCGAGCCGATGTCCTTGTGTTTGCCGGACTTGATGGGGTCCTGCTTGAAGCCGATCTTCGTGAACAGGCCCTCGAGGTTGGTCACCGAGAAGATGACGCCGATGGAGCCCGTGAGCGTGCCCGGGTGCGCCACGATCTTGTCGCAGGCCGCGCCCAGGTAGTAGCCGCCGGAAGCCGAGACGTCGCCGAACAACGCGACGAAGGGGATGTTCTTCTCCTTCTTGACGCGCAGGATGCGCGAGTGGATCTCCTGCACCGCGCCGACCGAGCCGCCCGGCGAGTTGATGTCGAGCACGATGGCTTTGACGCCCTTGGTCTCGGCCAGCTGCTCGATGCGCCGCGCCCACTGCTCGGCGCCGCGTTCCCAGGGGCGGCCGGTCTCGCCGGCCATGATGGGGCCGCGGATGGTCACCCAGCCGACGGTCTCCTTGTTGGCGGCCAACGAGGACAGCAACGCCTTCTTCTCGCCCTTGGGCGCCGGATCCTTGGCGCGCAGCACGAGCACCGCGGCCGCGAACAGCGAAAGCGCGTGCAGGACCACCAGGGAGACCATGAGCCGCCGCTTCACGCGCCGCGGGCTGAGCTGGTGCGGGTCGAGCGGGGCGGGGGCCGGCGGCTGCGGGTTCGTCTCGTCCATGCGTCCTCCTCGAAGATGGGCCGGTCAACGGGCGCGTCTGAGGACCTCGCAGTCCACGACGCGGTTGCGTCCTTGCTGCTTGCCGGCGTACAACGCGGCGTCGGCGGCCGCCACGAGCTCCTCGGGCGTCGCGGCGTCGCGCGGGAAGTGCGCCAGGCCGATGGTCGCCGTGACCTGCACCGCCTCGAAGCCGAGCGGGAAACGCTCCGCCTCCAGCGCCTGGCGTATGGCTTCCGCCTTGCGGCGCACGCCCTCCGGCTCGGCGCGGGGCAGGAGCACGACGAACTCCTCCCCGCCGTAGCGCGCCACGTAGTCGGTCTCGTACACCGACGCGTTGAGCACCGCGCCCACGCGCTTGAGCACCTGGTCGCCGAACGGATGGCCGTAGCGGTCATTCAAGGACTTGAAATGGTCGATGTCAAGCAGCAGCAGCCCGAAGGTCGTCTTGAAGGTGCGCGCGCGCACGACCTCGTCGGCGAGTTTCTTGTCGAAGGCGCCGCGGCGGCGCACGCCGGTCAAGCCGTCTATCTCGGAGAGGCGCTCGACCTCCTGGAAGAGCTTCAGGCGCCGGAACGCCACCGTCAACTCGTCGGCGAACGCGGCCAGCTTGCCGAGCCAGGCCTCCGGCGCGACGCCCTCGGGCACGCGCGAGTAGAGATAGGCCAGCGGCTCGGCGCCGTCCTTGACCGGCAGGCCGACCGCGCGCTCGGGCTGCGCGAAGACCGCGGGTTGGAGCGGGCTCGTGCCGCGCTCCTGCAGCAGGCGCGCGAGCGTGGACCACTGGGCGCCCGGAGACAGGCGCAGGCCCCGCACCGTGAGCGGGTGCAGGTCGCCCTCGCCCTTCATGCCCGCGACGTAGAGCGCGAACTCCGCGTTGGCCCCGAAACACTGCTCGAAGGCGGTCTCCACGCGCGGACGAGCGTCGTTCCAGGACAGGGATTCGGAGAGGCCCTTGACCATGCCGTAGAGGGCCATGGTCTCCTTGTGGGCTCGCTCCGCGTCGAGTCCGCGCGCCTTGAGCGCCGCCAGCTCCTTGGCGACCTGCGCGCGCCGCGTGCGCACCAGGACCAGTCGCGCCTGCGCGGCCGCGACCGCGGCCTCGCCTCGGCGCAGGACCGCCCACAACGCGGCGGCGCCCAACACGGCCCAGGCCGCGGTCAACGCCGCAGCGGGGCGCGCGGCGGCGGGAGCCGACGCCGCGAGCGCGCCTCCGGACGCCAGGGCGGCGAACAACGCGGCCAACGCGCCCCATGGGCGGCGCGGGTAGGACAGCCAGGCGCCGAGCGCCGGAGCGAGGACCGCCCCGGCCGCCAGCCACGCGGGAGCCAAAGCGGCGTCCATCAGCCCACCACCTGGTTGCGCCCGCCGTGTTTGGCGCGGTAGAGGCGCTCGTCGGCGACGCGCACGATCTGCGAGGCGGTCGTCGCGTCGGTCGGGAAAGACGCCACGCCGAAGCTCATGGTGGCGCGCGTGGGTTTGCCCTGGAACACGAAGGGCTCGTCGGCCACGCGCTGACGGATGCGCTCGGCCAAGGAGACCGCCTCGGTGCGCACGAAGTTGGGCAGGATGAGCGCGAACTCCTCGCCGCCGTAGCGCGCGACCAGGTCCACGGGGCGCGCGAAGGAGGACAACACGCCCGCCAAAGTGCGCAGGAGATGGTCGCCGGCCTGGTGACCGAAGGTGTCGTTGTAGACCTTGAACTTGTCCACGTCGCACATGACCAGCGACATCGGCGTCTGCGAGCGGCCCGCGCGCAGGACCTCCTCCTGCAGGCGCTGCTGGAAGGAGCGGTGGCTGTGCAGCTGGGTCAGCGCGTCATGGGTGGCCTGACGGTGGACCGTCTCGAAGAGGCGGATGTTCTCGAGGCTCAACGCCGCCATGGTCGCGAACAGATCGGCCGCCTTGACGTCGTCCGGGCCGAAGGCGCCGGGCTTGTCGCTCTCGAGCTTGACGAAGCCCGCGTCCTGGCGCATCACGCGCACGGGGATGGCCACGCCCGAGGCGAAACGCGCGCCGGGGACGAGCTGGGCCTCGACGCGGGAGTCCTTGACGAGCACGGGTCCGCGCCGCTTCTGCGCGAGCGCCAGCAGCGGGTCCGCGCCCGCGCCGGCGACGATCTCGATGCGCGCGCCGGGGAAACGGGCGGTCAGGATGGACGACAGGCGCGCCTGCACCTCGCGCGGGTCCATCGTGCCCGCGAGGCTCTTGGCGGAGTCGGCCATGTCGCGGCGCAGCCGCGTCTCGGCGCCGACCGTGGTCTCGTACTGCTGGTAGTACTTGAGGTCGCGCTCGTCGTCGCGGATGGCGTCCTGCAGGTCCATCTGCTCGAGCAACTGCGCGCGCTCGTCGGCCGCGAGCCGGCTGCGGTGGGCGGCGAGCGCGGCCGCGAGCAGGACCGTGGACGCCAGTCCCGAGCCGGCGGCGACGCGCGACGCGGCGTCCGCGGCGCCCGCCGTCAGCAGCAGGCCGGCCAGGCCGGCGAGCAGCAGCAAGACCAACGGCGATTCGTGGTCGCCACGCCCGTGCGCCCAGAGGAAGGCGAAACCCGAACAGGCCAACGCCCCCGCGGCCAGGTCGGGCCGCGCGTACGCGAGAGCGCCCAGGCCGGCGAGCAGGCCGTAGGAGCCGAGCAAGGTGATGACGCGGGATTCGCCCATATGAGGAATTCCGGCTCAGTATAACAGGGGTCCATCGGCGCGTCCAGGCCGAGAACAAGAAGCCTCCCGCGCGCGAGCGCGCGGGAGGCTTCAGGCGATTGGTGGAGGTGGCGGGAGTTGCACCCGCGTCCAAACGCCGCCGGCTGAAGACACTACAGGCTTAGCCCATCGTCAGTTTCGCCCGGGGAAGACCGATGGACGAGTGCGCCCCGGACTAACCCCGTTCGGTCTTAGGTCCCCCGCCCACGGAGTAACGGGTGAGGACCGCATCCTGCTGTCGACGCCGGGACCCCTCCAGCAGGCGTCAAGGGCCGGCGTGTGCTAGCCGCGGTTTAGGCGGTAGCCCAGGCCAACTGAGTGTTGGCGGTTGTTGTTTGGTCTGGTTTCATACGGGACCTGACCAACCCGTGCCTGCGTCTGTCAGCTCAACAACGCCTGTCGAAGCTGAATTCACCCCCAGACCCCTCCAGTATAGCAGACCCATCCCGACGGGGCCAGGCCCGGGTATGAATCAAGATTGCACATCGTGGACTCACGCGTACGCCCCGGTTTCTGGGCCGGCGGACGCCCGCGGCGGGGGTCTTCGGCCTCAGGCCCACGCCATGCCATCCGGCTACGCTTAGAGCATGAAGACACTGAAGACGGCGCTGGCCCTCCTGCTCGCCGCGCTCAACGCCTCGCAGGCGTCCGCCAACGCGGCCGCGCGCGCCGCGGGCCGCGCGCGAGTCCCGGCCCCCGTCGCGGCGGTCGCGCCCGTCCCGTCACTCGGCAGCCTCACGCTCGCCTCGTCGCTCCCGGGACCGGCCATCGTCCGGCAGACGCCCGCGCCGATGACCCCGTCAGGCGCGTCGGATGAAGCGGCGCTCCCGCCGACGCCGGCGCCGGCGCCGCTCGCCGGGCCTGTCGCCGGCCTCGCCGCCGACGCCCCGGCGGCCGCGCCCGCCTCCGGCGGCTGGATCGGGGACTTCGAGGACGTCCTCCTGCATGGGACCGACGAGCAGCGAGCGGCCCTGTCCGCGCGCGTCGCCGCAGGAGAAATCTCGCTCCAGCACCCGGGCAGCGAGGCGGAGCGCCGCGCGCTCGGAATCATCCGCGGCGTGACCGCCGACTGGACGCCGCGCCTGCTCGACGGATTCGTCGACGCGGGCGCGCGCCAGGAGGAGGTGCCGCTGCGCGCCAAGCTCTCCAGCATGCTCGGGCTCAACCGCGCCGTGCTGCGCGAGGCGGGGCGCCGCGCGCCCGGACCCATCGAGCGCGCCGCGTTCGCCGCCCGGGCTCTGGCGCCGGAGCCCCGTCTGACCGACGACCGCGCGGCGGCGTCATGGCTGCGCGGCCAGTCCCGCCGCTCCCAGGGCGAGCACCGGGAGCTGGTCGAGCTGCTCGCTTCCCGGATAACGGGCGCTCGCGCCGACCGCGCGGTATACGGCTCGCAGCGCCTGCGAGCCCCCGACCACTGGCACGCCGGCGGCACCTTCTTCTGGGAGCTGACCGAGGACGGCGCTCCCTCGCCCGGGTTCGTCACCGTCAACCGGACCGATGACGCGAACTTCGCGCGCGTCATCGCGCACGAATTCACCCATCAGGGGGACCCGGGCGCGGTGCTGGCGCTTCGCGCGATGGAGCTGCTCTACGGCTCGCCCGGTGAAGCGCTGGGCCGGGCCGTTTTGGAAGGCTATACGGAGCTGCGCGCCAGACGGCAGATGGCCCGCCTGCGCGAGGAGGGCCTCGCCGCCGCCTCCGGCCCCTCCAGGCGCTATGTCGAAGCGCTGCGGCGCGTGCACGGCACGCAGGACGACGCGCGCGCCTGGGAAGCCGAGCAGGCGCGCTTCGCCGCGCACCCGTATCAGCCGTTCATCATCATGGTCGAGGACCTTCTCTCTAACCCGGGCGGCGAGAAGGCGCTCGAGGCGTTCGTCAAGCGCGGCGAGACCACGCCGCTGACCGAGGTCCTCGGCGAGGAGCGCCTGTCCGCGCTGCTGCTCGCCCTCACGGAGCCTGACGCGGGCCTGTCGGAACGGGGTCGCAAGGCATACTCCGAGATGGCCTTCTCCTATCTGTTCCGGGCCTGGCTGCCGTACGTCATGGACGGCCTACTGGACGAAGGACGCATCAAGGACCTCCAGCAACAGGCTCTCGCCGCCGCCGCGCTCGCTGAGATGCTGATGAGAGACGGCGCGGCGAAGGAATGGCAGCTCGCCCGGCTGTCGAGAGCCGGCGTCATGCCCGCTCTCTCGAAAGCCGTCGGCATCGAAGCGCTGTACGCGCTCGTCCAGCGCGCCATGGGCGCCCGCCCTTGGGACTTCATCCCGCGGCCCCGGAACCCGCGCCGCGCCGCGCTGCTCTACGCTGCGGCGCCGACGGCGGGACTGCTGCTGGCCGGCCTGGCCGCGGGCTGGTGGTTCGCGCCGCTCGGCGCGCTCGGGGCTTTCTTGCTCGCCGACGCCTGGAACGCCGCCATGGCGCTGAGGGCCCCCTATGAGCGCATCAACATGCTCCTGGACGCCACGCGCGTCGAGGCCGGAGGCCGGCCGTGAAGACGCTGAAGACGGCCCTCGCCCTCCTGCTCGCCGCGCTCAACGCCTCGCAGGCGTCCGCCAACGCGGCCGCGCGCGCCGCGGGCCGCGCGCGCGTCCCGGCGACGACGGCCGTCGTCGTCGCGCCGCTTCGTGTCCCCGCGCTGGAGCTCAGGTCCCCCATCCTCTCGGCTCCCGCGCCGTCGCGCCTCGACGCGGGTTCGCCCGCGTCGGCCGACGCGCCGCGGCCGGCGCTCGCGCCCGCTTGGGCCCCGGCTCCGGCGGATGCCCCGCGCGCTCCGGCCGACGCGCCGCGAGCGCAGGCCGCCGACCTGGGCTGGCTCGGCGACCACGAAGACGTCCTCCTCAACGGCACGGAGCAGGAGGTGGCGCAGATCGAAGCGCTGCTGGCCGCCGGCCGCATCTCGCCGCAGCACCCGGGCAGCGAGGCCGAACGCCGCGCCCTGGGCATCGTGCGCGGCGTCACCAACGACTGGACGCCGCGGATGCTGGAGTCGGCCGTTCGCGCCGGGACGCCCAAACCCGCCGAGCTGTCCTGGTACACGCGTCAGACGCTGGCGCGCGCCGACCGGGACCTGCGCGAGGCCCGCCGCCACGCCGCCGGGCCGCTGGAGAGCCTGGCCCTCGGCGCGCGCGCGCTGCTGGCGCGCACGAGCGCACCACGCGGAGAAGAAGGCGTCGTCGCCTGGCTCGAGCGCGTCTCGCGGCGCAGCTTGGGCGGCCGGCGCGCCGTGGCCGAGGGGCTCGCGGCCCGCATCCCGGGCGCCGACCCCAAACGCGCCATCATCGGGGACGAGCGCCTGCGGGTGTACGGCAAGTCGTGGGGCGGCTACACCCCCTACAACGTCGTCGAGGACGGCGGGCCCTCGAGCGCCTTCACCTGGATGGCGCGCGGCCGGGAGTCGAAGTTCTTCCATGCCGCCGCGCACGAGTTCTGGCATCAAAGCGACAAGGGCTACGCCGCCGCGGAGACGGCGCTGCGTCTCGTGGTGCACGACGCCGCGCCGGCGCTGGCCACCGCGCTGCTGGAGGGTCACACCGAGCTGCGCGCGCGCCGCACGCTGGAGGCCTTGTACGCCGAAGGCGCCGCCGGCGAAGGCGGCCTACCCGCGCGCTACCGACGCGCGTTGCGCGCGCGCCACGGCGGGACGGACGCGACCGCGTGGGAGCGCGAGCAGGCCGTCTGGCGCGGCCAAGCCTACCACCCCTTCGTGCGCTTCGCGGAGGCCGTCGAGTCGTTGCCGGGCGGCCGGGCGGCCCTGGACGCGTTCGCGTCGCGCGGCGCCGTCCAGGACCTGGTCGCGGTCCTGGGCGAAGGCCGGCTGCGCGGCCTGGCCATCGCGCTGGCGCCGCCGCCCGCCCGCTTCGGCGACGCGACGCGCGAGACTTACGCCGCGTTCGGGTTCGACTTCCTCTTCGAGACCCTCCTGGCCCGCATCGCCTCCGGGAGCCTGGACGCCGACGGGCTGCGCCGTCTCAAGCAGGACGCCGTGTCGCTGTCCGCCGACGCGGCGCAGGCCCTGCGCGCGAAGGCCGGCCGGAGGCCGAAGCTGGACCGCCTCCTGGACAGCGGCGTCGCCCGCGACCTGGGCCGCGGCGCCCCCCGGGAATCGCTCGCCCCGCGCGTGGACGCCGCGCTCGCCGGCCGCCTCACGGACCTGCTCCCGCGGCCCGCGTCATCGGAAGTGGCCGCGTTCGGCCGGCAAGTGCTGCTGCCGACGGCCGCCGGGGCGCTGGCGTTCGGCCTGGGCCTGCCGCTGTGGACCGTCCCGCTCGCCCTCCTCGCCGGCTACGAGCTGGGCGACCTCTGGAACGCCGCGACCGTCGTCGTCGCGCCCGACGCGCGCGTGCCGGTCCTGTTGGGAAAAGGCGCCGGCCCGACCGTCGACCTGGACGCATCGGCCATGCGTTGGCGAGCCGCGCGCGCGCCGGCGCCGGTCGCGCCGCAGGACCGCGCGCAGCGTGCGGTGCGCGCGCTGGCCGCCGACGGCGTGCCCGAGTCCATCACGCGCCTCTTCGGGACCGGCCCCTACGGCTCGGACATGATCGCGGCGTGGCGCCGGGAGAACCCGGGTCGGGCCATGCCCGACGACTACATCCAGCTGGACCTCGACGAACGCGGCTACCGCGAGTCGTGGACGCGGCCCCGTTGGCTGGCCGCCATCGAGGTCAAGGCCGAGGCGCGTTTCGCCCTCTTCCGCGACGACGTGTTCGTCAACGAGTACTACAAGCAGCACCTCGACGCCGAGTCGCCGTCACGCGCGCCCGTCGACACGCGTTGGTGGGCGCGCCTCATCGACGGCCAACCGTGGCTGGAGTGGGACGCCGCGCGCGGGACCTACGCGGTGCGCCGCGGCGGGGCGCAGGCGCGGCTGCTGCGCAGCCTGCGGTCCGCCGGAGGCGGCGCCCGCACGGTCACGCTCTACCGCGGCACCACGCCGGAGGAAGTCCGCTTCCTGAAGATGGTGGGCATCCTGGGTCGCGGCCGCCGAGCCGAGGCCGTCGCCATCGCCCGCGAGCTCGCCCGCCGCGACGACATGGACGCCGGACTGGCCGCGACGCTGGCCCGCTTCATCGCCGGCCGCGGCTCTGACCGGATGTGGCGGCGTGAGCTGTTGCGCTCCGTCGCTTCCGCGTCGGCCGCGGCCTGGGGCAACGGGGCCTTCTTCACCACGACCCGCGCCGAGGGAGCCCAAGGCTTCGCCAAAGGCGCGGTCGCCCGCTTCGAGGTGGAACATCGCGCGTTGGAGCGTTTGAGCCGCGACCGCGGCTTGTTCGTCGGCGTGGAGTTCGACCTCGAGCTCGCTTTCCGCGGCGAAGCGGGCCTCGCCGTCCTGGCCGACGCGTTGGCCGGCGAGATACCCGTGGACGCCAGCGGCGGCAAGATCATGAGCACGCCCGAAGACGGCCGCCATCCCGTCTGGGGCAGCGGCGACGCGCGCGAGGGAGCGACCCGGTGAAGACGACGGCGCTGGTCGCGCTCCTCGCGCTGGCCGCCCCCGCCGGCGCGGGCCCGCTCGACCGCTGCCGCGACGCCATCCCCGAAGGCGCGGCGTACGATTTCCTGCGGGTCGCCTCCGCGTCCGCGCCCGAAGCCGACCGCGAGGAGCGCGCGGAGCGGCTGCTCGCGGGGCTCTCCGGCGCCTGCGCGGAGCTGGACCCGAACGGCTCCAACGCCGAATTCCTGGGCGGGCGCGCCGAGCCGCGCATGCCGGACCTGCGCCGCGGCACGCCCGAGCAGTGGCGCGCCTACAGCGAGGACGCCCTGCGCCAGTTGGGCCTCGGCGCGCTCGACGCGGGCGCGCGCGTCTTCGTCCCATTGGCGGCCTCGGTGGCGCTGGCCGCGGACGTGCTCGCGCGGCAGGGCGACGCCGACGGCTTCGTCGAAGCCCTCGACGCGCTGCGGCTCGTCAGCGACCCGCACTTGCGGGCCCGGCGCGTCTACGAGATGGTGTCGCGCCGCCAAGGCGCCTACGACGACGGGGCGGCCACGCTCCCGGGCTCGATCGCGCGCCCCTATCCGCTGCCTCCCTCCACCGTGAGGGAACGCGCCGTCATGGAAGACGCCTCGGGCGTATGCCGCGATTTCGCGCTGCTGCTGTTCTGGGCGCTGCAGCGGACGGAGCGCCCGGCCGACCGCTCGTTGGGGCGCGAAGCCCGCTACGAGGTCGCCTTGGTCTCGCGCTTCAGTCGCAACAGCGCCGTGCCGCTGGAGAGCAGCGGGCACATGTGGGTGCGCATCGCGTTCCCGCGCGCCGGCGGCGAGCACGACTACGCCGACCTGGACACGACCTGGCACGAGCATTACGCGCCGTTGGCTCTGCGTTTCTCGCGCCTCTCGGACGAGCAGCGCGCCGGCCAATTGAGCGCTTGCCGCGCGCTGCAGACCTGCGCGACGCAGGTCTACCGGCCCCTCACGTCATGGCGGAAAGCGCCGCCCGCGCGCGGGCCGGGCCGCTTCATGCGGCACTACCCCTGAGGCCGGCTCAGTACTTGAAGAGCTGGTCGACGACCACTTCCACGACGGTCAACCCGGTGTCGGGCCCGTGCTCCGTGGTCTCGCAGATGTTGGCGCCCTCGACGGCCGCGCGCAGGTTCGGCGCGTAGTCGATGACCTCCTGAGCGGAGCCGCGGAACATCGTGTAGTGGCGGAACAGGCCGCGCTTGGGGCGCGACTCGGCGATCTGCTTGAAGTACTCGCGGTGTTTCTCGCGGCCGAGGGAGTAGTGCTCGTCGCGCGGGAAGCGGAACACGCGGCGCAGGTCGGGGCAGAAGAACTTGCCGCCCTCCTCGGAGAGGAGCTGGTGCTTGACCAGCACCTTGAGCGCCGCCTTCACATCCGCGAGCTTGAGCTTCGTGGCCGCCGCGAGGTCCTGGGGCGTCCAGCGCGCGGAGTCGTTGATGAGCATGTTCCACAGCCAGAACGAGGCGAGGCTGCCGTCGATGGCGTCGGCCTGCTCGCGGCTGAGCATGACGGCCCGCGACTCGGACTGGCGCGCTAGCGCCTGGCGCATGGGCGGGACCGCCGCGCCCGCGCCCTGGCCGCCGCCCTTGGCCACCGCGCCGAGGATGAGCTCGAGCAGGTTGACGCTGCCCAACTGGCAGAGGAGGTAGGTGCGGAAGAGCTCGCGGGCGCGTGTCTCGTCGCTCGATATCTGCAGGGCGAGCGCGATCTTCTCGACGAGCCCGGGACTGGGGGAGGAGGCGCCGTTCTCGACGTTCATGTACTGGCGGTAGGTGGCCCCGAAGTAGGGGCGGCCGCCGCTCTTGAGGTAGAAGGCGCGCGCCGAGGCGAAGCCCTTCGCCGAGCGCGCTTCGCGCAGGGCTTGCGCGAACGGTTCCCACGCATCTTTAGCCATGGGGGGATTCTGACCTATCAGGGGCGCAAAAATCAAGTATGAAATAGACATTCACACCAACCCCCTCCCCGGCCGTCGCCGTTTCTGGAGCGAATGCCCCTCGCGCGGGGCCGTCGTCGACGCCATCCTTTGAGCGGATGCCAGGCGCATCCAGGAGGCCACATGAAGACCATCATCCCTGCCGTCGCCTTGCTGCTCGCGTCGTCGTTCGCGTCGGCCGCCGCCGTGGGCGGGAAGGACTTCGCGCCCGCGCCGACGGCCGACGCGGCCATGACGCAGAGGAAGGTCGCCGCCGCGCCGGCCAAGAAGGCCAAAAAAGCCGTCCGGAAGGCCGCGACGGCGAGACGGGCTTGACGCGCGGCGCCCGTTGACCTACACTTCGCTTGCGGGAGAATGAGACCATGAAGACCAAGATGATGATCCTGGCGGGACTGGCGGTCGTCACCGCCTTCGGCGCCGTGAAGGCGCGCAGCGCGGCCACTTCGCGCAGCGTGGGCACGGCCTACGGGACCGACTTCGGCGGCACGGTGCCCATGCCCGGCGAATACCGGGCGGCCGCCAAGCGCCTGCGCGACGAGCGCGGGGCGCCTCAGGCCGTCCTGCTCTTCTCCGGCGGCTCGCCGGAGCGGGCATGGACGCGCGCGGAGCGGCTCGACGACGGCAACGTCCTCGTCGAGTTGCTGCCGCTCGACGACCCCCGCGCCGTCGCGGAGCGCGCCCGCGGGCTGAAGATGAAGCCCGTGGACGGCCTCCCTTATAAGGCGTTCGCCGACGCCGCCACCGGACGCGTGACGGTGCACATCGTCACGCCCACCCGCCTGGTGCGCGTCTCGGCCGCCCGTTGGAGCTCGGCGTTCGACTCGGTCGTGAGGGGCTACCGGGATGCCGCGTAGGGCGCTGCTCGTCCTGGCCCTCGCCGTGACGGGGGCCGGGACGGCTGCCGCCCAATCCGTCTCGACCGTCTCCGCCCGCCTCTTCGACGGCGGCGTCGAACGCCGCGGCGCCGTCGCCGCGACGCCGACCAGCCCGTGGGGCCCCTTGGCCCGGCTCGCCGGCCCCGACGGCAGTCTCAACCTCTGCGACCCGGCCCTGCTCGCCACGCCGGCCGCCCCGCGCGGCCTCTTCGCCATCGACGACCGCCTGGCCTGCCGCGCGCCCGCGGGCGGCCCGGCGGCCGCCTTCGTCGCCCTCAGCGCTCCCGGCGAGCCCGGCGGCGCCTTCGCGGGCCGCGGCCTGCGCGCCCTGCTGGAGGACGCCGCGCTCAAGAACGCGGGCTTCCGCGACCTCGTCCGCCGCTACTACGAGCGCGCGCGCGTCGCGCCCGCCGCGCCCAAGCCCGGTTGGGCGTGGAAACTCGCCCTCGAGACGGCCGGCGGCGACCCGGCGCTGGCGATGCGCCTGACCGCGTTCTGCGGGCACGACGACGCCACCCCGGGCGAGCTGCGCACGCCGCGCTCGCCCGCGGAAGCCCGCCTCGCGCGCGAGACCGAGTCCGAGCGCCTCGCCCGTCGCCTCGCCGGCCGCGCGGGGGCGTCGCCGTCCGACCCGTTGGCGTGGTCGGCCGAGGACCTGGCCGCCAACGACCTCGCGGCCGCGCGCGACCGGCGCGCCGCGCTCGACTCCGACGACCACACCGAGACCCGCGAGGGCATCTGCCCCGCGCCCGGCGCCGCCTACTACCGCACCGACGGGCTCGGCGCGGGCGTCAAAGCCGACGCCGAGCACCGCCGCGTCTACGCCGGCGCCGCGCTGGCCTGCGAGCTGACGCGCGGCGGCGCCAAACCCGTCTTCGCCGCCAACGCGCCGCCCAACGGCGCCTGGGTGGACCGCCTCATCCGCGTGGCGCGGGAATCGCGGGACCTGGCGACCAAACCCGCCAGCGACGGCGGCCGGCTCGGAGAGCTCTCCCCCTCGCGCGCCGACGCGTTCGCCCTCCTGGCGGCGTGGGACCCCGAGCAGGGTTTCCCCGGTCCCAAGCCCCCCGCCGCGCCGGACGGTTGGAGCAAGGCGCGTTACGACGCGGCCGTCAAGGCGCTGCGCGCCATGGGCGCGGAGTGGACGCGCGGCGTCGAAGAGACCGCCGCCGGCGCGCGTTTCGGCGCGCGCGTCTGCGCGCGTGTGAAGTAGACCTGCACAACTCGCGCTCCGCGCGACCGCCGCGTTTCTGGACCGAACGCCTGCCCCTCGCCCGGGCCCTCCGTACCTATCGGCGTCGCTCGCGCCTCGCTATGATGGCCCCATGAAGACCCCGCTCGCCGCCTTGTTCGCCCTGACCGCCGCCTCCCCCGCCCACGCCTCGCCCGCCCTGGCCACCGCGTCCGCCGAGACCCGCGCCGCCGTGCACGCGGCTCGCGCCGGAGCCCGCGCCGCCGCCGACGGGGCCATCGCGCTCCTGGCCGGCGAGCTGCGCGGCCACGAGCTCGAGCTCTCCAGCCTGCGCGCGGAGCTGCGCGGCCTGACCGCGGCCGCGGCCTCGCCCGACGAGCAGGACCGCTTCGCCATCGAGCGTTTCCCCCGCTACCTGGACTCCTACGCCCGCAGCCTCACCGAACGCGTCGGCGAGCTGCGCCGCGTCTCCACGACCTTCGGCTGCGACGCGCGCGGCGCCGCCGCCGCGCGCGAGTCGGCGCGCCGCCTGCACGAGGGGACCGTCCTGCTGTCCATGGAGGCGGCGCAAGCCGCCGACGCCTTCGACGCGGCGGGGCTCAAGGACGCCGCGGGCGACCTCGACCGGGCCTCGCGCGAGGCTCTCAGCGAGGCGCGCGTCCTGCGCGACGAAGCCGACCTGCGCCTGCGGCGCTGACGCGCCGCCTCAGGCCTTGGCGGCGGCCGACAGCGCCGACTCCAGGGCCGCCGCGAACTCGCCCGACGCGCGGTAACGCTTGTCGGGGTCCGGCTGGAAGGCCTTGGCGAAGACCTCGTCGATGGCCGCGGGCAGCCCGCCGGTCATCTTCGAAGGCGGGACGTAGCTCAGGTTGATCTTGTTCATGAGCATGCCCGCGCCCACGCCCGGGAAAGGCAGGCGGCCGCAGAGCAGCTCGTAGGCGCATACGGCCAGCGCGTACACGTCGGACTCCTTGCGCACCTGGCCCTGCTCCTGCTCCGGGGCCATGTAGGGCGGCGTGCCGACGATGGTGTTGGTCATCGAGAAACGCGTCATGGCGTCCTTGGCCGCGCGCGCGATGCCGAAGTCCATCACCTTCACGCGCCCCGTGCCGTCGAGCATGAGGTTCGACGGCTTCATGTCGCGGTGGATGACGCCGCGCCCGTGCGCGAAATCGAGCGCCTCAGCCGCGCCGCGGACGATCTTGACCGCGTCGGCGGGCGCCAGGCGCCCCTTGGCCGACATCAGCTCGTGCACGGTGCGGCCCTCGACGAACTCGAAGACGAGGTGGAGGTCGTCGGCCTCCTCGATGACGGCGTAGATGTCCACGATGTTGGGGTGGTGCAGCGCCGCGACGGTTTTGGCTTCGGCGACGAAGCGGGCGCGCTCGCGCGGGTCGAGGCGAATCTCGTCGCGCATCCGCTTGACGGCGACGCGTCGGTTGAGCGAGCGGTCGGTGCCTTCGAAGACCAGGCCCATGCCGCCCGCGCCGATCTGCCGACCCAGTTCGTACTGGCCGCGCAGCAGCCCGGCGGCGCGGACCGCGCCTTCGGCCGGCATGGTCGACACTGACGGCGAACGGCGCGTCAGGCGCGTGAACACCGAGCCCACCTGGGTCTGCAGCGGCTTGATGAAGGCCGAGAGCAGTCCCAAAGCGAGCAACAGCCCGCCCAACGCCGCGGCGCCGGCCAGGACGCCGAAACTCTTCGTGCGGCCGGGAGCGGCGGCCGCGCCCTTCTTCTGCGGCGCCGACTCGCCCGGGAACAGGAACAACATGTCCGCGTCCTGGGGCGTCTGCAGCGCCGAGTCGAGAGAGGCCTGGAACGACGGGTCGATGGCCGCGGCCTGGCGCAGGTTGTCGAGCATGCCCTGCTTGTCGCCCAGGCCGCCCAGCGCCATGGCGCGGTTGGCGAAGGCCCACGGGTCGCGCGGGTTGACCTCGAGCGCGAGGTTGGCCGCGGCGAGCGCGTCTTTGTACTGCTTGGAGCGGTTGAGCGCGGTCGCCTGCGCGGCGAGCAAGGCCGAGTTCTTGGGCGCGTGTTTGAGCCCCTCGGCCGCCGCCTCCGCCGCGCCCCGCCAGTCGCCCTTCTGCCGCAGCGCCATCGACCGGAGGTAGTGCGCCATCGGGTTGGTCGGGTCCGAGGCCAGCGAACGCGCCGCCAAGTCGAGCGTCGCCTGATAGTCGCCCATCGCGAAAGCGCTGCGCGCCTGGTCGTTGAACCTGCCGGCCGCGGCCGCGCCGGGATGGCGCGACGCCGCGCCGAAGGTCGCCAGGCCGGAGGAGCCCGACCCGCCGCCGGCGAACCCGCGCCCCGCGCCCGCCCCGCTGAACCCGCCCGCTCCCGCCTGCGCCGCCGCCGCGCCGGCGTCGCCGGCGACGCGGCCCTCGGAGAGCTTCAAAGCCGCCATAGCCTGTTGGTTGGCGGGATCTTGCTCCAAAGCACGCCGCGCGTCATCGACCGCTTCTTGATAGTTCCCGAGTTGAGAGTTGGCAGCCGCGCGCAAGCTCAATGCATTGGACCCGCCACCCAACTCGACGGCCTTGTTCGCGGCGGCCAACGCGTCCTGCGTGCGGCCTTGCCGAAGGAGGTCCGCGCCGTACAAGGTGTGCGCGACCGGATTCATCGGCTCCGCGCGTGCGAACTGCTCCTGGCTCATGACCCGCAACTTCTCGACGGCGAAGCGGTCGTGGGTCATCAAGAGGTTGTGAAAGACGCTATTCGACAACTCGTCGTTCATCACGGAACTCATGCGTCCTCGCATGGCATCGAGTCGTTCCGCTGCCCATGATGGAGGCGCTGCGCCGCGCTCGATCGCCGGTTCCACGTGCCGTTTATAGATGCGCTCTGCAAAGATGCGCGGGATGAGATAGTTCTCGCGGAACACGCCCAACTGCCCATAATTCGGCGGGGCGCCGGATTGCATCGCCGCGACGAGCAACCCTTGCGTCATGCCTATGTGCTCGGTGGAGATGCCATGAGTGCGCATCCTCGCGACGGCTTGCTCGATCATGAAGGCGTCGAGCGGCGCGTCAGGCGGATAGGGTGTGCCGTCAGGGCCCATCAACTGCCAATCTTCGTCAGTCAATCCGCGCAAATCGTTCCACTGACCGCGACCGCCCCCCGACCAACTTCCCCGCTCCCCGGAACGTGACTGCGGGCGCAGGCCGTGGTCAGGGTGAGTCTCCGCGCCCGCAAAGGAAGATAGAAAACAGCCGAAAAGGGCGAACAGTAGGGGCGCAAAATAGGCCATACTCGAAGTGTAGGGGCGCCCCCATCCTTTGTCAAGGCGACCCGGGGGCTTTAACCGAGCTTTAAACTTCGGATAAAGCGGCCTAAGCCGCGTCGGAGGCGGCCCACAAAAGGTCGCGGGCGGCGCGGGCGGCGCCCGGGTCCTCGGCCGCGGCGGCGCGCAGGCGCTCGGAGAGCTCGGCGCGCTCCAGGCGCTCGAAGACGACCCAGGCGTCCTCGGGGTCATCGAAGACGGCGTAGACCTCGGCGACCTTCCTCCCCCCCGCCGCGACGGCTTTGGCCTGGCGGAGGAACTCGCGGCGGCGGCGCTCGTCGGCGCCTTCGGCGAGGCGGCGCACGGCGACCAGGCGGCCGAGGCGGCGGTCGCGCGCCTCGTACAAAGCGCCCCATGCGTCGCGGCCGGTCTCGGCGAGCAGCTCGTAACCGTCGGCGAAGACGGGCCGGCCCGACAGGACGCGGCGCACGGTCTGACGGCCGGCCGGCATCAGCATCAAGCCCGCGGCCAGCACCAGGAGCAGACCCCCGGCGGCCAGCGCCGCGGAGAGCAGCGGCGAGCGGCCGCGCGGCGCGGCCGGGGACGCCGTCTGGGCCGGGGCAGCGGCGGTCTCGAAGAGGTGGAGGAGGTCCTCGTCCGCGGGCAAAGTGAGCGCCCGCGCGAAGACGCCGGAGCGCGCGGGGTCGAGCTCGCCGGCGCGTTTGAGGGCGTCGAGCGCGTCCTGGCGCCGGCCCAGGCCCGCCAGGGCGTGGGCGCGACGGGCGTGGCCCGCGGCCGAGAGCGGCTCGCGCTCGAGCAGCCAGTCGGCGTGGCGCAGCGCGTCGTCGTAGCGGCGCTCGCGCAGCAGCGCGTCGGCCAGCACGACGCGCACGGAGCGGTCGGTCGGCGCCAGGGCCAGGGCGCGCTCGGCGTCGCGCAGCGACTCTCGGCCGCGGCCGAGCGCGCCGAGCGCGGCGGAGCGCAGGACCAAGGCCGGGACCGCGTCCGGGTCGGCCTCCAACGCGCGGTCAGCGTGGCGCGCCGCGGCCGCGTGGTCCTTGAGCGCGAAGGCGCCTTGCGCGGCGGCGACGGCCGCGGCGACCTTCGCGGCATCGGGGGCTCGCGTCGCGACGCCCAGTCCACGCGCAGGGCCCGGCGCGGCCGGCGACGCCGGCCGCGCGCCGGGCGC
>JANRKA010000162.1:0-34440 GCA_033875325.1 Elusimicrobiota bacterium | reverse complement strand
CGGAGGACGCCTCGACGGCCGGCTCGCCGGAGGGCGTCGTGGTCCCGGTCGAGGCCGCTGGCGCCTCGAACGCGGCGGGCGTGAGCCCGTAGGGCAGGGCCGTCACCGACTCGGATGGGGCGGGCGCGGCGTCGGCGGCGGGCGCGGGCGGGTTCAGGCGCAGACCTTTGGCCAGCTCGCCCGCGGCGAGTTTGGCGAGCTGCGGCACGAGGGCCTCGAGGCGGTCGGTGAGGTCCTTGGGCTCGGCGCGGAACTCGGAGAGCGTGCGCGTGGAGCCCTGGTCGCTGGCCACGTCCACGCGGCTCCACAGGAGCTTGCTCGTGCCGGGCCGGTACACGCGCGTCGCGGCGGTCAGCGTCGGCATGAGCCGGCCTTCCTCCGGCGTCACGTCGGTGCCGTACTGCAGGTTCACGTCCACGACGACGGCGTCGTCCAGGGTCAGGAAGCGGGAGTAGTCGCGGGGCGCGGCGCCGCGCGGGAGCAGGTAGCGGCGGCGCCAGTCGAGCTGGTCGTCGGCGCGGTTGAACTCGCGGCGCGCCTCGGGCGGCAGCGCCGCTTCGGTCCAGCTTTCGGCCTTGCCGTCGTGCAGCGCGCGCAGCTCGGCGAGGTAGGCGGCCTCGAAAGCGCGCTCGTAGCGCGGGCGCGGCAGGTAGGGCTGCAGCTCCTTGGAGAGCTCGAGGACGCGGTCGTCCTGCATGGTCTGCATGAGCATGCCGATGGGCAGGAGCTTGGCCGCGCTCTCCGCCTTGGAGTCCGGGTCGGCGACGATCCAAGGCCCGGGGGCCTGGTAGACCGCGACGACGAGGCGTCCTCCGGGCGGCACCGCGCCGCGGGCGTCGAGCACGGGCTCGGGCGCCACGCAGGCGGCGAGGAGCGCGACGGCGGCGGGGAGGAGGCGTCTCATGCGGGGCGATTTTATAACATCACGGTCCATGATGACCGCCATCGCCTTCCTCGCGCTCGCCTCCGCCCACGCCGCGCCCGATTTCGGCGACCTGCGCCGCATGGCCCGCGCCCAGGACCCGCGCGACCTGGCGAGCGTCAAAAGCGTCCTGTCCGCGGACGACCCCGCGCTGCGCGGCGAGGCCGCTTGGGCGCTGGGGCAGCTCGGCTTGGCCGAGACGCCCGACGGGGGCCCCGAGCCGGAGACGCTCAAGGCCGCGCGCGAGGACGCCGCCGCCGCGCTGCTGCCCCTGACCGGGGACCTCGACGCGGGCGTGCGCGCCCTGGCCGTCGAGGCGCTGGGCAAGTCCGGCGGGGCGGGCAACGAGGCCGACCTGCGCGCCGCCGCCACGGACGCCGACGCCCGCGTGCGCGCGGAGGCCGCGCTCGCCTTGTTCCGCTTGCGCCAGCTCAAGCGCGTGCCCGAGTACTCGACCGCGGCCGTCAGCGTCCTGCTCTCCCTGGCCGAGGACAAGGACCCCGAGGTCCGTTGGCGCGCGGTGTACGCCTTCAGCCGTTGGCCGGAGCCGCGCGCGGCCGAGGTCCTGGCCCGGGCGCAGCGCGCCGCCGACGGCCGCGAACGCCTTTTCGCCGCGCGCGCGTTGGGCAAGCTGGGCGTCGCCCCCGACGCCGCGCTGCTCGCGGACCCCGATCCGTCCACGCGCGCCGAGGCCGTCGCCGCCTACGGCGCGGCCAAGGCCGCCGACCGCCTGCCCGCCGCCGTCTTCGGCGACGAGAGCGCCCACGCGCGCGCCGCCGCCGCCGACGCCGCGGCGCTGTCGCGCTCGAGCGCGCCGGCCGTGCTCGAGGCTCTCGAGACGATGGCCGAGAAGGACTCCCCCATGCCGCGCGGCCGCGCCCTCATCGCGTTGGCCGCCTTGCGGGGTTCCTCTGAAACCGCGCGTCTGGCTCGCGCGCGAGAGGACGCTCGTCCCTGGGTCCGGGCGCGCGCCTACGAGGCCACGGCGCTGCTGCCCGACGCCGGCCCGCTGCTGCAGAAAGGCCTCGCCGATCCGGACATGGGCGTCGCCTCCGCGGCGTTGGAAGCCATCCTCAGGTCCACGGGTCCCTTCGCCGACGGCGTGTTGGCCGGCGTCTTGCGCGACCCGGCGGCGCCCCTGGAGCTGCTCGGCACCGCCGCCGACGCCGCCGCGGAGCGCGAGCCCATCCCCGTGGACGCCCTGCTCGACGCGCTGCGCGGGGCCGCGCCGGGACTGACCGCCGAGGTGCGCGGCTCCATCCGCAAGGCCCTGAAGGCCGCCGCCGCGGCCGACGCGACCAAGGCGGACGCGGTGAAGGCGGCGTTGGAGCGCTACCCCGAGAAGACGGACAAGCCGCGCAAGTACAAGCGCCTGGACGCGCCCGCGACCGTCATCCTCAAGACCGAGAAAGGCGAGGTCGAGCTCGCCCTCGACGACATCGAGGCCCCCAACCACGCGGCCTCGGTCGTGGACTCCGTGCGGCGCGGTCTCTATGAAGGAACGACCTGGCACCGCGTCGTGACCGCCTTCGTCGTGCAGGGCGGAGACCCGCGCGGCACCGGCTGGGGCGACGACGGGTGGCGCCTGGCCGACGAGATCGGACGCCGTCGCTTCATCCGCGGGACCTTGGGCATGCCCAAGGCCGGAAAGGACACGGGCGGCTGCCAGTTGTTCGTGTCCCTGGTCCCCACGCCCCATCTCGACGGCCGCTACACGGCCTTCGGCCAGGTCACGGCCGGCCTCGACGTCCTCGACCGCCTCGAGCCCGGCGACAAGATCCTGTCCGCCCGCTTGAAATAGTCAAGCTGGGGGACAGGTTGAATCAAGCTGGGTGCCTGTCCCCCAGCTTGATGAATTGCTACACTGGACCCCTTCCTCCTTAATTAGATGATCAAGGCACTGTTCGAGAAGGTGTTCGGCACGCCGAGCGAGCGCACGCTCAAGCGCTACCGGCCCACGCTGGACCGCATCAACGCGTTGGAGCCGCAGATCAAGGCGCTGTCCGACGCCGACTTCCCGCAGCGCACCGAGGCGCTGCGCAAGAAGGTGGCCGAGCTCTTCGCCGCCATCCCCATCGCCGAGGACGACCGGGACCGCCGCGACGAGCGCAAGCTCGCCGAGATCGAGGCGCTCAACCAGGTCCTGCCCGAGGCCTTCGCCTTGTGCCGCGAGGCCGCGCGCCGCTCCATCGGCCTGCGCCACTTCGACGTCCAGCTCCTGGGCGGCATGGTCCTGCACAACGGCGCCATCGCCGAGATGCGCACCGGCGAGGGCAAGACCCTGGTCGCCACGGCGCCCGCCTACCTGGCCGCGCTCGTGGGCAAAGGCGTGCACGTCGTCACCGTCAACGACTACCTGGCCAAACGCGACTCCGAGTGGATGGGCCCGGTCTACCGGTTCCTCGGCCTGACCGTGGGCAGCGTCCAGCACGACACCTCCAACGCCGAGCGCCAGGAGGTCTACCGCCGGGACATCACCTACGTCACGAACAACGAGGTCGGCTTCGACTACCTGCGCGACAACATGGTGGTGCGCAAGGAAGACCGCGTGCTGCGCCCGCTCTACTACGCCGTCATCGACGAGGTCGATTCCATCCTCATCGACGAGGCGCGCACCCCGCTCATCATCTCCGGCGCCGCCGAGAAGTCCACCGACCGCTACATGATCGTGGACCGCCTCATCCCGCACCTCAAGGTCCGCCTCATCACCGAGGAGGACGAGATCCAGGCCAAGTACCAGGGCACGGACCTCCAGAAGGGCTGGGACGCCATCGTCGACGAGAAGAACCACACCGCCATCCTGACCGAGGAAGGCATCTCGAAGTGCGAGAAGCTCCTGGGCATCGCCAACCTCTACGACGACCTCGAGGGCGAGTGGGTCCATCACATCACCCAGTCCCTGCGCGCGCATCATCTCTACAAGCGCGACGTGGAGTACGTGGTCAAGGACGGCGAGATCATCATCGTCGACGAGTTCACCGGCCGCCTCATGCCCGGCCGCCGCTGGTCCGACGGCCTGCATCAGGCCGTCGAGGCCAAGGAGCACATCGCTCCCCGGGAAGAGAACCAGACGCTGGCGACCATCACCTTCCAGAACTTCTTCAAGCTCTACATGAAGCGCTCGGGCATGACCGGCACGGCCATGACCGAGGCCGACGAGTTCCAGGAGATCTACAAGGTCGACGTCTTCGAGATCCCCACCAACCGCATCTCCACGCGCGAGGACTTCCCCGACCTCGTCTACAAGAGCGAGCGCGAGAAGTTCGACGCCATCGTGACGGAAGTGACCGAGCTGTGGAAGAAGGGCCGGCCCGTGCTGGTCGGCACGCGCTCCATCGAGAAGTCCGAGCGCCTGTCCTCCATGCTGCGGCACAAAGGCATCCCGCACCAGGTGCTCAACGCCAAGTACCACGAGCAGGAGTCGCAGAGCATCGCCCAGGCCGGCCGCAAGGCCGCGGTGACCATCGCGACGAACATGGCCGGCCGCGGCACCGACATCCTCCTGGGCGGCAACCCGCAGGACCCCGACGAGTTCGAGCAGGTCAAGGCCGTCGGCGGCCTGCACGTGTTGGGCACCGAGCGCCACGAGAGCCGCCGCATCGACAACCAGCTGCGCGGCCGCTGCGGCCGCCAGGGCGACCCGGGCTCCACCCGCTTCTACCTCGCGCTCGACGACGAGCTCATGCGCCTGTTCGGCTCCGACCGGCTCGCGCCGCTGATGGAGAAGCTCGGCATGCAGGAGGGGGAGGTCATCGAGTCGGCCCTCGTCTCCTATCAGATCGAGAACGCGCAGCGGCGCGTGGAGACCCACAACTTCGACGTGCGCAAGCAGCTGCTCGACTACGACAACGTGATGAACAAGCAGCGCGAGGTCGTCTACTCCCTGCGCGACACCGTGCTCTTCGGCGAGACCGTGACCGACAAGGTCCACGCCATGATCGCCGAGGACATCGCGGAGCAGATCGAGCTCTCGATCAAGGACGGCAAGGACCCGCGCACCTGGGACCTGCCCGCCCTGGCCGGCTACCTCGAGCGCACCTTCGCCATCGAGTGGACGCCCAGCGAGAACGCCGTCCTGAGCCTGGGCAAGGACGCCCTGGGCGAGGAGCTCACCAAGAGCGCGCTGGCCGTCTACGCCAAGCGTCCCGCCGACTTCGAGGGGTGGGATTTCCGCGACGTCGAGAAGATGATCATGCTGCAGATGATCGACAAGGCCTGGAAGGGCCACCTCTACGACCTCGACCACCTCAAGAAGTCCATCAGCCTGCGCGCCTACGCCCAGAAGGACCCGAAGATCGAGTATCAGAAGGAATCCTTCCGGCTCTTCGAGGCGATGCTCGGCCGCATCCGCGAGCAGACCGTGGAATACCTCTACAAGGTGGAGGCCCCCAAGGCCCCGCCGCCGCCGCCGCTGCCCGAGACCCCGCCCGCCGGCGAGGCCGCGCCCGAGCCCGGGCACGAGGAGCCGCGTTCCGCGCTGGCGCCCGCGCGTCCCGCGCCGTCCCCGCGAGGGCTGCTCTCCGGCGGCGCGTCCGCCGTGCCCACCGAGATCCAGAAGATCGGTCGCAACGACCCCTGCTACTGCGGCTCCGGCAAGAAATACAAGAAGTGCCACGGGGCCGGCGCCGGGGAGTAGCGGCATGATCGGCGCCGCCGCCGGCGGCGCCCTGCTCGCCCTCACCTTCCCGCCGCACGGGGTCTGGGGGCTCGCCTTCGTCGGGTTGGCCCCCCTGTTCCTCGCGGCCAACGGCGGCGGCGTCCGCGCCGCCGCGCTGGCGGGCGGCGCGGCGGGGCTCGGCTTCCACGCCGTCGCCTTCGCCTGGATCTTCGTCACCTGCCGCTACGCCGGCATCCCCGCGCCGGCCGCCGCGTTCGTGTGGGGGCTGATGGCGTCGTTCCTCGCGCTGACCTGGGCGGGCGCCGCCGCGCTCGGGCGCTGGCTCACGCGGGACGCCGCGCCCGCCCTGCGGCCGCTCGTCTGGGCGGCGGCGTGGACGGCGGTCGCCGTCGCGGGCGAGCGTTGGACGCCGCGCATGCCCGCCGACCTGCCCGCCAACTTCCTGTGGGGCTGCCTGGCGCCTCTGCAGTCGCTGTCGTGGGGCGGCCCGCACCTGCTCGGCTTCGTTCTGGTCCTCGTCAACGCCGCGCTGGCCGACGCCTGGCTCGACAGCCGCGAGGCGCGTCCGGGTCCGGCCGCCGGGCCGCTCGCGCTGGGCCTCGCCGCGGCGGGCCTGCTCTGGGCGCACGGGACCTGGACCCTGTTGGACCGCCCGGCGCCGGGCGCGGCCGCCGCCGTCGAGGTGCTGCACCCCGATGTGGACCAATACGCGAAGTGGGACGGCTCGCGCGCCGCGCAGGTGTGGACGCTCCTGGACGCGCTCATCGACCGGCCGCGCGCGGCGACGCCCGCGCTCGTCGTGTGGCCCGAGACCTCGGTGCCGCGCTGGGGCGCGCCCGAAGGCGAACCCGTGCCCGAGGCCGTCGCCGCGGCGCGGCGTTCCGGGGGCGCCCAGCTCGTCGGCCTGGTCGCTCACGCGTCCGACGGCCCGCACAACGCGGCCCAGCTCGTCGCGGCCGACGGGAGCCTGGCCGGCGTGTACCGCAAGCGCGAGCTGGTGCCTTTCGGCGAGTTCGTGCCCTTCCGCGGCCTCATCCCGCGCTGGGCCGTGGACCGCTGGTTCAACGTGCTGGACCGCTTCGAGGACATGGGCCCCGGCGCGAAGGACCAGGCGCTGCTCGCGACCGCGTGGGGGCCGACCTCGGTCACCATCTGCTACGAGGCGCTGTTCCCCCGCTGGGCGCTGCGCGACGCGGCGCGCGGGGCGCGGCTCATCGTCAACGTCACCAACGACGGCTGGTACCGCGGCACGGAGCAGCCGGCCCAGCATTTCTTCGTCAACGCTCTGCGCGCGGTGGAGACGCGCTCCTGGCTCGTGCGCTCGGCCAACGGCGGCCTCTCCGGGGTCATCAGCCCCTGGGGCGAGGTCGTGGCCCTGCAGCCCGAGGGCGCGCGCGGCCGTCTGGACGCGTCCGTGCCCACGACGGACCATTGGCCCGGCGGGTCGTGGTACGCCCGGCACGGCGACCTCGCCGGGACCGCCTGCCTCCTGCTGACCCTGCTGCTCGCCGCGCTGCGCCGGGCCGCGACCCGGCCATGAAGCCGCGCGTCGTGTATTCCCCGGCGTACGACGTCTCCTACGAGGGCCACGCCTTCGCCCCGCGCAAGTTCGCGCTCGCGGCGCAGGCCCTCGCGCCCAAGGTCGAGCTCGTCGAGCCGTCCGAGCCGGCGCGCGAGGACTTGCTGCGCGTGCACTCGCCGGCCTGGGTGGACAAGCTTTATTCGGCCGAGCTCGCGCCCGAGGAGCTCTTGCGGTTGGAGCTGCCGTTTACGCCGGCGATCGCGCGCGCGCACCGCCTGGCCGCGGGGGGGACCACGCTCGCCGCCCGCCACGCGTTGGAGCGGGGCGTGGGCCTGCACTGCGGGGGCGGCGCGCACCACGCCTGCCGGGACCACGGGGAAGGCTACTGCGCGGTCAACGACCTGGCCGTCGCCGTCCGCGTCCTCCAGGCCGAGGGGCGCATCAAACGCGCGGCCATCATCGACCTGGACGTCCACCAGGGCAACGGGACCGCCGACGCCTTCGCGGGCGACCCCTCGGTCTTCACCTTCTCGATGCACCAAGGCGACCTCTACCCGATCCCGAAGGCGGCGAGTTCGCTCGACATCGAGCTCAGGGCGGGGACCGGAGACGCCGAATACTACGACGCGCTCGGGCACGCGCTGCCCAAGGTCTTCGACTCCAAGCCGGACCTCGTGGTCTATCAAGCCGGCGTCGACGTGTGGGAGAAGGACCGGCTCGGCGGGCTCAAGCTCACCGAGCTCGGCGTCCGCGACCGCGACGGCGCCGTGCGCGAGGCGTGCCGCGCGCACGGCGTGCCCGTCGTGGTGACGCTCGGCGGCGGGTACGGTCCCACGCCCGATGACACGGCGCGCCTGCACGCCGCGACCCTGCGGCGGTTCGCCGGGATTTCATAGAATAGCCCTCGCCATGTTCACCGAGACGGCCGGCAAGATCGACGAGGTGCGCGCGACGCTGGAGAAGGTCGCGCGCCTGCTCGACCTGGGCAAGCTCAAGAAGGACATCGCCGCGCGGGAGGCCGAGGCCGGCGACCCCGCCTTCTGGGCCGACACCGCCAAGGCCAAGAAGAAGTCCAAGGAGCTCAACGACCTCAAGAAGGCCCTCTCCGAGTACGAGAAGGCCGTCGCGGCCGTCGACGACCTCAAGGCGCACTGCGAGTTGGCCGCGGAGGCGCAGGACGAGGCCGAGATCAAGGAGGTCGCCAAGCACCTCGGCGACGCCGAGAAGCTCGTGCGCGCCATGGACGTGCGCCTCAAGCTCTCCGGCGAGTTCGACAAGGACGACGCCATCATCAGCCTGCACGCCGGCGCCGGCGGCCTGGAGGCCTGCGACTGGGCCGACATGTTGTGGCGCATGTACCAGCGCTGGGCCGAGCAGCACGGCTACGAGATCGCCGTCACCGACATGGCCAAGGGGGACGGCGCCGGCATCAAGAGCATCGAGGCTTTCGTGCGCGGCCCCAACGCCTACGGCCTGCTCAAGGGGGAGATGGGCGTGCACCGCCTGGTCCGCATCTCGCCTTTCGACGCCAACAAGCGACGCCACACCTCCTTCGCCGCGCTCGACGTCATGCCCGACATCGAGGACGACATCGACGTCGAGGTCAAGGAGAGCGACCTCGAGCTCGAGACCTACCGCGCCGGCGGCGCCGGCGGACAGAACGTCAACAAGG
The DNA here is from genome assembly GCA_033875325.1 of Elusimicrobiota bacterium. Lineage (GTDB taxonomy): Bacteria > Elusimicrobiota > Elusimicrobia > UBA1565 > UBA9628 > GWA2-66-18. The sequence continues at coordinate 25,706 of JANRKA010000162.1, read as the reverse complement.
TCGAGACCGCGGTGCGCATCCGCCACAAGCCCTCCGGCCTCGTCGTCGCGTGCCAGACCGAGCGCTCCCAACTGCAGAACCGCATGAACGCCCTGCGCATGCTCAAGGCCAAGCTCTACCAGATCGAGCTGGACAAGAAGCGCTCGGCCGCCGAGAAGCATTACGGCGAGATGGGCGACGTGGCCTGGGGCCATCAGATCCGCTCCTACGTCTTCATGCCCTACCAGATGGTCAAGGACCTGCGCACCGGCCAGCAGACCTCCCAGATCGCCGCCGTCATGGACGGAGACCTGGACCCCTTCATCGAGTCCTACCTGTCCTGGCTGGCCGCCGGCAAGCCGCCGCGCGACCGCTCCGGCTCCGACGACGAATAGGACGGGGCCGCGCCCGCCGGGTTTGCTAGACTCGGCCCATGAAGACCCTTTTCCTGCTCTTGGCCGGAGTCCTCGCCTCCGCCGCTCCCGCGCCCACCCCTGACCTCACCGCCGTGCAGCGGCTGGAGATCCCGGCCCGCAAGCGGGCGACGGTGCACGCGCTGCACTTCACGAGCGACGGGCGCACGCTGATATCCCAGGGCGGCTTCACCGACGGGGCGGTCCGGATATGGGACGCGCAGAGCGGGACGCTGCGCCTGGAGCTGGCGATGCCCGACGGCAAACACGACGCGACCGCGGTGCGCGTGTCGCCCGATGGGACGCGCGTGGTCGCGGGCGCGGGCCAGCGGGTGCACCTGCTCGACGCGGAGGGCGGGCGGGCGCTCAAGAGCTGGACGGTGCAGGCCGACGACCAGTATTCGAGCCAGGGCCGGCTCGCGGCCATGTCGGCCGACGGAGCTCTTTTCGCCTTCGCCGACGGGTCCGTCGTGCGCCTGCACGCGACGAAGGACGGGCGCGAGCTCGGCTCCTGGAAGACGCACCCGGACAAGACCCGCGCCGTCTCGGCGCTGGGCTTCTCGCCCGACGGGGCCTGGCTGGCGGCGGGCGGCTACGCCCGCGACCGCCTGAGCCTCGTGGACCTCAAGACCCTCAAACACGCCGAGACCGCGCCGGACCCTTGCGCGGCCGGGCCGTCCCGCGTCTTCTGGACGGACGACGCCGCGCGTCTCTTGAGCGTCAGCGGCGACGGCGTCTATTGCGCCTGGGCGCCGGCGCCCGGCGGAGCCGCGGAGCCGCTCGTCACCGGCGTGCCCTACTCCGGCCTGACGCCGGCCGGCCCCTCCGGCGAGGCGCTGGTCTGGTCCGGCTCGCAGGACGGCTACGGGACGCTGCGCCTGCACGACGGGCAAGGCCGGGCGCGCGTCTCCTGGCGCGCCCGCACGGTCAGTCCCCACGCGGTGAGCCGCGACGGCGCGTCGGCGGCCTTCTTCCTCGAGAGCTCGCTCGCGGACGGCACCGTGGCCCTGGTGGACCTGGCCAGCGGGCTCGAGCGGTGGGTGAACCCGGGGAGCGCCAACGTCATGGCCTTCTCGCCCGACGGCTCGCTGCTGGTGGAGGGCGCCTACTACACCTCGCTGGTGGACGTCGCCACCGGGCGCCGACGCGTGTTCCGCAGCGGCCGTTCCGATTACGCCGTGGCGTTCACGCCGGACGGCCGGGGCATCGCGCTGGGCGACATCGACGGCAACGTCACCCTCTACGCCGTCGCGCCCGCGCCGCCGCCGACGGCCCCGCGCCCGACGGCGCCGGCGCGCCTGAGCGTCATGGCCGAGCCGCCCGAGGGGCGCGTGACGGCGGGCTCCACGGCCACGGTCCGCCTGCTGTTGGCCAACGAGGGCGCGGGCGCGGCGCACCTGGTGCGCGTCGCGCCGCGGTTGACCGCGCCGACGCCGGGCGCGCTCGCGCCGCGGGAGCTCACGCTGGAGACGCTCGCGCCCGGCGCCACCAAGGCCCTGAGCGTGACCGTGCCGACGATGCGCGGCCTCAAGACCGGCAAGGTCGGTCTCGTCATCGAGACGCTGGAGGCCAACGGTTTCGACGCCGAGCCCGTCTCCGTCGAGTTCGAGGTCCAGGGCTTCGAGCCGCCGCGCCTGGAGCTGGCCGGCGTCGAGCTGACCGGAGGCGGCCCGCTCAAGAGCGCGGAATCGGTCGAGGCCGTGCTCCTGGTGCGCAACGCGGGCGCCGGCGCGGCCGACCGCGTGGCGGTGTCCCTGCAGCCCGGCAGCCCGGACATCTTCCTCGAGAAGGAGGGACCGGTGGCCGTCGGCGTCATCGGCCCCGGCGAGACCAAACGCGCCGCGTTCCGCTTCTTCGTCAACAAGCGCTACGCCGGCGCCGGCGAACTGCCCATCACGGCGACGGCGACGGAATCGCTGGGACGCCACGGCTTCAAGGGCCGTTCTTTGCGGCTGGCGCTGGGCGCCGGAGCGCCCGCGGCCGCCTCCTTCGCCACGAGCGGGGCGGAGGAGGACCTCCCCGACTACGAGCCCAAGCGCCTGGCCCAGATCCCGGCCGACGCGGAGCTGCGCGGGCTCAGGGGCTCGCGCGACGCGCGCTGGCTGGGGGCGGGGCTCGACCGGCACTCCCTCGCCGTCTTCGACCTGACCTCGCTCGCGCTCAAGGCGCGCTGGCGCGCCTCGGTCGTCTCCTCGGAGCATTCCTACGCCTACGCGGCCGGCTTCATGTCCGACGGCGTCCTGGCCGGGTTCGTGGACAACAGCGTCGTCCTGCTCGATCCCGCCACGGGCAAGGGGCGGGTGTTCTGGAACGGCGGCCGCGCGCGCTACGAGAAGAGGGCGACGGGCAGCGCGTTCCAGCCGTGGCAGATCGTGTCCATCGAGACCATCAACGCCGCGGCCGTCTCGCCCGACGGACGGCGCCTCTTCGTGGGCGGCTGCTACGACTCCGAGGAGGAGGCCCTGCTCTTCGACTATCCTTCCGACAAGCCGCGCGCCCTGCCCGGCGCCAAAGGCTGCGTGAGGGGGGCGCAGTTCTCGCCCGATGGAGCCTGGCTCGCCTTCGTGAGGGAAGGCGGTCTCGTGGAGATATGGGACCCGGAGGCGGGCCAGCGCAAGACGAGTTTCCGCGCTCCGTACGCCCACCCCTCCGCGTTGGCGTGGTTGGCCGACTCGCGGACCGTGGCCGTGGGCGCTTGGCAGACCTTCGACCAGAACCGCGAGTCGACTCTGACGCTGTGGGACGCGCAGACGGGCGCGCGGGTGGGCGGCGTGACGCCGCACGACCAGAGCGCCTACGAGCTGGCGGCTTCCCCGGACGGGCGCTGGCTGCTCTACGGTCGGCAACGACACCGCGGTCTACGAGCTCGCGGCGCGCGCCAAACGCGGCCAACTGCCCACGGGCTACAACGGGGCTTATTCGTTCCTGTCCGACGGCCGGCTCGCGGTCGCGCAAGGCACGAGCGTGGTCCTCTACGGCCTCACGGGCGGCAAGACCGCCGCGCCCAAACCCGTCGCGCCGGCGAAACTGACCGCGTCGGTCGCGCTCGTCGAGCCGTCCGGCGACCGCCGGTTGGCCGCCGGCGAGAAGGCGGAGCTGGTGGTGAAGGTGACCAACGCGGGGCCGGGCAAGGCGCACGGGCTGCGCGTGAGCGCGGGGCTCGTCGAGCCCGTCGCGGGCCTGAAGCTGCCGGAGACCGTCCTGGCCGGCGACCTGTCGCCGGGCGGCTCGCTCGAGCGGCGCCTGCCGCTCACGGGGCTCGTCTCGCTGGCCGGCGGCAAGGCGCGCGTGCGGCTGAGCGCGCGCGAGGCCAACGGCTTCGACGCGCCCGACGCCCTCATCGAGTTCGAGACCGTGGCGCTGAAGGCGCCGCGCCTGGAGGTGGCGGCTCTCTCCGTGGGCGGAGCGGGCGTGGTCAAGCCCGCCGAGGTCAACAAGCTGTCCATCACGCTGCGCAACGCCGGCGAGGGGCCCGCGCAGGCCGTCGTCGCGGAGCTGGTGCCCGGCGACGCCGACGTGTTCCCCGCGGGCGAGACCCGGCGCGAGCTGGGCGTCATCGCCGCGGGCGAGTCCAGGCGCTTCGACTTCGAGTTCTTCGTCAACGCCCGCTTCAAGGGCAAGGCGCTGCCCGTCGCGCTCACCGTGTCGGAATCGCTCGGGCGTTTCGGCTTCTCGCGCCGCGGGCTCGGCCTGGTCCTGGGGCAGGCGCCCGACGCCCAAGTCGTCACCGTCCAGGGGCGCGACCAAGCCGCGGCGGCCACCGCCTCGGACGACGTGGACGAGCCGCCGCTCACGAAGGCCAAGGCCGACCCGGACGCCCTGGCGGTGGTCATCGGCATCGAGCGCTACCGGCAGGCCGGCCTGCCCGGCGTGGACCACGCCGGGCGGGACGCGCGCGCCGTGCACGCCTACCTGACGAAGTCCATGGGCGTGGACCCGCGCAACGCGGTGCTGCTGCTCGACGAGGGCGCGGCCAAAGGCGACCTCGACAAATACCTGGGGCCGTGGCTCAAGAACCGGGCGAACTCCCGCAGCCGCGTGTTCGTCTTCTTCGCCGGCCACGGCGCGCCGGACGCGGCCACGGGCGAGGCCTACCTGGTGCCCTTCGACGGCGATCCCGCCTACACGAAGGACACGGCCTTCCCGCTGCGGCGGCTCTACGACTCGCTTAAGGAGCTCCCGGCCAAGGACGCGACCGTCCTCCTCGACTCCTGCTTCTCCGGCCAAGGAGGCCGCTCGCTCATCGCCAAGGGCACGCGCCCGCTGGTGACGGTGCGCACCGACCTGGCCGTCGGCGGCAACACCGCGGCCTTGGCCGCGTCGGGCCCCGGACAGATCAGCTCGTCCTACGACGCGGCGGGGCACGGCCTGATGACCTATCACCTCCTGCGCGGCCTGCGCGGCGGCGCGGACGCCGACCGCGACGGCCGGGTGACCTTCGGCGAGCTGGCGGACTTCGTGGGCCCCGAAGTGGAACGCGAGGCGCGTTTGTCCAACGTCGAGCAGACCCCGCAGACTTTGCCGGCCCGCGAGGAACTGGGCGCGCGCGCCAAGAGGGTCCTCATCGAGCTCCGCTGAGCGGAATCCTTTATAAGGTGCGGGTCCTGTCGCGCTGCGGCATATGACTTTTCGCCCGCCGCAGGCACCACCCGCCCCGCTACCACGCCCTGGGCAAAGCGCGGCGTCCTAAATGTCATTTGCCGCAGCGCGCCACCCGCACCTATGAGGGTTCCTTGCCGTTGCCGTTATCGGCTGAGGCGGCCCGGCGGCGCCGCGTCCGGCGGGGTGACGCCTCGTTTTCGTTTCGAAAATGCGAGGCGCGGTTTCCCCAGGTCGTGATAGCTGGGCGGTAGGCGCCTGCGCCTCGCATTTTCGAAACAAAACGGGGCGGCAGGACCCGGCCGGACGCGGCGCCGCCGGGCCGCCGGGTACTCTGGGCCTCGACGGAACCCGCAACGCCTGCTACAGTAAAGGCATGGCCCCCTCCATGACCCGCGACCGCATCCTGCTCAAAGCCCAGCCCAAACAAGGGTTGGAGCACCTCGTTCCGCGCTGCTTCGCCGAGGCCCACAAGGTGTTCCCGTTGTCCGTGGAAGGAGACACCTTGTCGGTCGCCATGGCCGACCCCGACGACGCCGTCGCGGTGGACCGCCTGCGCCTCATCACGCGCTGCGACCTGCGGACCTTCAGCGCCACGCCCGCCGAGATCGCGCGCGCGATCGACGAGTTCTACCCGGCCGCCTAACGCTCCGGGACCGGGCGGAACGGCAGGCCGTGCACCGCGACCAGGTGGTCGCGCAGCGGCGCCCAGGCGGCCCTCCCCGCGTCGAACACGCCCTTCCACAGTTCGCGCTCGCGCTCGCTCAACAGGGGGGAGGCGAGCATGGCCGAGGGGCCGCGCTCGATCCAGGAGCGGACCTCCTCCGAGGTGTCGCCGTCGGCGGCGTCGGCTTTCATCACGGCGAGCGCGCCGGTCACGGGCAGGCCGCATTCGATGAGCTGGGCCGCGACGTAGGCGAAGTAACGCGCTTGGCGCGCGGCGGCCTCGGGCGTCACCGGGGGCGGGTTCGCGGCGCGGCGCTCGGCGAGGAGCTCGAAGTGCTCGATGAATTCGAGCAGTCCCGCGGCCAAAGCCTCCAGCAGCACGGCTCGCGACGGACGCGGCAGTGCGGCCGCCACGACCAGGCCGTTGACGAGGTACAGCGGCCGGAAGCGGGCCTCCTTCAGGTGGCCGGGCACGTCGCCCTGGCGGGGGAGGACTTTCATGAGCCGCGCGTACACGGCGGCGTCCTCGCCGATGGGCGAAGGGGCCTTGTAGCGCGACAGGTCCTTGGAGCGGGCGGCTTCCTCCAGGACGCGGGCGATCTCGAGGGCGTCGGCGCGCACGGCCATGCCTGATTCTAGCACGGCGCCGTCGCGGCGCTCAGCCGCGCAGCAGGGATGACCAGGCCGCGTCGAGCGCGCGGCGGCGCGCCCGGCCCCAGGCGGCGGCGCGCGCGCGGTCGGCCTTCAGGCCCTTCCAGTCGGGCTTGGCCGGGGCGCCGGAGTAAGACGGCAGTTCCGGCGAGACGACGACGCGCGGCGCGCCCACGCGGGCGCGGGCCCGTTCGGCCACGGCGCGATAGGCGGCGCGGAAGGGCAAGCCGCTTTTGACCAACGCGACGGCCTCCTGGGTGGCGAGCAGGTCCTCGGTGACGGCGGCGGCGCAGCGCGCGGCGTCCACGCGCAGCGAGGCGGGCAGCCGGGCGGCCATGTCGAGCATCGAGGCCGCCGTGTCGAGCGCGGCCATCAGCGGGCCCTTGGTGAGTTGGTAGTCGCGGTGGTAGCCCGACGGCATGGCGCCGACGGCGAGCGTTTGCGAGAGCCAGCCCGGGAACAACGCGGCTTTGGCGCGGGTGAGCTCGGCCACGTCCGGGTTCTTTTTCTGAGGCATGATGCTCGAGCCCGTGGTGAAGGAGTCGCCGAGCTTCAGGAAGCCGAACTCGGCGGTGGTGTAGAGCGACAGGTCCCAGGCCAACACGCCGAGGTCGCGGGCGACGAGGGTCAATGCCGCCAGCACGGCCGCCTCGACGCGGGGGCGCGCGCTTTGCACGCGCAAGGTGTTGCGCTGGACGCGCGAGAAGCCGAGCCGTTTTGCCACGAAGCCGCGGTCGAGCGGCAGCGTCACCCCGTAACCGGCGGCCGAACCGAGCGGGCAGGCGTCGGTCTCCTCGTAGGCGCGCCGCAGCGTTTCCATGCCCTCGACGAGGGCTTCGGCGTGCGACGCGGCCCAATGCCCGAGCGTGGTGGGCATGGCGCGTTGGAGATGGGAGTAGCCGGGCACGACCACGGCTTGATGCTTCTCGGCGAACGCCTGCCAGGCCTCGGAAGCGGCGGCGGCGGCCGCGTGCAGCCCGAGCAGGCGGTCGAACAGGAACAGGCGCAGGTCCGCCTGGACCTGGTCGTTGCGCGAGCGGCCGGCGTGGATCCTCGCGCCGGCGTCGCCGAGGGCCTTGGTCAGCGCCTGCTCGACGGCGGTGTGGACGTCCTCTTGTTCGCGCGTGATGGCGAAGCCATCCGCGCGGCCGTGCAGTTTGCGCAGCTCCTTGCGGAGGGCAGCTGCCTGTTTGCGCGTCAACACCCCGGCGCGCACCAGTCCATCGGCGTGGGCGAGTGAGCCGTACACCTCGAAGGGGAGCAGGCGCGCGTCCAGAACGGGGTCGTCGCCTACGGTGTAGGCTTCGACGGCGGCGTCCAATGGCGCCGAGGTCTGCCATAGCTTCTTCATTCGCTAGCCTCGAAGTAGCGCCGGATGAGGTTCTCGTAGAACGCGACGCCCGCCTCGAGCTCGGCGACCTCGAGGTATTCGTCGGGCGTGTGCGAGCGCGTCGAGTCGCCGGGGCCGGCCTTCACGGTCGGGATGCCGCGCAGGAACACCCAGTCGGAGAGGGTGGGGGAGCCGTAGGTCTTGCCCGCCGGGTTGGCGGCGAGCGCGGCTTTCACGATGGGATGGGCCGGGTCGGTCTCCACCGAGCCCAGGCGGTCGGAGCGCACGGCTACCTGCCCTTCGACGGAGCGGCGGACGAGGGCGACGATCTCCTCGGGAGAGACGGTCGGGACGGTGCGGACGTCGAGCACCAGCTTGCAGGAATCGGGGATGACGTTGTGGCGGGAGCCGCCGGAAATCTGGGTCACGTTGAGCGAGGTGCGGCCGAGCGCGGGGTGTTCGCCGGGCACGGACAGTCGCGCCAGCGCCAAGACGTCGCGGGCCGCGGCCACCACCGCGTTGACGCCGCCGCCCCAGGCCGCGTGGGCGGAGCGGCCGGCCGCCGTGATCTCGAGCAGGAGCAGGCCTTTCTGCGCGATGGCGGGGGACAGGCCCGTGGGCTCCCCCACGACGGCCGCATCGGGGCGCGGCAGAGAGGGGAGCAGCTTCTCCAGGCCCTGGCCGAGCACCTCCTCTTCGCAGGTGAAGGCGAGCAAAACGCGGCCTTTGGGCGCCTTCGTCTTGAACGCCGCCGCGGCGCCGAGCAGCATGGCCGTCACGCACCCCTTCGCGTCGTTGGAGCCGCGTCCGTAGAGCTTGCCGTCCACGACCTCCGCGGCGAGCGGGTCCCGGGTCCAGCCCTGTCCGACGGGGACGGTGTCCGTGTGCGAGTTGAGCAGCAGCAGCGGGCCTTCGCCCCCGTCGAGCATCGCCGTCAGGTTGCGGCCGCTGACCGCGGGTTCGAGGCCGAGCGCGCCCATGGCGTCGGCCAGGCGCGCGACCACGGCGTCCTCCTTGCCGCTTTCGGAGGGGAGCCGGACGAGGTCCTGCAGCAGGCTCGTCGCGTTCACGCGGCGACGCCTCCCGTCGCCAATTCCGTGACCTGATAGACCTGCTTCTCGCGCCGCTCGACGATCATGGTGCCGCAGCCGGCGTTGGTGAACACCTCGCGCAGCAGCGCGCCGGGCTTGAGGCCGTTGATGACGTGGGTGCGGCGCACGCCGCCCTTGAGCGCGCGGGCGCAGGCGTCCACCTTGGGCAACATGCCGCCGGTGAGGCGGCCGGCCTTCTTGAACTCCTCGACCTCGTCGAGGTCGGTGTAGGAGACCAAAGACGAGGGGTTGCTCGCGTCCTTGAGCAGGCCCTCGGTGTCGGTGACGATGACGAGTTTCTCGGCCTTCAGAGCTCGCGCGACGGCCTCGGCGACCGAATCGGCGTTGATGTTGAGCACGCCGCCCTCGGCGTCGGCGCCCAGGCAGGCGACGACGGGCGTCATCCCGGCGTCGAGCAAGGTGGTCAAGACCTTGGGGTCCACGCTCTCGATGTCGCCGACGAAGCCGTAATCCACGGCCCCGACGGCGCGTTTCTTGGCGACGACCAGGCCCGCGTCCACGCCGGACACGCCGACGGCGGGCGTCTCGTGGGCGCGGAAGGTCGCCAGGATGTCGATGTTGAGCTGGCCGCCGTACACCATCTTGGCGACCTCGAGAGTCTGGGCGTCGGTGACGCGGCGTCCGTCCACGATCTTGGGCTCCTGGCCCAGGCGTTTGGAGAGGTCCGAGGCCTGGGAGCCGCCGCCGTGCACGAGCACGACGCGGATGCCGACCTGCTGCAGCAGGCAGAGGTCTTCGACCAATCCTTCAAGAGACTCGCGGCGCGCGACGACGCGCCCGCCCACCTTCACGACGAAGACCTTCCCCTTGTAGAGACGGATGTAGGGGATGGCCTGCTTGAGCATGAGAGGCGAGTCGGTCATCGGGCGTGTCTCCTGGGAGCGGCGTTGGTCTGGGGGGCGAGCAGGTGCAGCAGGACGGCTTTGGCGGTGTGGAGGCGGTTCTCGGCCTCGTCCACCACGACGGACCACGGCCCGTCGAGCACCTCGTCGGCGACGACGAGGTTGCGGCGGACCGGCAGACAGTGCATGAACACGGCGTCCGAGGTCCGCCGCATCTTGTCGGCTGAGACCATCCACTTCTTCCTGAACGACGGTTCATCGGACGGGGGCTTGCCGTAATGGACGATGCTCCCCCAGGACTTGCCGTAGACCACGTGTTGGCCGTCGAACGCCCCGGTCGCGTCGTCGGTGACGCGCAGGGTCGCGCCGGCCGCGGCGCAGTTGGCCTTCACGCGCGCCATCACCTCGGGGTCCAGGTCGTAGCCTTCGGGCCGGGCGATGGTGACGTTCATGCCGGCCATGGACGCCATCTCGACGGCGGAGTTGGGGACGGCCATGGGCAGGGCCTTGACGTGCGGCGCCCAGGTGAGCAGGAAGTTCTTGCCCGCCGGCGCCATGCGCTCGCGGATGGTCATCAGGTCGGCCAAGGCCTGGCACGGGTGGCCGCTGGCCGACTCCATGTTGACGACGGGGACGGTGGAATACCGGAGGAAGGCGGCCAGCGCCCTCTCCTGACGGTCCTCCTCCCACGACAGGCCGGTGGGGAAGGAGCGAAGGCCCAGCGCCGCGACCATGCGGCCGAGGACCGGCACGGCTTCCTTCAGGTGCTCGGCGGCCGCGCCGTCCATGACCACGCCCTCGACCGACTCCATGCCCCAGGTGCCGCCGGAGCCCAGGCTCAGCGTCAGCGGGTGTCCGCCCAGCTCATGGGTCGCCACGTTGAAGGAGACCTGGGTGCGCAGGGACGGGTTCATGAAGCAGAACGCGAGGCTCTTGCCGGCGAGCGCGGACCGGGGAGCGCGGTCGGCTTTCAGCGCCAGCGCGGCGTCCACGAGGGCGTCGAGCTCGGCGGGGCTGAAGTCCTTCAGATGCGTGAAATGCCTCACGCGAGCGCCTCCGCCAGCGCCTCGCGCAGCAGCCCGAGCTCGCCTGCTCCGACCGTGAGCGGCGGCAGCAGCCGGATGACGGCCGGGTCGTCGGCGCCACCGACGAGGATGCGCTTGGAGAGCAGATGGCGGCGCGCGTCCTTCGACGGCCGGTCCAGGACGAGGCCGAGCAGGAGGCCTTTGCCGCGGATCTCCTTGACGCCCGGCATGACGAAGGTGGAGCGCACGAGCGCCTCCATCGCGGCGGCGTTCTCCCACAGCCGGCGGCGCGTGATGACGCCCAGCGTGGCCGAGACGGCGGCGCAGGCCAGCGGCCCGCCGCCGAAGGTGGAGCCGAGTTCTCCGGGCTTGACCTTGGCCGCGACTTCCGGAGCGACGAGCACCGCGCCCGCGGGCACGCCGGAAGCCAGGGCTTTGGCGAAGGTTTGCATCGCGGGTCGCGCGTCAAAGAGGTGTCGTGCCGAGCGGTGCCCGATGCGTCCGAGGCCCGTTTGAACCTCATCAAAGATGAGCAGAGCGCCGTGTTTCTCGCAAAGCTTCTGCAGTCCCTGCAGGTATTCGCTCGTGGCCGTGGTGCAGCCCTGCACGCTCTGGATCGGTTCGAGCAGGAACGCGGCGGCGCCCTCCAAGGCTTTGTCGGCCGCGGACAAGTCGTTGAAGGGCACATGCGAGATGTCCGCGCCGAGCCCCGCCAGGTTCTTGCGGTATTTGTAGCCGGTCGCCGCGATGGCCGCCGCCGTGCGCCCGTGGAACCCGCCTTCGGCCGCCACGACCTTCGCGCGCCCGGTCGTCGCGCGCGCGATGCGCAGGGCGTTCTCGTTGGCCTCGGCCCCGGAGTTGCAGAAGAACACCTGGGACCCTTCCTCGCCGCAGAAGTCCACGAGGGCTTCGGCGGCCTCGGCGCGCGCCCGGTTGTAGACGAGGTTCGAGTAGAAGAGGAGCTTGCGCGACTGGGCCGCCAGCGCGTCGGCGACTTCCGCGGGGCTGTGCCCGATGGCCGCGACCGCGTGGCCGCCGTAGAGGTCGAGGTATTTGTTCCCGGCCTCGTCCCACACCCAGCAGCCCTCCCCGCGCTCCAGCACGAAGGGGAACTTCTCGTATGTGGGCAGGAGGAAGTGGTCCTCGAGCGCGCGCGACCGGCTCATGAGCTCGTTGGTCACGGGTAATGCCCCGCGAGCTCCAGGCCCGCGCCCTCGTCCCAGCCCATCATGACGTTGAGGTTCTGGATGGCCTGGCCCGACGCGCCCTTGACCAGGTTGTCGATGGCCGAGATGACGCCGACGCGCCCGTCCTTCACGGTCACGAAGACGTCGCAATGGTTGGAGCCGACGACCGCGGCGAGCGAGGGCGGCTCCTCGACGAGGCGCACGAAGCGGCTGCCGCCGTAGGCGGCCTTGTAGAGGCCCAGGACCTTCTCCTCGCTCCAGCCCTTGGGGGCGTCCGCCTGGCAGACGGCGTAGATGCCGCGCACGAAGGGACCCGACAGCGGGATGAGCGACAGCGTCAGCGTCCGCTCGCCTCCGGCGAGCATCTCCAGTACCTGCTCGATCTCGGGCACGTGCTGGTGCACGAAGGGCTTGTAGGCCTTCAAGTTCGCGTGGCGGATGGGGTGGTGCGTGATGTGGGACGGGTTGGCGCCCGAGCCCGAGGAGCCCGTGATGGCGGTGACCGAGGCCACGCCCGCGACGCCGGCCTTGGCCAGCGGGCCGAGGGCCAAGGCGGTCGCGGTGGCGAAGCAGCCCGGGTTGGCGATGAAACGCGACTTGGCGATGGCCTTGCGGTTGAGCTCGACGAGACCGTACGCGAAGTCCTTGAGCAGCTCCGGAGCCTTGTGGGTGCGGGTGTACCACTTCGGGTAGAGCTCGGGGTCGCGCAGGCGGAAGTCGCCGGAGAGGTCGATGATGCGCAGCGTCTTGCCGGCGTGGGCGACGATGGCGGGCACGTCGCGCATGGAATCGCCGTGGCCGCCCGCGATGAAGAGGCAGTCGAGCTTGGAATAGTCCAGCTTCTGCACGAAGCGCAGGTCCGTGCAGGCGCGCAGGTTGGGGTGCGCCATGAACACGGGGCGTCCCGGGTAGGTGGAGGAGGTCACCTGGGTGACCTCGGCCTTGGGGTGTCCCTGCAGGAGGCGCAGCAGCTCGCCGCCGGTGAAGCCCGCCCCGCCCTCGATGCCGACGCGCAGCTTCTTCACTTCGAGCCTCCGAAGACGGCTTTCTCGACGAACTCGCCCAGGGCCTCGTATTCGATGCGCGCGTTGAGGGCGCGCACGCCGATCTGCCCCTCGATGAACTCCTTGCCCACCGCGTTGTCGGTGGCGGGACCGGAGATGAGGTCCACCTTGCGCTTGAAGCGGTTCTTGAACAGCTCGACGGCGCCCCAGGCCGACACGGGGTCGTTGGCGCACATGAGATGGGCGGAGGCGGCGCCCATCAGCTCGTCGTCGTGCAGGATCTCCTGGACGCCGTATTCTCCGAGGATGCCGTCGCCCAGCTCGATGACCAGGCAGTCCGGCTCGTCCTTGTTGAGCTCGTTGATGAGGCCCTTGGCCACGGGCACCGAAACCTTGCCGGTGGTGGACACCACGCCCGCGTCGGTGAAGGACAGGCTGCGCATCGCGCCGCGGTCCACCATGCTCATCGTGTCGCGCAGCAGGGAGACGCCGGTGAGCTTGGCGCCGCACACTTTGTAGCCCTTCTTGTCGAGCCAGCGGATGACCTCGCCGCAGGCGAAGGTTTTTCCCGCGTTCATGCAGGTCCCGGCGACGTAGACGATGGGGGCCGAGGGCAGCAGCTTGTCGGCCCAAGCGACGGAGGTCGTCTTGATGGAGGCCGGCACGCCCACGCGCTCGCCCAGATGGGGGAAGGAGAGGATCTGCCCCAGCACCTCGGCCTGCAGGGGCTTGCCCAGCTCGATGTTCACCGAGGTGCACTTGCCGATGACGCCACCGAGGTTGAGGATGTCCAGCCGGTCGCCGACCTTGATGCTCTCGGGCACCTGCCCCGCGTAGCCGCGCAGGGCGCGGCGCGAGCCCAGGACGCCGGCGATGACGTCGCCGTCGTTGAGGTTGATCATGCGGCCGTGGCAGTCCTCGAGGGTGTTGTAGGTGCTCTTCTGCCCGTGCACGCGCACGGCCAGCACCATGCCCTCCTGCGCGGGTATCTGGTCGGAGACCAGGACCTCGCGCGGGATGCGGGCGTTGCGCGTCGTGGACGCGATCTTGTCGAGGATTATCTTCATGAGTTCACCAGGTCCTTGCGCGCGCGGGCGGCGAGCGTCATGGGGAGGGCGTGGAGCTTGGAGAAGCCGGCGGCCTCGTCGCCCGTCCAGAGCTTGGTCGTCTCGCCGTAGGCGGCCGCGCTGGAGACCATGCTGTAGGGGCTCTTCACGCCGGTGACCTCGAAGCGGCCGGGGCGCAGCCGCAGGCGCGCCTCGCCGGTCACCGTGAGCTGGCTCGACGCGATGAGGGCCTCGATGTCGCGCATGACGGGGTCGAAGTAGAGGCCTTCGTGCAGCATCTGGCCGTAGAACTCGCCCAACTGCGCCTTCCAGAAGGACTGCCAGCGCGTGAGCACCAGCTTCTCGAGCTCCTGGTGCGCGGCGATGAGCATCAGCGGCGCGGGCGCCTCGAAGCCGATGCGGCCCTTGATGCCGAGGATGGTGTCGCCCATGTGCACCCCGCGGCCGCAGCCAAACCGGCGGCCGAGCCTATGGAGCTCTTGCACGAGGGCGACGCCGCCAAGTCGTTTTCCATCCAAGGAGCGGGGCGCGCCTTTCTCGAATCCGACGACGACATCGAGAGCCGTGTCCGGCGCCGTCTCCGTGGCCGTCGGGAACGCGGAATCCGGAATCTCGGCCCACGGGTCGTGCGTGGCGCCGCCGCCGACCGTGGTGCCCCACAGGCCGGCGTTGATGGAGTAGGCCGTCGTCTTGGCGGGCACGGCGACCCCGGCTTTCGCCAGGTAATCGGTCTCCTGCTGGCGCGACCAGCCGAGGTCGCGGATGGGGGCGTGGACCTTCACGCCCGGCAGCAGCACGGAGAACACCGCGTCGAAGCGCACCTGGTCGTTGCCGGCCCCGGTCGAGCCGTGCGCGACGCCGTCGGCGCCTTTCTCCTTCGCCACGCGGGCGACGAGTTCGGCCTGGAGCACGCGTTCGGCGGCCACCGACAGCGGATAGGCCCGGCCGCGCAGGACGTTGCCTTGGATGAGGGGCACGGCGAAGCGGGAGAAGACCTCGTCCTTGCCGTCGAGCGTGAGGTGCTCCTTCACGCCGAGGGAGGCGGCGCGCGCGGCGATGGAGGCGAGCTCCTCGGCGGAGAAGCCGCCGGTGTCGATGGTGGCGGTGACGACCTCCGCGCCGAGCGTCTCCTTGAGCCACAACACGCAGAACGAGGTGTCGAGCCCGCCGGAGAAGGCGAGGACGATGAGGGGCTTCTTCATGGGGCGTTCAACCTCGAGGTCAGGAATGTGACGAGAGACTTCTGGGCGGCGGCGGACTCGCAGGCGACGAAGACCGTGTCGTCGCCGGCCAGGGTGCCCACGAGCCCCGGCATGGCGAGGCCGTCGAGCACGAGCCCCACGCGCGGCGCGGTGCCGGTGTCGCAGCGCACGACGGTCAGGTGGGGTCCGGCGGCTTTGACGGCGCGAACGAAGGTGCGCAGGGGCAGCTCCGGGTCGTGCGCGCCGGATTCCGCCGTGGCGGCGCGGTAGAAACCGCCGACCTTGATGAGCCCGAGTTCGGCGATGTCGCGGGAGATGGAGACCTGGGTGGCGACGACGCCCTTGCGCTTCAAGGCCGCGACGAGGTCGTTCTGCGTGCCGACGTCGGCGGAGGCGATGGCCTCGAGGATGGCGGATTGGCGGACCGCCTTGCCTGTATATTTATTCATCGACATGAATAATTATACATACCAAGGAGGCCCTGTCAAGGGCCGGCCAACGGGTCGATGGACCTATAAGGGAGGGGGCCAATGGGGGGTGGCGACCGCGGAGAAATCGGGCTAACCTTATCAGGAGATGGACGCCCGAAGAGCCCTGCTCACGACCGTGCTGCTGGCCACCGCCTCCTGGGCGATGGCCGTCGCGGTCCGCGTGCCGCAGCTGCCGGCGCGTTTTTCCCCCGCCCGATTCACCGCTTCCTGGTCCGCTTGGGAGCAGCCGCTCATCAGCGCTTATTCGGCTGCCCATACTCAGCGGCTGACGCTCAGCCCTCAGTTGAAATCATTCGTCCCGGTGGTCAGCGTCGCCAAGGCGAACGGCGAAGCGCCGACTTACGCCCCGCGCCCCGCTCAGATGAGCCTGCTGATGAATCATCTGCAGGAGTCCGGGATGACGCCTGAAGCTTTCAGGGACCTGGCTCCCGAGGAACGCATCCGCACGCTGCAGAAGGCCTACGACACGATGAGCGCGGGGTTGGAGGAATACGGCCGGCAACTCGTCGACGCCGCGCGTCAGGCCGAAGAGGCGGGGAACGCGGCGGCTCTTTACGAGGCGCAGTCGTTGTTGTCGCTCATCATCAGGATTCACGCGGATTACATCGCGCCGAAGACGCAGCTCGAGTTCGAAGCGTCCCGCAACGCGGCGTTCGCGGCCCATGCGCGTCTGACCGCCTCCACCGTCGAGAGAGCCGAAGAGGCGGGCATGACGACCCTCAACGACGCCGCGCGAGCGGACGCCAAGACCGGGGACGCGGTCGCCGGAGCGCCGGGCGCGCGCGCGAGCGCCGCCGATCCCGGCGCGAGCTCGCGCGACGCGCTGCTGGGGCCGCTCACGCGGGGACGGATACCCGACGGCTTGTTGGAGGCGTTCACCGCGGAACACGCCCGTTACAAGGAGAACGACGACCCGCGGCTCGCCCTGCAGGCGCTCGAAGGCTTCACTCGGATAATGGGCAGCCCGTTCGCCGATGAAACGGAGATCGCGCGGGCGATCGCGGGCGTCGGGCTGGTCGCGCGGGAAGCGCCGACGCAGCAGGCGCGCGACCGCGCGGTCCGCGCGCTCAGCCTTCAGCGGTTCGCGGCCCCCGAGTTCGAGGCCTTGCGGACGGACGCCATCCGCGAGATCGCCCGCGGAGACGCGGATAAAGAGGTCCTGGCCTCCATCATCGAAGCCCTCACGGCCCAAGCCGACAAACGCCCCGATCCGATCGTCTCGGACGCGCTGGCCGATGTCGAGAGGATCTGGAAAAAGCGATTCTCGGTGCCGACGCCCCTCGTGGCCGAGGAGATGCGCAAGAAAGGCGGCGCCACCCTGTTCAAGGGCGTCCTCAGCCTGGCCGGATCGATCTTCGGCTATTTCCACGTCCCGACCGCGCTGCCGGGGTTCCTCAGCTTCGCGCTGCCGGTGCTGCCTTATCTGCCCTACCTCATCATGATCGGAGGCGCGATCGCGGTCGTCAACGTCCTCTGGGGGCTGTACAAGCTCGTGCGCGCCGGACCGAAGGACTGAGTCAGCGCGTCCGCAGGTCGGCGATCTTCGATTCGAGCAGCGCCTTGGTCGCGGGAGCGGGGTCGAGGTGCAGCGCCTTGAGGAACAGACGCAGGGCGTATTCGTTGTTGCCCTCGGACACGCTGATGAGGCCCAGGCCGACGTAGCAGTCGGTGACCGCGGCGTCCTTGACGCCCAGGCGCAGAGCCTCCTTGATGGCGTCCGTGAAGCTCTCGCGCGCCGTGCCCGGCTTGCCCGAGCGCATCAGGGCGGTGCCCCGGCGCTCCAGGCGCCGCACGCGGCGCGGGTCCTCGGGGCCGAGCAAGGGCTCCGCCGACTCCAGGCTCTTGAGCGCCGCGGCGTGGTCGCCGCGCTCCAGGGCGTCGTCGGCGAGCGCCAACAGTCCCGCGGCGTCGTCCGAAGCGGTGGACGGCTTGGTCTGTCGCGAGAACACGGGCTTGTCCGAGACGGCTCCCTCGCCCCAGCGCCAGGTCAGCGTCAGCCGATGCGCCAAGCCGAGGTCGCCGTACGGGGAGAAGGCGTAGC
Organism: Elusimicrobiota bacterium; assembly: GCA_033875325.1. Classification (GTDB taxonomy): domain Bacteria; phylum Elusimicrobiota; class Elusimicrobia; order UBA1565; family UBA9628; genus GWA2-66-18. Next base: position 8,097 of record JANRKA010000162.1, on the reverse strand, counting down.
CGACGACCAGCTTCTCCCACAACCAGCCCACGCCGCCGGTCAGCCCCAGGCCGGTGTTGTTGCGCATGGTGTAGCCCAGGCGGAAGGCGACGGAGCGCGCGAACACGGTCTCGCCGCCCAACGACAGGAGGGGCGCGTCCGCGCGCTGCTTCGTGACCTCGGCGGTGACGATGTTGCCGTTGGCGCCGGCGTCGAACGCGTAGGCCGCGCCCACGCGGGCGGTCACCGGCAGCTTCTGCTTGAGGCTTTGGTAGCGCACCTCGGGGCCGGCGTTGAGCAGGGCGGCGCCGACGCTCAGCCCCGGCACGCGCTCGGAGGAATACAGCGCGCCGAGGTCCGCGGCGTAACCGGAGACGGCGAGGGTGTCGATGGACTCGCGGAAATATTTGCCCGAGGCGCCGAGCGCCAGGGGGCCGTAGGCGGTGCCGTAGCCGATGGTGACGGCCGTGTCGTTGAGGCCGGCGCGGTCGCCCGTGCCGTCGGGACGGGAGAGGGTCGTGCGCGGGACCTTGCCGAAGTCCAGGTAGTTGAACTCGACGCCGAGGCCCTGGCGCAGGACGACGCTGAGCTGCTGGTGGGTCACGCCCTGCGCGTACTGGTTGTGCGTCACCGACGCCTCGTCGGAGCGCACTCGCGCCAGGCCGGCCGGGTTGTAGCGCAGGGCCGACGCGTCGGCGGCCAGCGCGGAGTAGGCGCCGCCGAGCGCGGAGGGGCGGGCGTGGCCGTCGAGCAGCAGGAACTCGAAGGAGTCCGAGCCGCCGTCGGCGCGGGCGCGCGGGGCCGCGGCCGCCAGGGCGGCCAAGACGAGCGTCAGGACGGCGCGCGTTTTCCTCATCGGATGATGAGCAGCTTCTTGACGGTGGATTTGAGTCCCGGCGACGAGATGACGGCGAAATAGCCTCCGCTGGCGACGTCTCGGCCGTCGGTGTTGCGGGCGTCCCAGCGGATGAGGCCGCCGCTGGCCGAGGTGTCGAAGCGCGCGACGCGTCGCCCCGTGAGCGAGTAGATCTCGATGACGACGGCGGCGGGGAGGTTGTCGAAGATGATGCCGGTCGTGGCGTCGTTGGCGCGGAACGGCTTGCCCGCGTCCGGGTCGCCGCCGTTGGGCTTGTAAGGGTTGGGGTACACGCGGACGGCGTCGAGCATCGTGGCGGACGCCACGCCGGCGAACACGGCGAAGATGCTGAAGTGAGGCGTGCAGCCGGTGATGGTCCGGCTGGACGCGTTGACCGTGCTGCTGAAGTCCTTGGTCCAGCGCGCCGCGGCGTCGTCATAGGAGTAGATGCTCAGGCGCGAGGGATCCACTCCGCTCGATGGATAGGACATCGTGATGCACGCGGTCTGGCCGTTGGCGAGCTGGTGCTGGCCGTTGTCGAGGTCGATGCGCAGGTAGGAGCCCACCGCGGTCAGGCCGCTGGGCGGGGCCGTGGTGACGGTCGGGTTGGCCTCGACGGTGACGGTCACCGTCGAGCCGTCGAGCGCGCCGGGCGGCAGGACGATCTTGGCGAGAGGGTCGTTGGCCTCGCCGCCGCCCGTGGCGATGGTGTTGACCACGGCGTTGTTGAGCGCCTGGCTCTTCTGGATGTCGCCGCCCACGAGGTTCTCGGTGATGTCGGGCGAGACGGCCGTGACGGTCACGGTGATGGCGCCGGGCGCGGGGTCGGCGGCGCCGGAGGCGTCATAGGCCACGGCGCGCAGCTGGTAGTCGCCGGCCGTCACCGCGGTCACGTTCCAGTGCGTGAAATAGGGCGCCGACAGGTCGGGGTTGGGGTGGTTGGCGTTGGCCGCGGGGATATCCGCCCAGGCCGCGCTCGTCGAGGCCCGGTACTGGAAGCGCACCTGGGAGACCTGGGACGGCGTGCCCGAGGTCAGCTCGGCCATGATGGTGACGCTGTTGCCGTTGATGCGCTTGCCGGAGTCCGGGTTCTTGATGGACGCGCGCACCGCGGCCAGCGTCGCGGTGGACGCCGCCGCCGCGCTCACGCCGGTCGCGTCCACGGTGCCGCAGCGGTGCGTCGCGCGCAGCACGAAAGCGTAGGCCGCGCTCGAGGCGAGCACGCCCGTCTCGTAGGCGGACGCCGTCGAGGTGAAGACGGCCATGGGCGCGTTGAAGTCGAAGACGCCCGTGCCGCCGTCGCTGAAGAGGCGGTAGCCCGTGACGCCTTCCGTCGGCGAGCCGGTCCAGTGCAAGCTGACGCGGCCGCCGGCGACGGCCTCGGCCGAGAGGCTCGCGGGAGGGGCCGGCACGGTGTCGGCGGTGCGCACCAGGACCGCCGCGTCGAAGGCCGTGGCGACCGCGTCGCCGTTGAGGTTGCGGACCTTGTAGTAGTAGCTCGTGCAGCCGAGCAGGGACGCGTCGCGCATGAAGACGACGGACGAGGCGTAGTGCAGGGCGTAAGACGCGCCGTCGGTGGAGCGGTGGACCTGGGCGACGGTCGTCGCGGGATTGCCGTTGAGGGTCCAGGAGATGGTGGCGGCGGTCGCGGTATATGAGGAGACCGCCGTGCCCGTCGGCACGGCGGCCAAGGTGCGCGCGGACGCCGCGGCGGAGTCGGAAGGAGCGCCGCCGTGGAAGGCGCGGGCGAAATAGGGGCCGTAAGAGGTGTCGGGGGTCAGGCCGGTCTGGGTCCAGGACGCCGCGTCCGCCGCGAGGTCGCCGGATGCGCTCGTGGTGCCGGACATCACACTGTACCCGGCCTCGCTGGTCGCGTTGTCGAGCCAGGACCACAGGATGGCCGTCGGGCTGAGCGCCGCGCCGGCGAAACCCGTGGGGGGCGACATCGGGCCGCCATCCCAGGCCACGCGGCCGCCGGCGTCGAGGTCGTAGCTCTCGCCCCAGATGCCGGCCGGGTCGCCGCGGAACAGCCAGTTGAGACCCGCGTCCGCGCCGATGACGCGCACGTTGTAGGCCGCGGCGGCCGTCGTCGTCGCGCGCGAGGTCAGGAATGCGACGGACTGGAAGGTCGCGCTCGAGGTCAAGCCATTCGCGGTGATGAAAGACGCCGTCTGTCCCGCGGTCACGCCCAGGTAATCGAAGGTCACGCTCGACAACGACACGCCGGCCGTGCCGCTGAAGTGGAGGCCCGTGCCGTCGAGGTCCGAGATGGCCGCGTCCTGCGCGCTGAAGGTCCCCGAGGCCTGGAACATGAAATAGTCGGTGGAGCCCGGCACGAGCGAGGCGAGAACGGCCGGCTGTCCGGGCGCGCCTGCGAGCTCGAAGGTCGCTCCGGGCGCCACGACGATGCGGGAGCGGCCGGAGTTGTAGATGGACTTGACCGGGCCGACGAGCAGGCGTTTGCGCGTCCCGGCGTCGGGAGCCGCGGCGATGACGGCCCAGGCGACGAGGTCGCCGTCCTGCGGCGTGGTGGCCGTGAGCGTGAGCGTGAATTGGGGCGCCCCGGAAGGGAACGCGGCGGAGCCCCCGGTCATGGGGAAGGTCCCGAGCGCGCCGCTGACCGAGCCGCTCACGCGCCACAGGCCGTCCACCGACGCGTAACGCGCCGTGACCAGCTGCGTGACGGCGTTGGCGTCCACCGGCGCGGAGACCGACGCCGTCACCGTCGCGGTGCCGCGCATGACCTGGGCGGGCACCAGTCGCGCGCCGTATGTGCGCGTGGCGACGGTGAGCGACAGCGAGGCCGGAGCGTAGTGTCCCCACACCCGCACCGTGCCCGTGTCCGCGTCCTGGTTGTAGGACAGCAGGTATTGGTCCTGCGTCAGGCCGTTGCCGGTGTCGCCGTGCTGGTTGATGCCGGCCGCCGGGTTGACCCGCACGCCGCGCAAAGTGACGTTGCCGGGCGCGGCCGTCGAGACGAGGATGATCTCGGCGAAGGAGCCGCCGCCGTCGGCGCGCGCGACGCCGGCGGGCGTGTAACCCAGGCCGCCGCCGATGAACTCGGTGCCCACGCTGTAGCCGGCGATGCGCATGCCGCCGTCGGCATGGTCATGGATGAAGTTGTCGATGAAGGTGTTGAAGCCTCGGTCGACCAACCCGAGGCCGATGTAGTCGGAGCCGCCGAAATCGTTGCCGACCACAAGGTTGTTCGAGCCGTCGAGGTGCAGGCCTTTGTAGTTGGTGTCGCGCGAGGAGTTGAACGCAATCACATTGCGGCGGGAGCTGTTGTCGAAGCAGAAGCCGGAACCGGAGGAGAAACCCGTGCCGTTGGAGTAGGAGCGATTGCGAATGACGGTCATGTTGTAGGCCTGGCCGTTGGCCCAGAAGCCGGCCATGTCGTTGGCGTAGAACTCGTTGTCGGTCGCGTAGAGGTAGTCGCCGCCGCCCGACTGGTAGAACCCGCGCCAGGCGTTTCCGAGCATGTCGTTGCCCGTGAAGTCGATGTTGCGGCCGACCAGGTAGATGCCGTCGCGAACGCTGCGGTAGAAGATGTTGCGTCGGTACACGCCGGCGTCGCCCACCGCGTACAGGCCGTGCCAGTTGTCCATGAAGGTGCTGCTCGACACCCGGGCGGCGGCGCCCGCTTCGACGTTGATGCCAAATCGCGTCAACGCGCCGAGCGACGAGAACCGCGCGTAGGCTGCGATGAAGCCATCGGCCGAGCTTCCGTTGAGGCTGATATGGGCGGTGGTGCTCGACGCGTGCGTGCCCGCACCGCGCACGACGACGTTGCGGTCGAGGTTCACGACCCGCACTCCCGCGCTTGCGTAGTGGATGGTGGCGAAGGGCGCGTCGAGGGCAACAACCGCGCCTGCGATGCCGCTGATGACGCGTTCCTCGGCCGCGGCGCGGCCGCGGCCCTGCGAGGGACCGACGACGACGCGGTCGCCGACCTTCCAATTGAGCGAGCTCGCCGAGGCCGGCAAGGTCAGGGTGTTCTCGCCGACGAGGAGGTCGTCGGACGCCGAGGCGGTGACGGACGGGGTCTTGGCCTCGCCGTGGAGCCAGAAGCGGCCGGTCGCCGTGACGCTGAGGGCGGTCGTGCCGGTGAAGGCGCCGCTGGAGAGCGCCAAAGTCGCGGAGACGCCGCCGGGGATGGGGGAGGCCTCCGTGCCCATGTCGAGCACGCCGCTGACCGTCATCGAGCCGCCCTGAAGGGTCAGGACCGTGGAGGACGACCGGCTGAACGCCAGCGTGCCCGGGACGTCCAACCGGTAGGCGACGGCGCTCGTCGTGTCCACCGTGACGGCGTGGCCGGCTGCCACCGTCACGCTGTCGCAGGCGGTCGGCGCCCGTCCGACGGACCAGGTCGCCGCGGAAGACCAGGCGCCGCTGGAGACGCTGGTGAGGGCGGCGCAGCCGGGGGGCGCGGCGGCTGCCGTGACGAAGGAGACGGTCGAGTCGTAGGCCGTGTAGACGCCGTCGAAGTTCTGGGCGCGGATGCGGAAGTAGTAACTCGTCGCGGCGACGAGGTCGGTCAGCGTCAAGGTGGAGACGGCGCTCGTGTCGACGACGACGGGGGTCCACAGGCCCGTGGTCGAACGATAGACGAGGAAGCCGGTCTGTCCTCCGAGCGGGTTGGCGCCCGTGTTCCAGCTGAAAGAGGCGCTGGTGGCGTGGACCGCGCTCGCGGTGAAGGCGGTGGGCGCCTGGGCGAGGCTGTGGCGCGTCCAGGTCATCGAGGCGTTGGCCGTGCCGTAGGCGTTGAACGCCTGCAGGCTCAAAGGCCCGACGGCCGCGTTGACCCCCAGGCCGGTCTGGAGCCAGGTGGTCGCGCCGGCGGCGAGATCGCCGGAGAGGTTGCTCGTGCCCAGCAGGACGCGGAAGCCGGCCTCGTCCGAGGAGGCGTCCGTCCAGGTCCACAGGACGGAGGAGGTGGATTGGGCCACGCCGTTGAAGGCCGACGGGGCCGTCGGCGTGGAGACGCTCGTGCCGGAGGAGACGGTCGCCGCCGTCAGGCGGATGGTGCGCATGGCCAGGTCCGGCGACGCCAAGGATTCGAGCGTCGCGTACAACTGCCCGGCGACGCCGCCCGCCAGGCCGTAAGCGTCGTCGCTGCCGCCGCCGTCGTAGGTCTGCGACGATATCAGGTTCAGGCTCGCGTCGTACTCGAGCAGGGCGGCGTCGACGTTCGCGTTGGTCACGGTCGCGAGGACGGCCAGCGTGTTCGTGCCGATGAAGACCGCGCCGCGGCCGCTGTCGTAGCCGATCCCGGGGTCGTGGCTGACCAACCCGGTCTGGGACAGCGACGCGTCGTATCTCACCGTCCGCACGGCGTAGCCGGCGGCGACGGCGACCTCGCCGGTGACGAAGGCGTTGCCGGAGGGGTCCGTCGCGACGCCGAACGCGCGATCCGTGCCGAGTCCGCCGTCGTAAACGGCCGTGGCGAGCAGGACCAGATTCGCGTCGAGCTTGGCGGTGAAGTAGTCGTAGCCCACCTGGTAGCGGTAACCCGTGACGAACGCGTTGCCCGAGGCGTCCAGGGCGACCGCCTCCGCGTGTTCGCCGTAGGCCGCGGTGCCCAAAGTCGCCGTCGCCAACACGACGAGGGAGGGGGAGTATTTGACGACCAATATGTCCTGGCCGTTGGCCCCGTTGGTGGTGTGACCGACGGCGTAGGCGTTGCCCGACGCGTCCACGGCGACGGCGTTGGCCGTCTTCTCGCCGACGCCGTAGCCCGCGATGGTGTGCGAGGCGAGGAGGACCAGGGAAGGGTCGTATTTGCGGACGTGCCAGCTGGAGTAGGAGCCGGTGCCGACCAGGATGCCGGCGACCCAGGCGTTGCCGGAGGCGTCCACCGCCACGCCGAGCGCCTGGCCGATGCCGGAGGGGATGAACGCCGCGGAGGCCAGGGCGACGCCGGTCGAGGAGAGCTTCACGACGAACGCGGTCCCGGAGTTCCCGTTGTTGCCGGCGACGAGCACGAAAGGCCCGCCGGCGGTGACGGTGTCCGCGGCCACGCCCTGGCCGGAGTCGATCTGGCCCGTCGTCTGGTAGACGGCGCCGGTCGAGGTGGAGAAGTCGCCGTAGAGGGTCTGTCCGCGGGCGGGCGACGCGAGCGTCAGGGCCAGGAGGAGGCCCGCCGTCGTCGACTCGATGACCCGGTTTCGCATCAGAGGATGAGGCCCAACCCCTGTATAACCCCGGAGAGCGGCTATAACAAGGCCCAGACGCTTCCTTCATAGGGCGAAAAAAGACCGGCCCCCGCTCGCGCGGGGGCCGGTTGTCCGGGCGGACGCCCGTCCGGTCAGTACTTGGTGTTGTGGTCGACCTTCACGCCGGGCCCCATCGTCGAGGACAGCGTGATGGACATCATGTAGATGCCCTTGGCGGCGGCGGGTTTGGCCTTGGTGATGGCCTCGAGCACGGTGCGCGCGTTGCCGGCGATCTTGTCCGGGGAGAAGGACGCCTTGCCCACCGGGACGTGGATGATGCCATAGTCATCCACCTTGTACTCCACGCGGCCGGCCTTGAGTTCTTTCACGGTCTTGGCCACGTCCATAGTGACCGTGCCGCTCTTGGGGTTGGGCATGAGGCCTTTCGGGCCGAGGACCTTTCCGAGTTTGGAGAGGTCCTTCATCATGTCCGGGGTGGCGACGAGGACTTCGAAGTCGGTGAAGCCCTTGGCGATCTGGTCCACGAGGTCTTCCGCGCCCACGATGTCGGCGCCGGCGGCCTTCGCGTCCTTCTGCTTCTCGCCGCGCACGACGACGGCGACCTTCTTGGACTTGCCGAGGCCGTGCGGCAGACCCACGGTGCCGCGGACCTGCTGGTCCGCCTGCTTGGGGTCCACGCCCAGGCGGACGTGCAGCTCGACGGTCTCGTCGAACTTGGCGGTGGCGCACTTCTTGACCGTGGCCGCCGCGTCTTCCAGCGTGTTCAGCTTCGCGAGGTCGAGGTCCTTGACCAGCGCTTCGTATCTCTTGCCCATTGTGTTGTCTCCTGACCTTTTAGCGCCCCTTGGAGCCGGTTCTCCGGCCTGAGGCTCGGTCTGATATCGTTGCCGTCGTTATTCGACGACGATGCCCATCGAGCGGGCGGTGCCCATGACCATGAGCGTGGCCTGCTCGAGGTCCTTGGTGTTGAGGTCGGGCATCTTCGCCTTGGCGACCTCTTCGGCCTGCTTCTTGGTGATCTTGCCGACCTTGTTGCGGTTCGGCTCGCCGGAGCCCTTGGCCAGGCCCGCCGCCTTCTTGAGGAGG
>JANRKA010000161.1:0-18334 GCA_033875325.1 Elusimicrobiota bacterium | reverse complement strand
GGGCAGGGCCACGCCGATCTGCGCGATGAAGCTGCGGTACTGCAGGCGGCCCAGGGCCTTGAACTCGGCGTTGGCGAACACGCTCCAGGTCGGCTTGTTGTACTCGACGCCGAAGATCCAGCGGCCCTGGCTCTGCTCGGGCCGGCTGCTGCCCTCGGCGACGACGTCGGGGATGAGGTCGGTCTGGGACTTGAGCTCGAGGCGCGCGCGCGCCGAGCCCGTGGCGTAGTTGTAGCCGACGCCGCCGAAGGGGGTCCAGGCGCCGTAAGCCTTGTGAACGATGGCCGTCAATCCGTAGCTGTTGAGGTTCCAGTCGAGCGCGCCGTCCAAGTCGCTGTCGGCGGTGAAGTTCGTGTCCACGTTGACCTGGAAGCGGCTCTTGAGCCGCACTCGGCCCTTCACGTGGTTGTAATGGGCGCCCAGCGTCAGCGTCGGCTGCTCCTCGCGTCCGAAGAGGTGCTGGCGCACGCCGATGCCGTAGGAGTTGGTCTGCACGGCGGCGGTCATGGTCCGGGAGATCTTGTAGTTCGAAGGCGTCGTCGCGTCGGCGAAGCGGAAGTAGACGTCGCCGCGCCACGGCAGGCCCATGCGCAAGTGCAGGGCCAGGTTGGGGAAGACCACGCTGTCGGGGAACAGGTTCTGCCCGCCGAAGTCGTTCAAGGCCGGCACCGTGATGCTCGGGAAATCGCGCTTGTTGAGCGGCATGCGTCCCACGCCGAGGGAGAGGTCCGGCTGCAGGGCGTAACCCTTGACCTCGTGAGGAGGGTCGAAGTTCGAGCCGGCGTTGAAGGCCAATCCTTGGGCGAGTTCATGGCTGAGCCACTGCGTCATGCCCCGGAAGTCCTGGCCGAGGCTCGGGTTGGCGGCCGCGGAAGCGGTCGGCGACCCCAGCGCCAGGGCGAGCAGGGCGGCGCGGGTCCGTGTCAATGCTTGACGACGGCGCGCGAACGGCCGCGGTCCGTGGTCCACGTGTAGGCCTGGGAACGGCTCTCGAAGGTGAGCACGGTGCGGCAGGAGCGTTCCTCGACGACCGAGACGCGGGCCCGCAGACCATGTTTGCGGCCGTTGGCGGACAGGATCTTCTTCATGGTACCTCCTGCCTGGATGGTAGCACCCGCCGCGGAGGTCAACATGGGCTTTAGGTCCCAGGGGTGGTTCGACAAACGGCCCAGGGAGCGGGCCGGGTGTCAATCATCACAAGCCTGGCACCGGGACGGCAAAAAAAGCGGCGGGCCCCGAAGGACCCGCCGCTTCACGAGCTCCCGGGATCAGGGATTCTCGTAGATCTTGAGTCGTCCGCCGGTCTGGGTGAGCCCGACGCGTTTGTCCTCGAACATCTTGAACACCGCGATCTTGTCGCCGGGCACCAGCTCCGCCGGGATGAGGAACACGTGGATCTCGCCGCGCGCGTCCACGAGGAGGAAGGTCAGGACCTTGCTGGACGGGTCGGCCTGGCCGTTGCGCACGTCGTCGGTGTAGAACACCCGGTAGGCCTGGGTCCCGAGCGTGACGGCGTGGCCGGCCGCGCCGGCCGCGTCCATCATCTTCTTGAGGGTGATGCGGATCTTGTCGTCCTCGTCGGCGGCGTTCTCGAGGATGATCTCGCTCTTCATCTGGTTGATGACGTTGGGCGCGAGGTACATCTTGTAGCTCGCGGTGCCCAACTGCAGGGCCTGCTCCCGGTCGAGGAGCGAGCGCACGTTGTAGAACTTGGCCGGCTCGCCGTCCACCAGGATGGAGACGAAGGCGTTCTGCGCCCGGTCGAAAGCACCGCCGACCCAGACGTCCTTGCCGCCGACCGTGTACTTCAGCGAGGTCTTGAGCTGCTTATTAAGGAGGCTCGCGAGGTCCACCTCGACCGTCGGCGCCGCGGCGGCGCCGAGGTCGGCCGTGGCGATGAGGGCGGCGTTGACCGTGAAGAAGCCCGCGCCGGGGTTGGCCTGGGCGATGACCTGCCAGCTGTTGCGCATGCTGCGGCGGAACTCAGGTTGGGGCGAGATGATGGACAAGTCGAAAGCGGCGCGGGCGCCGGCGGCGGCGGCTTCCGACTGGGCCTCGGCGCGTCCCGCCAGCACGAGCGCGGCGAGAGCGGCGGCGGCGATGCGGGTGCGGATCATGCGTGTCCTCCTCGCGTCTTGGTGTCAGGCTTTCAAAGTTGCCTGCCCCTACGATCGATGGCGCGAGATTCTAGACATCCGTTTTTCCGCTTGCAAGCGGAAAATTCGGGAGGCGGCGGTTTTTTTCACCCCCCTCCGGGGCTACTGGCCGTAGGCCAGGCGCAGGGCGAGGTACTCGGGCAGGCCGGCGGCGCGGATCTTCTCCTGCACCGCCTTCACGTCGTAGGCGAGGCGCACGACGCGGAAGGTGCCCCTGTCCTCGTCGAAGACGCCGCAGGACGCGCGGGGGTTCTGGTCGCGCGGCTGGCCGACGGACCCCGGGTTGAGCGCGACGGGGCCGAAAGAGCCGTCGGCCGCGCGCGGGAGGACCTCCTCGCGGTCCTCGAGGAAGTGCGTCTCCACCTTGTCGCCGTCCGCGAAGCGGAACAGCAGCGGCATGTGGCTGTGCCCCACGAACAGCGGCCAGCGGCGCACCAGCGGGGCGTTGTCGCGGAACTGGGCGGGACTGAGCAGGTATTCCTCGGGCGGGTTGCGCGGCGTGCCGTGGGCGAGGGTGAAGCGCGGGGTCTCGACGCGCGCGGTCAGGCCCTCGAGGAAGCGCGTGTTCTCCTCGGAGAGCAGCGGGCGCGTCCACAGCACCGCCGCGCGCGCGTACTGGTTGAACCAGTCCAGGTCCAGGCGTCCGATGACGGCCAGGTCGTGGTTGCCGCCGATGATGGAGAGGTTCGGCAGCGCGCGGATGCGGTCGAGGCAAGCGTCCGGGTCCGGGCCGTAACCCACGAGGTCGCCGCAGCAGATCCAGCCCTCCACGCCCAGGTCCCCCAGGTACTCGAGGCAGGCGTCGAGCGCCTCGTAGTTGGAGTGGACGTCGGAGATGACCCCGTACTTCAAGCCGTCAGGCCCGCCATGGGCCCTAGCATACCCCTCCCGCGCGGGCCGCGCAAGGCGGCGTCAAGCCGGGGGGCAGGCACCGGGCCCGACAGGCGGCTCTCTTAGCCGAGCTTGGGCTCGTCGGTCGGCTCGCCGGGCGCCTCGGGCGCCTCAGGCGCGGCGTCCGCGGAGAGGACCTCGCCGACGGCTTCGACGGCCTCGGCCGCCGCCGGGGAGATCGCCTCGACGGCCGGCTCGGCCGTGACGACGGCCTCGACGCCTTTGGGCTCGGCGAACGGGCCCTGCGCGAGCACGCGCTTCTTGGAGGGCTCGGCCTTCGGGCCCTGCTTGCCGCGGAAGTCCACGGAGATGAGCTGGGAGACGCCCTTCTCCTCCATGGTGACGCCGTACATGACGTCGGCGGCCTCCATCGTGCGCTTGTTGTGGGACACGATGAGGAACTGGGTCTTGTTCTGGAACTCGCGCACGAGCGAGACGAAGCGCTCGATGTTGGCGTCGTCGAGCGCCGCGTCCGCCTCGTCGAGCATGCAGAACGGCGAGGGCTTCACCATGAAGAAGGAGAAGAGCAGCGCGATGGCCGTCAGCGTCTTCTCGCCGCCGGAGAGCAAGGTGATGCTCTGCAGCTTCTTGCCCGGGGGCTGGGCCATGATCTCCACGCCGGTCTCGAGGAAGTTCTCGGGGTCGGTGAGGATGAGGTCGGCCTCGCCGCCCTCGAAGAGCACGCCGTAGAGGCGGATGAAGTGCTCGCGCACCTCGGTGAAGGTCTGGCGGAAGTTCTCGCGCGTCGCCGTGTTGATCTTGGCGATGGCGGCCATGAGGTCGTCCTTGGCCTTGAGCAGGTCGTTGATCTGGTCGATGAGGAAGCGCTGCTTCTCGGCCAACTGCTCGTACTCCTCGGGGGCAGCCATGTTGATGTTGCCCATGTTGGCGATGCGCTTCTTGAGGGTCTCGAGCTTCTCGACGTCCACGACGGTGCCGGCGTGTTTGGCCTTGGCTTCCTCGATCGTGAGCTGCCACTCATCCCAGAGCCGAGTCTTGAGGAGGTCGGCCTTGGAGCGCAGCGCGGAGGCGTGCACCTCGTGCTGGTGGAGGTCGGCCTGGGCCTGGTCGTGCTCGGCCTGGAGCTTCTTGAGCTCGTCGGAGCGCTGCGCGAGCTGGAGGTCCAGCTCCTGCAGGCGGTCGAACACGGCCTTGGCCGCGTTCTCGTGCGTCGCGAGCCCGCCCATGAGCCCTTCGATGGACTCGGTCATCTGCCGCTGGGAGGCGAGCGTCTCGGCCTTCCTGGCGGCGAGGCTCTCGACCTCGGTCTCGAGGCGGCCGATGGCGGCCTCGAGGGCGCCGCGCTCGTCGTCGAGGCGCTTGGCGCTGGCCGCGTAGGCGGCCTGCTCCTGCTCGACGCCGCGGCGGCGCGACTCCAGGCCGTCCACGGAGGAGCGTTTGGCGGCCAACTCCTCGCGGGCGGCGCCCAGGGTTTCGGCGGCGCGCGCCTCCTCGGCGCGGGCCGCCTCGACGGCGGCGTCGGCTTCGGCGCGGCGGGTCTTGAGCGCGACGAGGCGCTCCTTGGCCGCCGCGACCTCGGCGAGGCCGCGCACGGCCTCCCCGGTGGACAGCTCCACGTTGCGGCGGTGCGTCTCGGCGGCGCTCTCGAGCTGGCGCGCGAGCGCCTCCAGGCCGTGCTGCTGCGCGGAGGCGGCGGACAGGGCCTCGGCGGACTTGCGCGCGGAGGCGACGGCCTCCACGAGGCCGGCCTCGACGGAGGCGCGCTCCTCCGAAAGGGTCGTGCCGCGGACCTCGAGTTCGAGGACCTTGGCCTTCAGGGCGGGCAGGTCGGCGAGCTGGGCCGACGGCGTCTCGCGCTGCGGCGCGCCGCCGAACACCCAGTGGTCGCCGAACAGCTTGCCGCCCAGCTCGTAGGCCTCGGCCATGAGGTGGCGCAGCACGCGCTCGTGCGCGGGGTCGAACTGTAGGCGGGCGATGAGGGGCTTGGACTCCGGCGGATACGGGCGCTCGGAGGACGCCGCGGGCAGGGCGGACGCGACCAGGAAGCGGGCGCGGCCGCTGCCGGCGGCCTCGAGCAGCTCGACGCCCGCGCGCGCGGCCGTCGAATCCTCGCAGACCACGGCGTAGAGGCGCTCGCCGAGCATGTCCTCGAGCCAGGGCTTGAGCGCGTCGTCGCAGCGGAAGAGGCCGCGCACGGTGCCGACGACGCCGGGGATCTTCGCGTCGATGACCGCCTGGGCGCCGACCCAATAGGGGTTCTGCCCGCCCTGCTCCTCGAGCGCCTCGGAACGGGCCTTGGAGTTGGCCAGCTCGGAGTGCAGGCGCATCGCGTCCTCGCCCAAAGACGCCTGGCGGCGGCGCAGGCCGTCCACGGCCTCGTCCGCGGCGGCGGACGCGGCCTTGGCCTCGGCCAGGCGGGTCTCGGCGGCGGACAACTCGGCGCGGGCCTCGGCCAAGCGGGACTCGGCTTCGGTCGCGGAGGCGAGGTCGCGCTCCAGGTTGCGCAGGCCGGAACGCACGTGCACCTCGGCCTGGGCGCGCTCGCTCTCCACGGACGAAAGCTCGCGGCCGGCCTCGTAACTGGCCTGCTGCGCGGCGGAAACGGCCTTGTTGCGGTCGTCCTTGAGGGCCTGGGCCGCGTCGGCCTTGGCCTTCAGGGCGTCGAGGTCGGCCTGCGCCTGCGCGGCCTCCGCGGCGGCCTCGGCCAGCGCGGCGACGGCGCGCGCGAGCATGGCGGCGACCTGCTCGGATTCCGGAGCGATGGCGGCCTGGCGCGCGCGCGCGGTCTCGGCCTCGGCGCGGCACTGCTCGGCGCGGGCGTCCATGCCGGCGATGGTCTGGGTGGAGCTGTTGAGGCGCTCCTCGAGGCGGCCGATCTCGGTCTTGGACTCGGCGACCTTCTGGTTCGCCTCGATGAGGCGGTTCTGCTCGCCGGCGCGCTCGAGCTGCAGCGCGGAGATCTGGGCGCCCTCGGCGGCGATCTGGGAGCGACGCTCGCCGAGGACCTGCTCGACGGGGGCGATGCGCTCCTGCATGCCGGCCAGCTCCGCCTCGACGGCGGCGGCCTGCTCGACGATGTGGATGGCTTCCATCGCGGCGAGCTCCACCTTGTACTTGGCGTAGAGCTTGGCCTTGCGGGCGTCGCTGTCGAGTTTCTTGACCTGCTCGTCGATCAAGACGACCGAATCCTGGAGGCGGCCCAGGTCCATGTCCACCTTCTCGAGCTTGCGCAGGGCCTCGTCGCGCTTGGCGTTGTATTTGGCGACGCCGGCGGCCTCCTCGAAGAAAGCGCGGCGCTCCTCGGGCTTGGCGCGGATCATCGCGTCCACGCCGCCCTGGTCGATGATGGCGTAGCCGTCCCCGCCGAGGCCGGTGTCGAGGAACATCTCGCGGATGTCGCGCAGGCGGCACTGGGTCTTATTGAGGAAATACTGGGACTCGCCGGAGCGGAACAGCTTGCGGGTGATGACGACCTCGGAGTACTGCACCGGCAGGAGGGAGGAGGCGTTGTCGAAGGTCAAAGTGACCTCCGCCATGGACATGGGCGGGCGTTTGGCCGTGCCCGCGAAGATGACGTCGGTCATCGTGGTGGCGCGCAGGGACTTCCACGACATCTCGCCGAGGCACCAGCGCACCGACTCCATCACGTTCGACTTGCCGCAGCCGTTGGGCCCGATGACCCCGGTGATGCCGGGCTCCAGGTCCACGCGCGTCTTCAACGCGAAGGACTTGTAGCCGACGATGTCGATGGATTTCAGGTACATGGAACCTCGCTGCCGCTCATTTGTCCATCTATTGCCATCTATTAGCAATAGGTTACTGATGGTGGTCAATAAGTATAGCATTTCTCGTCGGAGAAATCAAGATTACGCGACGGTAGGCCCAGGGGCTTTTTAGGTCCCTTGACGGAAAGCGTCGTTCTCTTTACAGTCAGACCATGCGGGCCCTGCTCCTGGCCGCTTTTCTCCTCCCCTCCACCGCCGCCGCGGGCGCGTCCGACGGCACGCCCGCGTTGTGGACCGAGCGCCAGCCGCCGCTGGAGGTGGCCCAGATCGAGGGCCTGCGCAAACTCGGCTTCCGCCTGGAGAACGACGGCGTCGTCATGGACCTCGAGCTCGAGGCCCTGGACGCGGCGGGCCTGGAGCAGGCCCTGCGCCTGCTCGACGCGGGCGAGAGCCGCCTGCGCCTGGAGCGCCTGCGCCATCTGCTCACGGCCGAGCCGCAGGACGCGCCCCTGTCGGCCGTCGCCCGCGAGCGCGCCCTCCTGCTGGCCACGCCCGAGATGGCGGCGCGGCTCCAGGACCCGCGGACCACCGCCGGGCAGCTGCGCGCCTTCGCCGCGATGGACCTCGAACGCGTCTCCGCGGCCTTCGACGGGGCCGCCTCCGCCAGAGGCGCGCCCGCGGTCGTCGCCCCGGCGGGCCCGGGCCCGTCGCGGCCCCACTTCCCTTATCTGACGCCCGAGGAGCAGCGCGCCGGCGAGAACCTGCGCGCCGCGGCGCTCGCGCGCCTGTCGGCGGTCGAGCGCGGCCGCCTCGTCGTCTCGCGCCTCAACGGCCCCGACGGCCGCCCGCAGCTGCCGCCCATCCTCGTCGAGGACGGCGGCGGCAGCCCCGCGCGTTACGACTACATCCGCCGCGCCCTGGTCCTCGACCGCGAGATCGCCATCACCGCCCTGCTGCGCGACACCCTCCCCGTGGACCGCGCCGCCCGGCGCCGCGAGCTCGCCCGCCCCAACGCGCTGGCCGCCGCCCTCGCCGCCGACCCGGACGCCGCGGCCCGCATCACGGCCGAACACGACGCCCTCATCGCCCATGAGCTCACCCACGCCTGGCAGGACCGCCGCGACCCGCTGTTCCGCCAGATGGTGCGCGGCACCTTGCCGCCCGCGCTTGTGCTTGAATATGAGGAAGAGGCCTTCGTCGAGAAGAACCTCTACATCCATGACCTTCTGAAGACTTCTCCCGGGTCATATGTCGAACCGGCCGAGTTGGAGGACTATCAATCGATGCTGCGCGGCTATCCCGTATGGCGCGATGAGCTGTACGAGCGCTATCAGTCGGTCGAGACGGCTCGCGCCGCCGACTTGAATGAAATCCGTGCCCTTCAACAGCGGCGTGTCGACGAAGCCGCCAACGCGCCCGCCGGGACGCCCGCGCAGGTCCGAGCGCGCGCCCGGCGGATGGAGCGCCTTCAAACGGGCAGCGACTCGTTGAATCGCGTTCAAGAAGCGCATGCCCGCCGCCTGGAGGCCCTGCATGCCGCCGAGATCCCGTCGGCTTTGTCCGATCTGAACGTCGTGCTCGCCCGCCACTACTTGGCAAGGTCAGCCTCGGAGACCAACCGCATCCAACGGGCCGTCATGCTCGGACGCGCGCGGTCATTGGCGCAGTCTGCGGGTGATGCCGCTCTGCTGGCCTCCATCGAAGCGGCTTTGTCGAGGATCGGCCCATGAGAGAAGCCCTCGCCCTCGTCCTACTGCTCAGCTTGAACGCCTGTAAGAAGGCGGCAGAAGAAACCGCTGCATCGACGAACGCGACCATCGTCGCCGGGTTGGAACTCTTGCCGTACGTCGAGGCGTCCGGGGAGTTCAGCACGGTCGGGCCGGCGGACTGGAAGGTCAAGGAAGATTCCACTTACGGGGCGAGCGTACTCATGCTCGGCCCCGGCACTGCGCGTTTCCCTCGCTCGGTGTCCATCGGAATCGGCGGCTATCCCAACAAGGTGGACAAGTCCGCCGACCCCAAGTGGTACTACGACGGCTACTCGATGATTGAGAGCTATAACACCGTGGTGCCTTTCGAGAAGCGCGTCATCGGGGGCGTCGAGGTGGATTATTACGAGTTCGACCGCCCTTTCCGGCGCATTCACGAGCGAAAAGTGATCTACACGATGCGTGAGTCGGTGGCGATCGTCCGTGTCCCAGGCGGCTTCTACCGGATCTCCCACCACGCCCCCGTCGAAATCTATCGGGAGACATATCCCGTCTTCGAAGCCGTCGTGGCGAACTTCAAGTTGGGCCCCCGGCGCGCCGCCAAAGCGCCGTGACGCTGGCGCACTGGCTCTCCCGCGCCGACGCGTTGTGCCGCGCAGGGAAGTACTTCGAGGCGCACGAGGAGCTCGAGGCGGGCTGGCTGAAGGCCTCCGGGGACGAGAAGGTCCTGCTCCAGGGGCTCATCCAGGTCGCGGCGGGTTTGCACCGGCTGCGCGCGGCGCCGAGCAAGCCGGAAGGGGCTTATTACCTTTTTGAGCGCGGGCTCCTGAAGTTGCGCGCGTGTCGGGCGCTACTGGGGCCGGGTGGGCTGGCCCGATTGGGAACGCAACTCGCCAAGATGAAGGCCGCCGGGCAGGCGCCCCTGTCCTTCCGGCTCGGGCTCTCCATTTCCTAAAAATGCGGGGGAGCCTCATCCGGACCGGCGCTGGCGCCGGTCCTCACCGACTCAGCTCATCGGGTGCCAACGCGCCCGATAGCCAGCACAAACCGTCTGAAGCATGCGCTGATAGTCGGCATCGACATCAATACCGAAGGGGTTATCACGCGCCACTTCCGCTTTATGAACGTTATCAACGCGCACAGGGATGATGAGCAAGGCATCACAACCATCTTCATGCGTACGGCCCGGCTGACGGACTTGAATCTTTCTGAATGTCTTTATGGTGCGTTCAAAATCGTTCGCCGTATTGGCACTGACAGCTGGCGGGAATTCGGTGAAAAGAGCCTCATCTCCCGTCGAGAACCGCTTGAGCAGCTTTTTGAACTGGACCGGGGTCCGATATGGCTTGATCCGATCCGCCACGTTCAGGTATTTTTCGGAGATGCCGACCAAGACCGTCGCGACGACAATGGCCTCCGCTCTAGCGCCATTTATAGTCTGAGCCACGGCTTCTAAATCGTCAAAGCGGTTTGTCGCGTTGCGATGCGCCGTGATGACGCTCTTGTTCTCGCAACAGATACGGATCTTGCTGAGCGTCGGTCCGCTGTTCATCGGATCCACTTCTCCGACGAAGAGGTCGATGTTTCTTTCGCGCCCCCCGGGAGATTCGACGTTCAGCCACTGGTTAATGACGCCGGAATCGAAATCTTGCTTGATGTAGCTGCAAGTCTGGAGCAGGTCGACAAAAATGCCCCGACTAACAATGTCGGAGTGATTGACCTTACGGTGATTGTGATAGCCCGATTGATTGATGTGCTCGATCAGGGCATCAAAGGGCGTATTCCTGGTGACAGCCACAGCAGGAATACTAGCAAACGGCTACCGCTCAACTTCGGTCAGCTTCGCTGGAATTGGCATCCGTTTCAAGACGCTGCTTTGCAGTCGCAAAAAGCCATTTGCGGCTCGCTGGCAATTCTGAGCGAGCCAGATAGCGGCAGGCTTGGAGTTCAGATAGGTAGTCAACCCATCCAAATCCGCCGGATTCTTTGGAACGATGTAGTAGACCGAATGACGAGGAACGATTGTCCCCTGCCTATCCACCCAAAAACGCGGGCGCGAAGTGATGTCCTTGCAAAGAATCTTTGGCCTAAGGATGTCCGAGAAAGGCATGTTATCGTGGAATGAATACCACGGCTTTCGCTCCGAGCAGGTGCGAGCCAGTAGCCTTTCTTTGATTTTAGGCGCTTTCAAGTAGTCTTTCAGCGCCCCCAATGACGCTTCCGAAAGGAGCTTCCCATCCTTCCCGTAGGGAATCAGCATAACGTCAACCGACTTATACTCATCGGCGTCCACTCGGAGCTGCCGACCGGCTATGGTTGGATACGCGAAGGGCGCGAGAGCCGACTCCACCCCTTCCGACTGGCGCACGAATACGGAATCAGCTCCGGTTGCGACCCCGCAACTGATGCGAGAGCACAATGCCTGCAGCGAGACGGCGCCATCTTTGTTATCCCCTCCAGACAGCCCGGCCAGCCAAGACGAGCCGCAGCCTTTCAATTCGATCTCTTTCGTTGAACCGTCGCGCAGTGCCACATGCGTTTTTTCAGCGCGGGCCTTGTTCTCAATCACCGTAATGAGCGGGTACGTCACATATCCTTCGAAAGCATCCTCGCGAACGAATGAAAGCTCCGCGAGCCGCTTCTGCGACAACAAGACCCTTAGTGCTCTGGCCGTATCTACGTAGAGATACTTCTCTGGAGTGATAAAAACCAACCGGCCGCCATCCTGAAGCTGGCGCATGCCTTGCTCGAAAAAAAGCATGTACAGGTCGAAGCGCCCCTTTGCCGCCTCGTATCGGGATCGATACGACCTCTTCTCGGCTTCGTCTAAATGACCGATACTGACATACGGTGGATTACCGATGATGTAGTCGAACTTCTCGAAACTATCGACAAGAAAGTCCGTGTGGCGGATTTCCACTGAACGATAGGACTTAAAGCGTTCTTTCGCCGCCGTGCTGCGTCCAGGATGAAGCTCCACTCCGACGATGCGGGGAATCGGTCGACGATGCTTTTTGCACCACCGGATTACCCCATCAATGAATAAGCCCTCACCGCAGCCCGGGTCAAGGACCGTCACCCCCCCATCAATGGCACGACCCCGAAAAAGACGGTAGACCATACGGTCCACAATCGCTTCCGGGGTCGGAACAAAACCACGCATGCCTGATTATAACTTCCTAATCAACGAAATCACCTTGCCGGCGATGCGGCCTTGGCCGATGGGGAAGGGCTCGTAACGCTCGTTGTCGGGGACGAGCACGAGGCCCTGCGGCTTGACCTTGAGGCGCTTGACGGTCGCGTCCCCGTCGTCGAAGCGCACGACGACGATGTCGCCGTTGGAGGCGGTCTCCTGCCACTTAACGACGACGGTGTCGCCGTTGTGGAGGGTGTGCTCCATGGAGTCGCCTTTCACCTTCAGGGCGAACAGTGCGGACGCGTCGCCGCGGTCGAGCACGGTGGGGACGTGGCCTTCGGGCTCGGCGTAGGCGCCGGAGGCGGGGCCGGCGGGCACCTTGCCCAGGATGGGGATGAGCGCGACGCGCTCCTCGGAGGCGATGAGGGCGGCGCGGGACTTGCCGCGCGCCTCCTCCAACAGCCCCTTGCTGCGCAGGTTGTCGAGGTGATACTGCACCGTGTCCGGGGAACTCACGCCCGCCAGGCGGCACAACTCGCGCACGGTGGGCGCGTAGCCGTTGTCGGCGGTGAAGTTGCGGACCAGCTCCAGTATCTGCTGCTGACGGGGGGTCAACCCCGACTCGTGTCTGCTCATCCTCTTGTCTCCCGGCGCCCTCGGCCGGCGCGCCTACAAGGATAATCGAACGAGTGTCCGATGTCAAGGGGGGCCCGGTCCCTTGACAACGCCAGGCCGCGCCTTTACCCTAGGGGCATGGCGAAACCCCTCTCGCCCCTTGTCGCCGCCGTCGCCGTTTTCCTGGCCGCGCCGTGCGCGGCCGCCGACCCCCGCATCGACGCGCTGCGCGCCGAACTCGCGCGCGCGTTCCTCGACCAGCCGGCCCCGCCCGCCCCGGCGCGGCCGCTGCCCGACATCGAGACGCGCGCCACGGCGCTGCTGAACCAAGGCGCTCCGGGCGCCGAGCTCTCCGCCTTGACCGCGGCCGCGCGCGAAGCGCGCGCCGTGCAGCGGGGCCGGGAGTCCGGCATGGTGGCCGCGGTCTATGAGCAGATGGTCCTCGAGGCCGCGCGCGGCCTGGGCGTCGAGCCGCCGGAGAGCGCCGTGCCCGTGTATCTGGGCCGCGGCGTCGCGCGCAACCTGACGACCGAGGACCGGCACGCCGTCCAAAGCCTGCTCGTCAAGCTCGAGAACAGCCGGCTCACGCCGGACCTCGCCGCCGCCGTGTCCGCCCGCCTCACGCTCACCCGGCGGCAATTGGGCACGCTCACGGAGACCGACTGGGCGGGCGGGGGCGACGCGTCGCCCCGTCCCGCGCCCGCGCCCGCACCCCGCGTCGAGGGCGGCCACGGGAACCTGTTCGTCGTCGCCTACGCCGCCGACGCGCCGCGCACGCTCACGCCGGCCGCGATGACCGCGGCCCGCCTGCCCGCCGCCCAGCCCCACGCCCTGCGTCCCGCCGCCGCGACGCCGGAAGGCGCTCCGCTCGCCATGGCGGGCGGGAGCCCCTCCGGGTTCACCACGCAACCCATCCCGTGGTTCCTGGCGCAAGGCTCGCTCGATGGCGCCCGCATCCGCGACCTCATCGACGCGGCCCAGCGACTGCCCGTTCGCAGCTTCGGCGGCTGGTGCCTGCGCTGGGTCAAACGCGCCGTGCAGAACGCGGGCCTCATGGAGCCGCCGCCCCGCAACGCCGAGCGTGACGCCGCCCGCGAGCGCGCCCGGCAGGACTTCATGGGCATGCGCCGAGCCTTCCTGATGGGCCGCCTCACCGAGACCCAGCTCGAGGAGCTCGGCCTGCAGCCCATCGTGCCCGCGACCATCCCCTGGACGGCCGACAGCGAGATGTTCAAGGGACTGTTCCTCGTCTGGGCGCCCACCTGCAACGGCGAGGAGATCAATCGGCCGCGCGGCGCCAACGCCGTCGCCGGCCACGTCGAATACATCATCCCGCACACCAGCCCGCTGGCCGCGCGTATCCCGCGCACCCACCTCCCCGCGAAGAGCGACGGCACCCGCGCCACCGCGCCGGGCGTCCTCCAGGCCTACTCGACCCCGGACCGCACCGTCACCTGGACCGACACCTCGCTGCGCCAGGGCGGGCGCGTCGTGTACGCCGGCCTGGGCCGCATCACGCAGTCCTGCCTCACCGTCCTGGCCCCGCTCGACCTGGACTGACGGCCGCGGCCATTTGCTAGATTAGCGGGCGTGAACCCGCTTTCCTTGCTGCGCAACCTCCTCCTGGCCCTGGCGGGCGGCGTCGAGCCGCGCCACCTCGCCGCGGGTTTCGCCCTGGGCGCCGCCCTGGGCCTGGTGCCCAAGGGCAACCTCATCGCCGCGTCGTTTTTCCTGCTCTTCTTCTTCCTGCGCGTGGACAAGGGCATGGCCTTCGTCACGGCCGCCGTGTTCACTCCCCTGGCCTACGCCATAGATGGGCCGGCGCACCGCCTCGGCCTGGCGCTGCTGCAGGCCCCCGCCCTCAAGGGCCTGTGGACCTTCCTTTATGACCTGCCCATCGTGCCGCTGACCCGCTTCAACAACTCGGTGGTCCTGGGCAACCTCGTCATCGCCGTCGTCCTCTTCGCGCCTCTTTATCTGCTCGGCCTGCGGCTGGCGGGCTGGTACAACGCCGTCGCCAAACCCTACATCGAGAGGAGCGCCGTCATGCGCTCGCTCAAGAGCTGGTACTGGTTCCAGAAGTACCAGGAGTTCATGGGATGAGCTTCCTTAAGAGAGGCCCCCTCCTCGGGCTCTTGGGCGGCGCGCTCGTGCTCTGGCTGCTCGTCTTCTTCTGCTTCGACCCGCTGCTCAAGCTCGCCTTGGTCGCGGGCGCGCAGGCCGCCAACGGCGCGAAGGTGGACCTGGACTCGCTCAAGACCAAGTGGCTCCAGGGCACGCTGGTCGTCGCCGCCGTCGAGGTCGCCGACCCCGACGAGACCATGAGGAACACCCTCTCTTTCGACCGCGCCGCCTTCCGGCTCGACATGTCCGCCGCGCTGCGCGGCAAAGCCGTCGTGCGCGAAGCCTCGGTCGAAGGCGTGCGCTTCGGCACCAAGCGCCGCCGCGACGGCCGCCTGCCCGCGGCTCCGCCGCCCTCGAAGCTGGAGTTGGCCGCGCGCGAGAAACTCGGCTTCTCCCGGGGCGCCTCCGTCGGCGCGCAGGTGAAGGGCAACGCGGCCGCCGCAGTGGACGAGGCCAAGCTCACCGGCTTGAAGAAGGCCGATGAGGCCAAGGCCAAGGCGAAAGAGGTCGAGGAGCGCTGGAAGTCCAAACCCGCCGAGCTCAAGGCCATCGAAGTCGAGATCAAGCAGGTGGCCGAGCAGCTCAAGGCGTTGGGCGCGGGCGGCAACGACGCCGCGTCCATCCTGCGCAAGGTCGCCGAGGCGCAGAAGGCCCAGGCCAAGATCAAGGAGCTCATCGCGCGCTCGGAGGCGATACGCAAGGAGGCGCAGAAGGACCTCGGCGACGCCCAGGCACTGGTCAAGGAGGTGGACGCGCTGCGCGGCAAGGACCTCGACGGCCTGCTCGCCGCCGCCGGTCTGCCGACCCTCGATTCCGAGAGCCTCACGCGCCGGCTGCTGGGCCCGCAGGCCGCCGGCAAGGTCGCCGTCGCGCTGAAGTGGGTGCGCTGGGCGCGGGAGAAAGCCGCCGCCAAGAAGGCCGCGACGCCGCCCCCGCCGCCGCGCCGCCGCGGCGTGGACGTCGAGTTCCCCCGCGCCCACGCCTACCCGCAGTTCCTGCTCGAAGGCGCCAAACTCGGCGGCGAGTTGAGCGCGGAGCAGGCCGGCAGGCCGGTCGCCTTGTCCGGTCTGCTGACCGGCGTGACCTCCAACCCGAAGCTCTACGGGAAACCGGCCCGCCTCGAGCTCGCGGGCGCCTCCGACGGCCTCAGGCTCGACCTCAAGGCCCGTCTCGACCAGCAGCTCGACCCCGTGGGCGTGGTCGTGGAGTTCGACGGTTCCGGCTTCCCGCTCGCGGGCTCGGCGTTGGGCGACGGGGAGGTCGGCGGCACCATCGCCGCGGGCTCCGCGCGCGTGCGCGGCGTGGTGAGCACCTCCGGCGAGGAGTGGAAGGGCGAGGTCCTCGTCACCGCCGCCGGCGTGTCCATCGAGCCCAAGGTCGCCCTCGACGGGACCGCGGGCCGCCTCGTCTCCGACGCGTTGCGCTCGCTGCCGGGCTTCACGGTCAAGATCGGCCTGTCGGGCCGCGAGGACGACCTGAAGTTCGCGGTCTCCTCCGACCTCGGGACGGCGGTCGCGGGCGCGATGAAGAAGGCCGTCGCCGGCGAGCTCGACGCCCAGCGCAAGGCGCTCGAGGCCAAGGTCAACGCGCTTTATGAGGAGCGCATGAAGGGCGTGCGCGCGCAGACCGACGGCCTGTCCAAGCAGGTGCTCGGCCCCCTCGACGCGCAGAAAGGCGAGCTCGACCGCCTCCTGAAGGACGCCCTCGGCAAGGCCGCCGGCGGCAACAAGCTCCCGGACCTCAAGAAGCTCTTCCGGTGAACGCTCTTTTCCTCGTCGTCGCGCTGTGCGCCGGCGCGCACGACGCGTTGTTCGACGGGGGCCGCGGCGCGAAGACGCCGCTCCCGAGCTTCTCGCCGCCCGCCGTCCAAGGCCGCCGCGCGAGCGCGGCCTCCGCCTCCCCGACCGTCGTGCCCCCCGACCTCGCGGCGGCCCGGGCGCGCGTGGGCACGGCGGCGATGATGAGCCGCATCGCCCCTCGGCCGGCGGGCGCGCCGTTCGTCTTCGGCGTGCTCGGGGACACCGAACGCGGCCGTTTCTGGTGGGAGCGCGTCTTCTCGCCGGGGCGCACAGCCTTCCGCGACCAGTGGCGCGCCCTGCAGGCGACGAGCCCCGACTTCGTGCTCCAGCTGGGCGATTTCGTCAGCGAAGGCGACGCGGACCACTACCGCGAGCACGTCGCGTTCATCGACGCCGAAGCGCGCGTCCCGCTGCTGCACGCCGTGGGCAACCACGACCGCTCGCGCCCCAACGGCGCCGCCGACAAGAACCTCTACGACGCCGTGTTCGGCCCGCGCGACTACTTCCAGGACCACGCGGGCTGGCGGTTCATCACCGTGGATTCCTCCGACCGCGGCCTCACCGGCGCCCAACTCGACTGGCTCGAGCGCGCGCTCGCGGTCCCGGGCCCCAAGGTCGTCTTCACCCACGTTCCGCCGGACTACATCAAGTCCATCACGCCGTTGGCCGAGGTCGGCGCGCTCGAGGAGTGGTCCTTCGACGCGCAGGAGCAGGAGGAGCAGAAGGGTTATCTGCGCGACTTCTTCACCAACTACTTCGACCTCGGCTCGTCGCGCTTCGAGGAACTGGTGACCAACGGGGGCGTGAAGGCCGTGTACATGGGCCACATCCACGCCTTCTGGGCCGCCGACCACCGCGGCGTGCGTTACGTCATCTCGGGCGGGGGCGGTTCACCCCTCTATCCCCTGCCCCCGGGCTACCCCAAGAAGCGTTTCGCCCACCACCTGCGCGTGGAAGCGACGCCCTCCGGGCTCAGAGAGACGGTCGTCCCGCTCGAGGGCTCGCCCTTCGTCCTGCCGCCGGTCCGGCCCTAGCTCAGCCGATCTTGGAGCCGCATTCGGCGCAGAACTTCGCGCCGGCCGCCAGCGGCTTGCCGCACTGGGCGCAGAACTTCGCGCCCGCGGGGGTGGCCGCCGGGCCGCCGGCCGCGCCGCCCAGCGCCGCTCCGACCTGACCGCCCATGGCCTGGCCCACGCCGAGGCCCGCGCCGAGACCGAGGCCGGCGCCCATGATGGCGCCCGCGCCGCCGCTCTCGTTGCCCGCGGCCTTGTCGAGCACGTCGAAGGTCCGCTTCTGGGCGTATTTGTCGCCCATGATGTCCACCTCGGCCTTGTCGGAGAGCGCCTTCTTCAGGCGCACGACGGTGTCGTCGTCCTCGGGGACGTCGACGGAGTTGAGGTAGAAGTTGACGAGCTTCACGCCGAACTTGCCGAAGTCGGCGGCGAGCTTCTCCTGCAGGGAGCCGGACATCTCCTCGAGGTAGGCGGAGATCTCGAGCAGGTTGATCTTCTGCTTCACGATGGTCTCGGCGATGTAGTCCTTGGCCTTGGTGAGCAGGACGCCCTTGAAGTGGTTGGAGAGCTGCTCGGTGGTGAACTGCGGGTTGGTCGCCGAGAGCTGGACGATGAACGCGCGGGCGTCGGCGACCTGGATGCCGAACTGCCCGAAGGCGCGCACCGGCAGGTAGACGTTGAACTTCGGGTCAAGGACGGGGATGGGCGCGTTGGTGCCCCACTTCACGTCCAGGTTGACGGCCTTGTTGACGTAGTAGATCTCGGCCGCGAACGGCGTCTCCCCGCCGAAGGGGATGTTGATGTACTTGCGCAGGATGGGGATGTTGGCCGTGCGCAGCGTGTGCGTGCCGGGGCCGAGGACGTCGAGGGCCTGCCCGCCCTTGAAGAAGATGGCCTCCTGGGACTGGTTCACGATGACCTGGGTGCCCCAGCTCAACTCCTCGGACGGGTACTTCCAGACGAGGACGTTGCCGGGACCGTCGTATTTGACTCGATCGATGATGGCCATGGTGATAGTACCCTCCGAGATTGTAACTATAGCCCCCGAGCCCCCCCTTGTCAATGGAAAGGCGGGTCCTGTCACGGCCCCCGTCGCGGGGGGTTTAAGGCCCCCCGCCACCGGGGGGGGGCGGGGGGGAAAAGAAGGGCGCGGGGGGGGGGCCCCCCCCCCCCCCCCAAAAAAGAAGGAACAATGGGGAGAACCC
>JANRKA010000160.1:0-8629 GCA_033875325.1 Elusimicrobiota bacterium | reverse complement strand
CCAAGACGGCGCCCGCGCCCGACGCCGCGCCGGCCGCCGCGCCGGCCGCCGCCAAACCCTCGCTCTTGGCCCGCGTCCGGTCCCTGGTCGGGCAGATCCGCGGCTTCGTGATGGGCGACGCCGAGGCCGCGCGTTTCATCGGGCGCGGGACCTTGCTCAAGGTCTCGGCGCTGATGACGGCCACCGTCGCGCTGCTGCTGGGCGCCTCCAAGCTGCTCGGCGGCTTCCTCGACCTGGCGTCGCGCACGACCTTGGCCGCCTCCGCCGACGCCCTGCTGCTCATGGGCCTGGGCTCGCTGGCGCTGTTCCTCGCGGCGTCTTTGCTCGAGCGGCAGACAGCCTGGGTCGTGGGCGCCGCGCGCGCCGACGCGCTGGCCGCGGTGCGCAAGGACCTGATGAGCCGCCTGCTCGGCAAAAGCGTCGCCTTCCACGGCGCCAACCCGTCCGCCGCGCTGGCCAGCCACGTCAACGAGGAGAGCGAGGCGCTGATCAAGAAGAACCTCGACGTGCGCGCGCCCATCCTGAAGAACCTGCTGGCCCTCGTCGCCGCGACGGCCCTGCTCATCTCGGTGAACCCCGCCGCCGGCGCGCTCGTCTTCGTCATGCTGCCCGTGTTGGGCGTCATCAACGGCTACTACGGCAACCAGCGCGAGCGGCTCTACGCGGTGTTCGGCAAGAAACGCGCGGCGCTGGGCGAGGCCGGCCAGCAGCAGCTCGAGCTCATCCAGACCGTGAAGACCTTCGGCAGCGAGGACGCCGCGCTGGCCGAATACGCGGGCAAGGCCGACGACCTGGCCGAGGTCGGCCGCGCCGACGCGCGCGCCGGGGCGCAGGCGCACATGCTCTCCTCGGCGCTCACCGACTTCTTCACGCGCCACCTCATCTACATGCTCGGCGCCTGGGGCGTCGCGCTCGCCATGGGCCTGACGCCCGGCGGCATCGTGGTCATGACCCTCTACGCCGGGTTCGTGAAGTCCGCCTTCGACGGCCTCTCCGCGGGATGGCTCGAGTACAAAAACGCGCACGGCGAGACCACGCAGGTGCGCGAGTGGCTGGCCGAGCCCCTGCCCGCCGCCAAGACCGGCGTCGTCGCGCCCGGCGCGGGCGAGGTCGTCTTCGAGGGCGTGAGCTTCCGCTACGGCGAGGGCTCCGGCGGCGGCATCCACGGCGTGGACCTGCGCGTCAAGCCCGGGCAGACCGTCGCCTTCGTCGGCGAGTCCGGCTCCGGCAAGAGCACCTTGCTCAAGCTCCTCCAGGGCCTGTGGACGCCCGGCGCCGGGCGCGTGCTCATCGACGGCGTGGACGCCGCGACGCTGTCGGAGGAGTCGCTGGCCTCCGTCGTGGCCAAGGTCCCGCAGGAGACCCGTCTCTTCGACGACTCGCTGCGCTACAACATGAGCTACGGCAGCCCCGCCGCGACCGACGAGGAGCTCATGGCCGCCATCAAGGCCGCGCGCGCCGAGTTCGTCTTCGACGCGGAGTCCTTCCCGCAGGGGCTCGACACGCGCGTGGGCGAAGGCGGCGCGACCCTCTCCGGCGGCCAGCGCCAACGCGTGGCCATCGTGCGCGCGCTGCTCAAGAAGCCGCGCGTGCTCGTGCTCGACGAGGCCACCTCGGCGCTCGACAAGAAGACCGAACGCGAGATCCAGGAGACCCTCGACCGCCTGACCCAGGGCGAGTCCGGGCAGAAGCCGACCACCCTCGTCGTCGCGCACAACCTGACCACCATCGCCGGCTCCGACCTCATCGTGGTCATGGACAAGGGCCGCATCGCCGAGACCGGCACCCACGCCGAGCTGCTCGCCAGAGGCGGCCGCTACGCGCGCCTGTGGCAGGCGTCCCAGTCAGACCGCTGACTCATGCTCGCGGCGGCGCGACCAGGGCGTAGACCTCGCGAAAACCCGCGGCCAGCTCCTCGTCGCTGAAGACGGGCTCGGCGGGCATGCCGCCGCGCAGCTTGGCGCAGATGCCCGCGACGAAGGCCGGCTCGTCGGCGAAACGCGAGCCGCGGACATGGGAATAGACGCGCACGGGGAAGTCCTCGCTGAAGGACGAGAACTCGGCCTCGAAGGCGGCCGCGAGCCCGTCGAGCTCGCCGGGCGGGCGCGAGGAGAGCAGCACCACCCCGAGGTCGGAACTGTCGTGGTCCTCGCGCCCGTAGTCCTTGATGACGGTTTTGTCGAGGTCGAGCCCCGCGTCCACCCCGGCGTAGAGCGCCGATGGCGCGCGGCTGGCGCCGCGCAGCGGCAGGCAGTGGGCCAGGACGGGGTGCAGGGTCCGCTGCCGCAGCCGCGGTCCCGACACGCGGCTGCCGATGAGGGCGAGGCCCGCGCCGCTCTCTCGGGCGCGCGCCTCCATGAGCGCGTAGTCCTTCGGCGCGACGCCCAGCAGGAGGTTCTCCCTGCCCGACGCCGCCCGGATGGGCGTGTGGGGGTATTCGCCGCGGCGGCAGGCGGCGACGACCTCCTCGTAGGTCCAGCGGCGGCGGCCCGGCATGGCCCCAGTGTAGACCGCGCGCGCCCGCCGCGCCAGGGACCGCCTGGCGGGCGGGGGACAATTGCGATATACTGGGGGCCTGGGCCTGTAGCTCAACGGATAGAGTACTTGGCTTCGAACCAAGTGATCCGGGTTCGATTCCTGGCGGGCCCACCAGTTTCCGACGGTCCGAGCGCCCCCGCGGGTGAAACATTACCGTAACGCTTCCCTGATAGCCTTTTGGGGCATGCTGCTCCTGGCCCCGTTCCCGGCCTCGGCCGCCGCCGTCTCCAAGTCCACCGCCGTCCTCGACGCCGCCGCCCGGGCGGAGCTGGGGCGCGAGGCTTTGGGCGTGTTGGCGGGGCGGGCGTCCGACCCCGACGCGGAGGTGCGCGTCGCCGTCGCCGAGGCGTTCGCGGCCTTGGGCAACCGAGCGGCCGCCGGGCTGCTGCGCGCGCGCCTGAAGGACGACAACGCCGACGCGCGCGTGGCCGCGGCCGCGGGGCTGCACCGGCTCGGCGACGTGCGCGGGCTGACCGCGCTCATCGAGGAGACCAAGCCGCTGTCCTGGGGCGCGGCCAAGAGCCCGGCCGACGAGCTGCGGCGCATGGCGCGCGACGCCGCGCGCACGCGCGCGGTGCTGCGGCTGGGCGAGGCCGCGGGCGACCTGGCCAAGGAGTCGCTTGAGAGCGCCCTGCGCGACCCCGCCGGCGAGGTGCGCGACGCCGCCGCCGTGGCGCTGGGCCGGTTGGGGCGCGAGGACGTCCTGCAGCCCTTCCTCGAGTCGCTCGAGGACCCCGACCCCGAGGTGCGCGCCTACGCCGCGGGCCGGCTCGGCCTGGTGGGTCGTCCCGGCCGCGAGCGGCTCATCGCCGCCTCCGTGGACGTGTCCACCGCCGTGCGCGCCGAGGCCGTGCTCGCGCTGGGCGCCTTCGGCGACGCGCAGGCCGTCGAGGCCGCCGTCACGGCGCTGCGCGACAAGAGCGGCCGCGTGCGCCTGGCCGCGGTGCGCGCGCTCGCGCGCCAGGACGCGCCGGCGTCCACCGCCGCGCTCAAGGCCCTGCTCGACGGCGCCCCGCCGCCCGAGCCGGCGCTCGTGGCGCAGGCGGCGCTGGCCGCGCGCGGCGAGGACACGGACCTCTCCCTGGCCGAGCTGACCATGGGCCAGCGCGACCCGGATCTGCGCCTGCTCGCCGTGGCCGCGTTGGCCGAGTCGCGGCGTCCCGAGGCGCTGGCGCTGCTGACCAAGGCCATGCGCGAGGACGGGGACGGGCGCGTGCGCGCCCGGGCGGCCAAGGCCGTCATCTCGACCCTCAAGCGCGGGGAGCCGCGGTGACGGCCCGCCTCCTGCTCGCCGCGCTCCTGTTCGCGTCGGCCGCGCCCGCGGCCGCGGTCAAGGGCGGGGACAAGGCGCGCGCCGAGGCCCGCCGCTTCGGGCTAGACCAGAAGGAGCCGCGCGTGCGCCGCGCCGCGCGGGGGACCCTGCGCCGCGACTTCGAGCGCTTCAAGTCCTCCCAAGGGGGGGCCTGGCGCCTGCGGGTGGACCCGCGCACGGGCGGGGCCGCCGGGCTCTCGGGCGGACGCACGCGCCCGCGCCGCGGCCGCCGCGCCGAGGACGCCGCGCGCGAGTTCCTGGGCTCGGAGGGCGCGCTGCTGGGCATCGACCCGGCGGTGCTCAGCTTCGACCGGGAGCGCAAGGGCAAAGGCGCGCGACACGTGTTGTTCCGGCAGAAGCACCGGGGACTGCCCGTCGAGTTCGCCGCCGTGAAGGTCCATCTCGACGACGCCGGCGCCGTCGAGGGCGTGGACGCCAAGTGGGAGCCGGACCTCTCGGGCGTGCCCACGACCCCGACCGTGCCCGGCGCGGCCGCCGGCGACGCGGCGGGCCGCGACGCGGGCGGCCAGGCCTACGGCGAGCCCGAGCTGGTCATCCTCCCGCTCGAGCGCACGGGACGGGCGCATCTGGCCTGGAAGGTGCGCGTGCGCGCCCCGCTCGCGTCCTGGCGCTACTACGTGGACGCCCACACCGGGCAGGTCCTCTTCCGCTACAACAACCTGCGCTTCGCCCCGCCCGTGTGCCTGACCTCGGGCGTGGTCGCCGGCATGGTCTACGACATCGACCCGACGACCACGCCCGTGGCGGTGCGCCGCCCGTTCGACCACCTGGACGTGTACGTGGCCGACGCCTCCACTTTCTCGACGACCTACACCGACTCCGCCTACGGCTCCGGCTTCTTCTGCAACGGCGTGCCCGGCAAGGTCTCCATGTCGCTGCAGGGCCCCTACGTCAACGTCTCCAACTTCCGCACCGCGTCGGCCCACTACGACAACGGCGACGGCGTCTGGTCCACTTTGGCCACGCCGGTCTCCTCGCCGCACCCCTACGCGAACTCCACCGTGCACGTGGCGACCATCAACCTCACCGGGTCGGTGCCGACCAACCAGGTGAAGTTCCTCCCCGTGTTCAGCGCCTTCAACGTGGGCGGCTTCTCCGGCGAGAGCGCCTCGGACATCGCCGGAGGGGACATCACCGACGACGACCAGGTCACGCTCTACGACGGCCGCGACCGGGCCGTGGCGAGCTATCTCGGCAACCGCGGCGCGTTCCGCGGCGCGGCGGTCCACGGCAAGGTCATGCACATCGGCCTGAAGTCCAACGAGGCGGGCACTCAGACGGGCTACGACGTCATCCTGTCGAGCTACCTCACCGTGACGAGCCCGTTCACCTACGGCGCGTCGGGCAGCAGCCATACCTGGACCGCCGCGAACACCTTCCTCAACCTCTCCTCCGAGATGCACCTGTTCTACCACCTCAACGCGATGCACGACTACTTCTTCACCGACGTGAACCGCTCGAGCGCGGCGCCGGTGACGCGCCCGCTCGTGGCCATGGCTCACGTCGGCCCGAACATGGTCAACGCGTTCTACAACCCGGAGTTCGACAATCTGATGTTCGGCGACGTGAACACCCTGGCGCCCAACGACGTCTTCACCGAGGACTCGACGGTGCCGCGCCACGAATACGTCCACTATCTCATCGAGAAGATCTGGCCCATCCAGAACTTCGGCCAGGCGGGGGCCATCTCGGAGGCCGTGGCGGACTACTTCGCCGCCTCCTCCCTGAGCCACTCCTCCATCGGCCGGCACGTGGTCCAGGCGTTGGGCGGCACCGGCGTGCTGCGCGAGCTGGACTGCCAGAAGGACCCGGCCCGTTGCAAGACCTTCTCGACCCCCGGCACCTGGGTCGGCGAGATCCACGACGACAGCGAGCCCGTGGCCCAGGCGCTCTGGGAGATCCGCGTCAACCGCATCGCGGCGCTCGGCCACGCGGCGGGGCGCTCCTGCGTCGACGGGCTGGTCTTCGAGTCCCTCCTGTACTTCCCCGAGAGCTTCGACGAGCTCTACGAGGGCATGCGCCGCGTGGACGCCGAGGGGCGCGTGACGGCCTGCGGCGGCGCCTCCACCGCCCAGGCCGCCATCAACACGGCTTTCGCCGCGCACGGCCTCGTCTTCGCCGCCGGCGACGCCTACGAGCGCAACGACGGCTTCGAGAGCGCCGTGGACGTGAGCACGCTGGGGACCGTCGCCGCCACCATCGAACCCGAGGCCGACGCCGACTTCTGGAGCTTCGGGGCCGGCCCCGGCCTGGTCAAGCTGACGCTGGACCTGCCGCCCTCCGGCGGCTTCTACAAAGGCTACCAGCTCAAGCTGCACGACCGCTCGCGCCGCGTCGTCGCGACGGCGGCGCCGAGCTACAACGGCATCAACACCATCGACGGGCTCTGCGACCAGGCCGACTGCACCACGACCCAGCCGCAGGTCGTGCTGCAGTACAACAACCCGACCGGCGGGCTGCTCTACGCGCAGGTCGTGGGCGGCGACGGCGTCTTCGGCTCCAACTCGGGCGTGCATTCGACGACGCCCTACGGGCTGCGCTTCCAGTTCGACGGCTCCTCGGCCCTCGCCGGCTCCATCGTCAGCGCGACCTTCGACCAGGACCTCATCGCGTTCTCGGTGGACGTTGCGTCCTTCGTCAGCATCCAGGACTGGCGCTTCGCCTACGCCCAGCTGCGCGACCACTCCGAGACGGTCCTGCCCAACACCCGCACCGACGTGGGCGGCGGCTACCTGACCTTCGTCTCGTCGGCCAGCGGCCTGGGCCGCCTCACCGGGCAGGCGCGCCTGGCGGCCGGCTTCGGCAGCCGTTTCCCCGCGGCGGGCACCGTCCATCTCGAGGTGTTCGGCTACAACGTCAGCGGGAGCACGGCCTCGCTCGGCCTGTCGAACCCGCTCAACCTGACGGCGAACGCCGTCGAGCTGACGGCCTACAACAACGTCTTCAACCCGGCCCGCGGGCAGAAGGCCACCATCAAATACGCGACCAGCGGCGCGGGCCGCCTCACGGTCAAGCTCTACACCGTCACGGGCGTGCTCGTCGCGACCCTCTTCGACGGCGAAGTCGCCGCGGGCAAGGGCAGCCTCGACTGGGACGGGCGCAACCTGTCCGGGTCGGTGGCCGCCAGCGGCATCTACGTGGTGCGGGCCGAGGGCCCGGGCCTGAGCAAGACGCAGAAGATCGCCATCGTCAAATGAGCACCCGCCCCCGGGCCGCGCTCCTCGTCGCCGCCCTATGGGCCGGCGCCGGGACCGCGCGCGCCGCCGAGCAGCCCGGCACCACGGCGCTTCCGGTGCTCCAGGTGCCCATGGGCGCTCGCGCGACGGGCATGGCGGGCGCGTTCACCGCCGTCGCGACCGACGCGACCGCCCTGTGGTACAACCCCGCCGGCCTGGCGCGACTCAACGCCCAGGAAGTCTCCGTGGGCATGATCGCCGGCGCGGGGGAGAGCGACATCCAGAACTTCGGCTACGGCGGGCCGCTGCCGTTGTCGGGCATCTCGGGCAGCGGCTACGCCAGCGCCGGCGCCAACCTCCTCTACGCGCAGAGCGGGACCATCGAGGTGAACACGCTGCGGCCCGACGGCTCTCTGGCGTCCTCGCGCAAGGTCTCCGCCGGCAGCGACCTGGTCTTCTCGGCCGGCTACGCGGAGCGCGCGGGCACCATGGGCTTCGAGACCCGCGACGCCTCGCTGACCTTGGACCATTACCTGGGCGTCGGAGGCAAACTCGTGCGTTCCTCGTTGGTCGAGCAGTACACCGCCACCACCTTCGCCGGCGACCTGGGCTACCTCCTCCACGTCCCCGAGCTGGGCTGGACCGTGGGCGCGTCCGCGATGAACGCGGGCGGCCGCATCCGCTACAACGAGGAGTCCGACCCGCTCCCGCTCATCTTCCGCACGGGCGCGGCCTGGCAGGGGGGCGTGCCCTCCGTGCACAACGTCATCGCGTCCGTGGACGGAGACTACGTCCTGCAGGAGAAGCGCTGGCACGTCCAGGCCGGCGTCGAGTACTTCTGGCAGCGCATGTACGGCATGCGCGCCGGCTACCAGTTCCACCGCGACGAAGGCGGCCTGACGGTGGGCTTCGGCCTGCGCTGGAAAGGCCGCTACCTGCTCGACTACGGCTGGGCCCTGGGCGGGGACATGGGCGCGACCCACCGCTTCACCGTGACCTACCGCTTCGGCGGCGTGCCGCCCTCGCAGCGCGCCCGCTCGCGCCGCCCGTTCATCGAAAGCGTGCCCGAGCGCGACCAGCTGCGCGACCTGCCCGAGCGCCAACCCGAGGTCGAGCCCGCCGTCCGCCCGCGCGTCCCGCGCGACCGCTCCGGCGGCGTCCCCGGCTGGATCTACTAGTTAAGCTGGGTCAGTTAAGCTGGGGTCAGACCCTTCTTAACTCCTTGCCTGACGGAGTTAAGAAGGGTCTGACCCCAGCTTAACTTTAACTACCCCAGCTTAACTTTAGGCGACGCCTTTTTCTTCGGCGCGCTTGCGGAAGGAGGCGTTGAGGATCTTCTTGCGCAGGCGGATGCTCTGGGGCGTCACTTCGACGAGCTCGTCGTCGTCGATGAACTCGAGGGACTGCTCGAGGGAGAGGATCTTCGGGGGCTCGAGCTGGATGGCATCGTCCGAAGCCTTGGAGCGCATGTTGGTCAGCGCCTTGGCCTTGCACGGGTTGACGACCATGTCGTTCTGGCGGGAGTTGGTGCCCACGATCATGCCCTCGTAGACCTCCACGCCGGGGCCGACGAAGAAGGCGG
>JANRKA010000159.1:0-5520 GCA_033875325.1 Elusimicrobiota bacterium | reverse complement strand
GCGCCCGTCGGCGACCTTCGCCGCTCCCCCGAAGACCGCCGCGCCCAAACCCGCGCCGACGCGCCCCGCGGCGGCTCCCGCCGCCGCCCCCGAGGCGCCGCGCCCGCCGGCCAAACCCAAAGGACCGGTCTGGGCCTTCGAAGGCGTGGTTTACGACGTCATCAGCCTCCAGGCCGTCTTCGCCGCGCACCTGCGCTTCCTGGACGCGTCGGGCGAGACCGTCGGACAGACCACGACGGGCGACGGCGGCCGCTACCGCGTCGCGCTCCCGCCCCTGGCCAGCGGGGCGTACACGCTGACGGTCTCGCACCCCGACTACAGCGACAAATACATCGACGAGATCGACCCGCCGTTCCGCGAGGTGGACCGCGAGCAGCGGCTCCTCCTCTCCGAGTCCGCGGCGCGCAACCGCCCGTGGCAGGGCGACGCCAAGAAGAGCCTGCGCCGCGACTTCGTGATGATCCCGCGCTCGCCGGAAGAGCCCTAGTGGCCGCCGAGCCGACGCTCCTCCAGGCCGCTGTCCTGGGCGCCGTCCAGGGCGCCACCGAGTTCCTGCCCGTCTCGAGCTCGGCGCACCTGGCTCTGGCTCCGCGCCTTTTCGGCTTCGCGGACCCCGGCCTCACCTTCGACCTGGCTTTGCACGTGGGCACCCTCGTCTCGCTGGCCGCGGTGTACGGCCGCACCTGGTACGGCCTGCTCGCGGGCGCGGCGCGCGAGCCCGGCGGTCCCGAAGCGCACCGCCTGCTGCTGCTGGCCGGCGCCACCTTGCCCGCCGTCGCGGCCGGCCTCGGGCTCGAGGACTACGCCGAGACGGTCTTCCGCGACCCGCGCCGCATCGCGTGGGCGCTCATCGTCTTCAGCCTCGTCATGGCCGCCGCCCAGCGGCTGGGCCGCGGTTGGAAGACCTGGGAGGAGGCGGGCTGGCCCGTCATCATCGGCGTCGGCGCGGCGCAGGCGCTGGCCATCCTGCCCGGCGTCTCGCGCTCCGGGGTGACCGTGAGCGCGGCGCTGCTGCTCGGCCTGGCGCCGGCGTCGGCGGCGGAGTTGTCCTTCCTGCTCTCGGCGCCCATCATCGCGGGCGCGGCCGTCTTCAAGCTGCGACACCTCACGGGGGCCGACTTGACGGCCCCGTTCTTCGTCGGCGTCGTCGTCTCCGCGCTGACCGGGCTCGCCGCGGTGCGCGGCTTCATCGCGTTCCTGCCCAAACGCGGCCTGACGCCCTTCGTCGTCTACCGGCTGGCGTTGGGCGCGGCGCTGCTGGCCGCCTGGCGCTGACCGTCCCACGAAGCCGGGGCGAGCAGGAACGGCAGCTCCGGGCTCACGCGCGGCAGGCGCACGAAAGCGGGCGGCGCCGGGGGCGCGCCGCCGTCGGCGAGGCGCCGCAACTCCGGCAGGCGCGCGTAGGCGTGGTCGCCGGGGCAGTCCGTCGCCTTGTAGTTGCGGTGCCCCTTCACCTCGACGAGCGGGTCGATGCCGTAGCGCAGCGCGATGGAGCGGACGAGCTCGGCCAGCGCGGCGAACTGCGCGGGGGTGGGCTCATGGTCCTGGGCGGCGTGGTATTTGCCCATCAAGGTCACGCCGATGTTGCCCGCGTTGTTGCTGAGCGTGTGCGCGCCCTGCACGCCTTCCGGGCGGCCCTCGATGACGCGCCCGGCCTCGTCGATGAGGTAGTGGTAGGCGATGTCGATCCACTTGCGCCCGTTCTGATGGAACTCCTGGATGAAGCGGGCCTCGTCGAGGCTCTCCTGCAGCGTGGCGGTATAGCGCCCGTCGGTATGATGCACGGTGACGCGCCAGACCGACTCGTGCGGCGTGTAGGGCTCGGTGGCCGGGCGGGCGCCCCAAGCGGCGCGGCCGTGCACCGGCGGCATCGGCGCGTCGGGCACCGGGGGGCGGGCGGGCGGGCGCGCGGTCGAGGCTTCGGGCGCCTCGCCCATGTCCTCGACGAGCTCCACGCCGTAGATCTCGACCTCGTGGTCTCGCGTGATGCCGCGGTCGAAGGCCCACAACCGCACCGGGCCGGAGCCGGCGGGCAGGCGGGCGCGCGCCCAGAAGCGGCCGCCGGGCTCGCGGTGGACCTCGGCCTGCCAGGCGGCCCAACCGCTCATGTAGACGCGGCCGACGTGGAACTCCACGCCCGGGTCGGGGCTCACGCCGTGGAAGAGGATGACCGTCGCCGCGCCGGGGACCGGGTCGCTGGCGCCCGAGTCGTAGAGGATGGCGCCGGTGCCGAAGGGGTCGGCGTGCGCCGTGAAGCGCAGGCCCGCGCGGCTGCCGAAAGTCACGCGCTGCCCCATGTCCTGCGCGGCCGCCGGGGCGGCCGCCGACAGCGCGGCGAGCAGCAGCAGGGTCTCAGCGCGCACAGGCGGCCTCGACCTCGGCGATCTCCTTGGGCACGGAAGTCAGGTTGACGGGAGGGCCGTCCTCGCTCACGACCACGTCGTCCTCGATGCGGATGCCGCCGAAGTCCAGGTAGGTCTCGGCCTTGGCGAAGTCCACCGAGCCCTTGTGTTTGGCCCGCAGGGCGGGGTCCGTGAGGAGGGCCTTGATGAAATACAGGCCGGGCTCCATCGTGACGACGAAGCCGGGCTCGAGTTTGGCCACGAAGCGGACCGGCACCTTGGTGGGGTTGGGCATCTTGCGGCGTTTGCCGCCGGTCACGTCGTGCACGTCCAACCCGAGCATGTGGGTCAGGCCGTGCGGGTAGAACAGGCGCACCGCGCCGCCTTCGACGAGCCCGTCCACCTCACCGCGCAGCAGCCCGAGGTCCTTGAGTCCCTCGGCGAGCTTGCGCATGGAGAAGACGTGCAGGTCCGCCGACACCACGCCGACGCGGGCCCTGTCGATGCAGGCCTTCTGCGCCGCGAGCACGACCTCGTAGACCGCGCGCTGGCGCGGCGTGAAGCGGCCGTTGACCGGGAAGGTGCGGGTGATGTCGGCGGCGTAGCCGCGGCACTCCGCGCCCGCGTCGATGAGCAGCAGGTCGCCGTCGCGCAGGGTCGCGTCGTTGCGGCGGTAGTGCAGGACCGCGCCGTTGACGCCGGTGGCGACGATGGACGGGTAGGCCAGGTGCTTGAGGCCGTTCTTGAGGCACTCGATCTCGAAGAGGGCCTGGACCTGGTACTCCTTCATGCCCGCGCGCGCTCCCGCCATCACGGCGCGATGGCCGGCGCCGCTGACCTCGCTGGCGCGCTTCATGAGCGCCAGCTCCCCGGCGGTCTTGCAGGCGCG
The DNA here is from genome assembly GCA_033875325.1 of Elusimicrobiota bacterium. Taxonomy (GTDB): domain Bacteria; phylum Elusimicrobiota; class Elusimicrobia; order UBA1565; family UBA9628; genus GWA2-66-18. Next base: position 2,289 of record JANRKA010000159.1, on the reverse strand, counting down.
CAGGTCGTCGAGCGCGTCGCGCACGAGCGCCTTGGGCGCGAGTTTCTTGCGCTTGAGCACCTTGGGCAGCTCGTCGGCGTACATGACCTTGTCCACGCCGAACAGCTCGCGCGCCTCCTTCGGGTCCGGGACGTGCCCCTCCCACACGCGGTGGTGGTTGTCGATGCGGGGGACGAAGAGGACCTCCTTCTTGCCGTCGAGCACCAGGTGGCAGCCGGCCTCCTCGACGCCCGTCAGATAGAGGAAGTCGGAGTTCTGTCGAAACACGTAGTCCACGTCGAAGTTGCGCGGGACGGGTCTGCCGCCGGCGAGATGGACGACGCCTTTGCCCGCCAGCTTTTTGGCGAGCGCTTCCCGCAGGGACCGGTAGTGTTTCATCCCGCGATTATAGCTGAAAAAATCCCCCATTCTCGCGGCCCGCGGGCCCTTGATTCCTGGCGGGAGCGGGGCTACCATTTGACCATGCGACCCCTCTCGCTTCCCCCCCTCGCGTGCGCCTTGCTGCTGCTCGCCGCGTCCGTCCACGCGGAGCGCCCCGACCCGCCCGCCGGCCGCAGGGCGCCCAAGGCCCTGCGCGACAAGGTCTGCGCGGAGGGCGCCTATCTCAGCGCGGCCCCCGGTCGCGAGGAGCAGGCCGCCGCCGGCGCCTCCGACGCGCCCAACGGTGAATCGGTGCCCGACGCCGAGCGCGGCGAGGGTCGCGGCCGCGGCGGCATGTGGCGCGTGCGCCCCGGCCGCGACGACGCCTCCCGCCGCCAGTGCGGCGAGCAGTTCGAGTCCTTCTTCTCCGGACACGCGGGAGACTTCACCATCGCCCCGGCCGTGGACGAACGCGGCCAACCCGTGACCCCGGAGCAGGCCGCGGGCCGCTCGGTGAGCCTGGCCTCCCTGTCGCGACTGTCCACCACGGACGCCGGCGCCATCGAGCGTTTCTTCGAGAACCGCCTCAAACGCGCCGACGTGGCCGCCCTCAGCGGCTTCGACCAGGCCGCCGGCCGCGGCCAGGCCCCGGGCAACGCCACCTTCGTCAACGACGGAGGCCAACGCGTCCCCTTCGAGTTCACGCCCCGCCCGCGCGCGACCGGGCTCGCCGCCGAGGTCCCCGGGCCCGAGGCTCCGCGTCCCATCCAGCCGCGCCAACGCGCGTGGGACGCGCCGCCGCCGGCCGACTACGGAGGCGTGCGCCAGCGCTTCGCGGACTGGGGCGCCCAGCTCAACGACTACTGGAGCGGCAGCCCCGTCGCCAGGGCGGAAGGACGGCCCATCCTGCCGCCGCCCCAGACCAACTACCCGACGGGACAGACCTCCATCCAGAGCGCCCTCATCCCCGCGCCGGGGCTCAACCTCGCCTGCGGCTCCCGCTGCTTCGGCACGGCCGACATGCTGCGCCTGCTCACGGCGGCGGGCGACGACTACCAGCGCTACATGCAGGGCGCGGCCATGCGCGTGGGCGACATCTCCCAACGCGGAGGCGGCCCCATCTCCGGCCACGTCTCGCACCAGAAGGGCGTGGACGTGGACATCTCCTTCGTCGGCCACCCGCGCACCTTCGACGTGCAGGCCAACACCATGATCGTCGCCGCCATCGCCCGCAACTGGGACCTCTATCACATCCCCGGCGTGCAGTACATCCTCGTGGACGCGAGCAAACACGCGGCGCTCTACGCCGGGCTCGACAGGCTGGTCTCCGAGGGCGTCCTCGACGCCGAGCGCGCCGCCAAGGCCAAACGCGCCCTGCGCCATTGGCCCAACCACAACGACCACTTCCACCTGCGCATCCGCCAACGCTGAGCCGCGTCGTTTGCGTCCGAGGGGTCATCCGTGCTAGAATGACTCGAAAGCCGCCGCCCCTCAACCCATACGACAACCCGAGGCGGCTTTCACCAGTTTGATGAGGCGGGCGCCTCGCGGCGCCCGCCTCCTTATTTAGTGTAGGACCAATGACGAGAACCCCCTGGGCCCAAGGGCTCAAAGCCCGACCGGCCGGCCGTGATATGATGAGCGCCATGGCCAAAGCCCCCATCGCCGCCGCGTTGTGCCTGTCGCTGGCCGCGCCCTCCGCCGCCACCGTCCGCGTCGTCGCGCCGGTCCGCGCGCCCGTCGCCCCCGCCGCGCGCCTGCCCTCTCCCGCGTTGGGCGCGAGCGCGTTCTCATCCCCCCTGTCGCTCGACGCCGCCGGCTTGCGCGCGACGGCTTCGCCGTCGCCGCTTGCCGCGACGCCTCTGTCGCCCGCGTCGTTTTTCTCGGCGGACGCCGCGCCCGCCGATCCGCCCGTGTCCGCCGCGCTCC
>JANRKA010000158.1:0-11392 GCA_033875325.1 Elusimicrobiota bacterium | reverse complement strand
GCGCGCCGCGCCGCCGCCGGGTGGGGGGCGGCCTGCGTCGCGGCCTGGGCGCTGGCGCCCTGGCTGCGGGCCGCGGCCCTGGCCCTGCGCGACCGCCTGCTGTCTTGATTTCGTAACATCGCCCCGCCATACTCCAGGGGTCTTGATGACTTCCCGCCTCCCGCCCCTCGCGCAGGTCCTCCTGCTCGCGGCGTCGCCGGCCTTCGCGGCCGACCCCGCCGTCGGGCGACGCGTCTTCGCGGAGGCCAAGGAACTCTACTACCGCGGCGACTTCCGCGGCGCGTTGGCCGCGACGAACCGCTCCCTCGCCGAGGACTCCCGGCAGGCCGGCGCCTACGAGCTGCGCGCCCGCTGCTGGGACGCGCTGGGCGACCACGCCCGGCGCAAGACCGACGCGGAGAAGGCGCTCTCCCTGGCCAGCGCCCGTCGCGGCGTGGACGAGGCCATCGCCCAGGGCGGCGCCGAGCTCCTGCTCGGGCGCCCGCAGAAGGCGCTCTCCAGCCTCAACGCCGCGCTCGACGCGGCCGGCAGCGACCCCGAGGCCCTCGCCGCGCGCGCGCGCGTCTGGCGCCGTCTCGGCGACCGGGCCAAGGCGCTGGCCGACCTCGACGCCGCGCTCAAGGCCCGCCCCAAGGTCCCGGTGTGGCGCTACAGCCGGGCGCTGACGCGCTACGAGCTCGGCCGCGACGCCGAAGCCGTCGCCGACCTGACGGCCGCGCTGCGCGCCAACAAGAACTTCGTCGCCGCCTACGCGCTCGTGGGCTCGGCGCTGGCCAAGCGGGGGGATTACAAGCGCGCCCTGAAGGCCTACGACCGCGCGCTCGCGCTCGACGCCTCCTACGGCTACGCCTATCTCGGGCGCGCCGCCATCCGCCTGCGCCAGGGCGACGAGCCCGCCGCGCTCAAGGACTTCGAGGAGGCGGTGCGCGCCGACGCGCAGGACTACGCGCCCTACTACAACCGCGGCGAGGCCCATTGGCGCGCCAACCGCCGCGAGCCCGCGCTGAGCGACTTCCGGCTCGCGCTCGACTCGCCCAAGATGACCGCCGAGGCCGCCCAAGCCATCGGCGACCGCTACCTCTCCATCCAGCTCTGGCGCGAGGCCGCGGAGGCTTACGGCCGCGCGCGCGACGAGGGCGCCGGCATCGCCGCGCTGATGCGGCGGGCCAAGGCCTACGAGGCGCTCAAGGACCCCAAGAAGGCCCTGCTCGACCTCGACCTCGCCGTCAAGGAGGAGCCGGGCTCGGCCGCGGCGTTGGCCGCGCGCGGCGGCCTGCAGTCGCGCATGGGACTCGAGGAGCCGGCGCTGGCCGACTTCACCCGCGCGCTGCGCTTGGAGCCCGCCAACCCCGAGATCCTCACCGCGCGGGGCAGCTTCCACGCGCGCGTCGGCAAGGCCAACCTCGCGCTGGAGGACTTCGACAAGGCCATCGCGGCCGACCCCAAACACGCCGAGGCCTACAACGGGCGCGGCGCCCTCTACGCCAACGCGCTCGGCGACCAGGAGAAGGCGCTGCGCGACGTGCTCAAGGCCGTCGAGCTCCAGCCGCGCGAGCCCGCCTTCCATTACAACATGGGCGTGCTGCGCACGCGCAACCGCCTCTTCCACAAGGCGCTCGACTCCTTCGAGGCCGCGCTCGCGACGAAGGGGCCCGCCGCGCGCGTGCTCGAGCGCCGCGCGGACGCCAAGTTCCTGCTCGGCGACCACGTCGGCGCGGTGCGCGACATCGAGTCCGCCCTCGAGAAGGACCCGCGCAACCCGGCGCTCTACGACATGTTGGGCTGGATACGCCTGCGCGGGCGCGAGCCCGAGCAGGCCGTGCGCGACCTGAGCCAGGCCCTGCACCTCGACCCCGCCCTCGCGCCGGCGCTGGTCCACCGCGCGCTGGCCTACGGCATGCTCGGCCAGCTCAAGGCGGCCGTCGCCGACCTCGACCGCGCGCTCAAGCTCGAGCCGTCGTCCAAGGAGGGCTGGACCTTGCTCTGCCAGGCGCACCGCCTGCGCAAGGACCCCAAGGACGCGCTGAAGGCCTGCGACCGCGCCGTCGCGCTCGACTCCCAGCACGGCCCGGCCTACCTCCAGCGCGCGCTCACCTGGCATCAGCTCAAGCAGTGGCCGCGCGTCATCGAGGACGTGGAGTCGGCCTGGCAGCTCGGCACGCGCCGCGCCGAAGGCGTCCTGGCCCGCTCCATCGCCCACGCGGCCAACCGCCAGTACAAGGAGGCGCATCACGCCTACCTGCTGGCGCTGCGCCTGGACCCGTACGTGAAGAGCCCTTACGTCGGCTTCGCGCCCGGCCATCCCGAGGGCGCGGACTTCCTCACCGCCATCGTGGACCTGGACAAGAAGATGGCCGAGGACCTGCGCGACCCCTACGTCTTCATCCTGCGCGCCGACTCCCTGCACAACGCCGACCAGTTCGACAAGGCCGTGCTCGAGTACACCAAGGCCATGGAGCTCGACGGCAGCATCGCCGACGCCTACGTGGGCCGCGGCGTGGCGCTGGCGGGACAGGACGCGCTGGAGGCGTCCCAACAGGACTTCATCCGCGCCCTCGAGCTCGAGCCCGACGACGCGAGCACGCGCGTGCGGCTGGCCACCGTGCTGACCATGCGCCGCAACTACCGCGCCGCGCTCGCGGAGCTGGGCAAAGCCCTGCGCGTGGAGCCCAAGAACGCCGAGGCCCACCTGCGCGCCGGCAACGTGCACTACTTCCTGAAGGACTACGCCCGCGCCCTGGAGAGCTACTCCGCCGCCGCCAAGGCCGACCCGCTCGACGCCAACGCCCTCAACGGCCAGGGCCTGGCCTACTTCGCCCTGCGCCGCCCCGCCGACGCCTTGGAGCTGTTCAGCCGCGCGCTGGCGCTCAACCCGCTGGCCGACCGCTACTACCGCAACCGCGCCGCCGTGTGGACCAGCCTGCAGAAGTTCGGAAACGCCGCGGGCGACTTCCGCGCCGCGAGCATGGTCAACACCGACCCGACCTTGGTCGAGGAGTACCGCCGCCTCATCGAGGAGGCGGAGGTGCGCTCGGCCAAGGGCAAGTCCACCTAGCCGCGCCTGAAACCGACCCGCGCGGGTTTGATACAATCCCCGCCGACATGACGGCGCCCCTCATCGAAATCCCGGAGCTCTTCGGACGCGGCCGGCCCGTGTTCTCCTTCGAGTTCTTCCTGCCCAAGGCGCCGGACGACCTCGACGGCTTCCTGGCCGAGGTGCGCGCGCTGCGCGAGCTGGGGCCGGACTACGTCACCCTCACCTACGGGGCCGGCGGCAGCGCCCGCGACCGCACCATCGACACCGCCGGGCGCCTGCAGAAGGAGACCGGCCTGCCCACGGCCTGCCACCTGACCGGCATCGCCCACGACAAGGCCGAGGTCGCCGCCATCCTCGGACGGCTCGAGGCCATGGGCATCCGCCACCTCGTGGCGCTGCGCGGCGACGCGCCCAAGGACGCGCCGGTCAAGCCCGTGGGCGAGCGCGACTTCGGCTACGCCGCCGACCTGGTGCGCTTCGTCAAGGCGCGGGGGGGCTTCCGCATGGCGGTGGCCGCCTATCCGGAGAAACACCCCGAGGCCGCATCCGCCGAAGCGGACCTCGCCGCCTTCGCGGCCAAGGTCCGCGAGGGCGCGGACTGGGCCATGACCCAGCTCTTCTTCGACGCGAAGGACTACTTCGCCTTCGTCGCGCGCGCGCGCGCGGCCGGCGTGAGCGTGCCCATCGTCCCCGGCATCATGCCCGTCACGGGCTACGCCCAGCTCAAGCGCTTCACCGCGTTGTGCGGCACGCGCATCCCCGCGGAGCTGGACGCCGAGTTGGCGCGCCGGCAGGCCGACGCGGACGCCGTCGTGCGCTTCGGCATCGACTGGGCGACGGCGCAGTGCCGCGACCTGCTGGCCGGGGGCGCCCCGGGCATCCACTTCTACACGCTCAACAAGTCCCGCTCCACCGCCGAGGTGCTCAAACGCCTGCGGGCGTAGCCGCCGCGGCGCTGCTGCTGCTCGCGGCGGCGGCCCCGGCCGCGGCCCAGAGCACGGCTCCCGCCGTCGGGGAGATCCGCGTCGAGCGCCTCAACGTCTTCGACCCGCGGGTCCCGGGCGAGGGTTGGTGGCCGTTCCGCGTGGCCAACCGCATCCACGTCCAGACCCGCGAGAACGTCATCCGCCGCGAGCTGCTCTTCCGCGAGGGCGAGGCCTGGGACGCGCTGAAGGTCATCCAGTCCGAGCGCAACCTGCGCGCCAACGGCTCCTTCCGCAGGGCGGACATCACGCGCGAGGGCGACGCCGGCGCCGTCGTGGTCCGCACCCAGGACTCCTGGACGACCAACCCCAAGCTCTCCTTCGGCACCGAGGGAGGGCGGTCCTTCTACTCCTACGGCCTCGAGGAGAACAACCTGTTCGGCTACGGCAAGAGCCTGGGCTTCGCCCACAACGAAGACGGCGTCCGGCGTTCCAACTCCGTCGCCTACGGCGACCCGCGCTTCGGCGGCACGCGCCTGCGGCTGGGCGCCGCCTACACCGACTCCAGCGACGGAGACTCGGGGTCGGCCTTCCTCACGCGCCCGTTCTACTCGCTGGATTCCGACAACGCCCTCTCGCTGTCCTGGCACCGCTCGCTGGGCGACGGCGACATCGTGCGCGACGGCGAGGTCTTCTCCGAGTACCGCGTCCGCGACCGCGTCACCGAGGCCTCCATCGGCCAACGGCTCAACGACGACCCCCTGTTCGTCAACCGCTTCGAGATGGGCTGGTACTCCGAGCGGCGCCAATACGAGCCCACGGCCAAGACCAACGGCCCGCTGCCCGTGGACCAGGAGCTCTCCGGCCCGACGGTGGGCTGGTCCTGGGTCGTGCCCCGCTACGTCAAGGAGACCTTCGTGGACCGCATGGAGCAAGTCGAGGACTTCAACCTCGGCAACGAGTTCTCCCTGCGCGGAGGCTGGATGCCCAAAGCCGCCGGGTCCGACCGCGACCGGGCGTTGTTCTACGCGCGCGACCAGCAAGGCCTCAGCCTGGGGGAGGGCCGCTTCGCGTTGGCCGCGCTCACGCTCAGCGGGCGCACGCGCGCCAAACGCTGGGAGAACGCCTCCATGTCGGCCGCCGCGAACCTCATCTGGAAGACCTGGTTCGTCGGCGACCAGACCTTGGTCGCGCACTTCGAAGGGGTGACGGGCCGCTACCTCGACCGCGACAGCCAGGTCACGCTGGGCGGCGGCACGGGCCTGCGCGGCTACAAGAACGACGCCTTCGTCGGAGGCAAGGCCGTGTTGATGAACCTCGAGAACCGCTTCTTCGTGCCCGGCGAGTTCCTGCACCTGATGCGTTTCGGCGGCGTGGTCTTCTTCGACAGCGGCATGGTCGCCAAGGAGGGCGCCGGCTTCAACCCCGACAGCTTCAAGTCCGACGTCGGCTTCGGGCTGCGCGTGGGCTCGACGCGCTCGCGCGGCGGCGCGGTCGGCCGGGTGGACCTGGCCTACGCGCTCAACCGGGACCCCGGACGCCCCCGTTGGGTGCTGACCATCCAGGCCGGGCAGGCCTTCGACCTCTTCAACAGCGCGTCCCGGCGCGTGCGGCAGAGCCCGAGCTCGCGCCTGCAGTAGCGGCTGTTTTTGCTAGGATAGCGGCCACTTATGAGGAAAGGCGCCCTTACGGCGCTCGTCGCGCTCCAGTGCGGCTGCTCGATCAGCAAGATTGCGCTCGTGCCCACCGCCTCGCTGCTCGTGGCCGGCCGTCCCGCCGTGCTCGACGAGCCAGACTGGCAGCAGGGCCGCGAGGCCATGCCGGCCCAGCTCGCCCTCATCGAGAGCCTGCTCGTCAGCGACCCCGAGGACCTCGGCCTGCGGCGCCTGGCGGCCGAAGGTTTCGGCGGGGGGGCGTTCCTCTTCCTCGAGGACGCCGAGCCCGCCCGCGCCAAGGGCTTCTACCTGCGCGGGCGCGACCACGCCCTGGCGGCGCTCGCCCTGACGGACAAGGACTTCGCCGGGCTGGCCGCGCTGCCGCCCGAGGAGCTCGAGAAGAAGCTCAAGCTCGCCGGCAAGGAGTCGGTGCCCGACCTGTTCTGGGCCGGCTTCTCCTGGGCGGGCTACGTCAACCTCTCCAAGGACGACGCGTCCGCGCTGGCCGACCTGCCCAAAGCCGTCGCGCTCATGACGCGCTCCTGGGAGCTCGACCCGTCCTTCCAGCACGGCGGCGCGGACCTGTTCTTCGGCCTCTACCACGCCTCGCGCCCGCCCCTGTTGGGCGGCAACCCCGCCAAGGCCAAGACCCACTTCGAATGGGCCCACCGCATCACCAAGGGCCAATACCTGATGACCCATTACCTCAACGCCCGCTGGTACGCCGTGGCCGTCCAAGACCAGGAGCTGTGCCGCCAACTCCTCAAAAAGGTCCTCGACGAGCCGTCGGGCCGCATCCCGGGCACGCGCCTCGCCGACGAGGCCGCCAAACGCAAAGCCGCCGCCATGATGGAGAGGATCGATGACTACTTCTAAGCTGCTCGCCGCCGCGCTCGCGACGGCGCTCGCCGTGCCGTCGTCGGCGGCCCCCGCCGCCGTCAAGTTCGCCACGCTCGCGCCCGAAGGCTCGACCTGGATGAAGGTGCTCGCCGAGCTCTCCAAGGACCTGGAGAAGGAGACCTCCGGCGAGCTCAAGCTCAAGTTCTACGCCGGCGGCGTCGCCGGCGACGAGAAGGACGTGGTCAAGAAGATGCGCATCGGCCAGCTGCACGCGGCGGGCCTCACCGGCGTGGGCCTGGGCGAGGTCGCGCCCGAGACGCGCCTGCTCGACGCCCCCTGGCTGTTCCGCGACCACAAGGAGCTCGAGGCCGTGCGCGCCAAGCTCAGCAAGGACCTCGAGGCCTCGTTGGAGAAGGGCGGCTTCGTCCTGCTGGGCTGGACCGACCTGGGCTCCGTCTACGTCTTCAGCCGCGGCAAGGTGGACGGCCCCGAGGACATGAAGAAGGCGAAGATGTGGGTCTGGGAAGGCGACCCCATCGCGTCCTCGGCCTACAAGGCGCTGGGGGTGAGCCCCGTCCCGCTCTCCGTCGTCGACGTGATGCAGTCCCTGCAGACCGGGATGATCGACGCCGTCTACGGCCCGCCTCTGGGCGTGGTCGCCCTGCAGTGGCACGCCAAGCTCAAACACGTCTACCCCGTGCCCATGGCCGAGTCCACCGGCGCGGTGCTCGTCACCAAGAAGTACTTCGACGCCCTGCCCGCCGGCCAGCAGAAGGCGCTGCGCGAGGTCTCGGCGCGCCACCTCAAGCGCCTCAACGACCTCACCAACGCCGAGAACGGCAAGGCGCTGGAGTCCGTCGCCAAGAACGGCCTCTCCCTCGGCGCCCGCCCCGACGCGTCGGTCCTCAGCCGCTATGAGGAGCTCGGCCGCGCCGCGCGAAAGGACATGACGGGCCGCCTGTTCCCGGCGGAGCTCGTGCTCAAGCTCGAGAAGGAGCTCGCCGCCCTCCGTGCGCGAAAGACTACGAAGGGCTGAGGCCGCCCTCGCCGCCGCCGAAGGCGCCCTGCTCGTCGCGCTGCTCGGGCTGATGCTCGCCCTGGCCTTCGCGTCGGTGGTCCTGCGCCGCTTCGGCCTGGGCCTGTTGTGGGGGGAGACCTTGCTCAAGCAGCTCGTGCTGCTCACCGGCTTCCTCGGAGCGGCGCTGGCCGCGGGGTCGGAGAAACACTTCGCCTGGGAAGCCGCGCACATGGGCGCGCCCAAGGCCCTCCAGCCCTGGCTGCGGCTGCTCGCCAACCTCAGCGCCGCGGCCGTCTGCGCGCTGCTCATGGCCGCGGCCTGGCACTTCACCCTCGACGAGAAGTCGGCGGGCGCCGTGCTCATGACCGTCGGCTCGACGCCGGTCCCGGCCTGGCCGTTCACGGCCGGCATCCCCGCGGGCTTCCTGCTCATCATGCTGCACGCCCTGTTCAAATCCGCCGACGCCGCCTGCGACCTGAAGCGATGACCACGGCCCTCGTCTCCGGCGCTTTCCTGCTGCTGGCCGCGTGCGGCGTGCCCGTGTTCGCCATCCTGGGCGCGTTGGCGCTGTGGCTCTTCCACGGCGCGGGCATCGACGCGTCGGCCGTCATCATCGAGCTGGCGCGGCTGGCGTCCTTGCCGTCGCTGGTCGCCATCCCCTTGTTCACCTTCGCCGGCTATCTGCTCGCCGAGAGCGGCTCGCCGCGCCGCCTCGTCGCCTTGGCCGAGGCCTTGTTCGGCTGGCTGCCCGGCGGCGTGGCGGTCGCGGGTTTGTGCGCCTGCGCGCTGTTCACCGCCTTCACCGGCGCCTCGGGCGTGACCATCATCGCGCTGGGGGGGCTCATCCACCCGCTCCTGCTCAAGCAGGGCTACCCCGAGAAGTTCTCGCTCGGGCTCATCTCGACGACGGGCAGCCTCGGCCTGCTCTTCCCGCCCAGCCTGCCCATCATCCTCTACGCCCTGGTCGGCAAGCTCTCCGTGGACCAGCTCTTCGCCGCCGCGGCCCTGCCCGGGCTGCTCCTGCTGGCCGCGCTGTCGGCCTATTCGGTCTTCGTCGCTCGCCGCGCGGGCGTGCGCCCCCTGCGCTTCTCCGTGGACGCGGTCGTCGCCGCGGCCAAGGACGGCGTCTGGGAGATCCCGCTGCCTTTCCTCATCATCGGCGGCATCTACGGGGGGTTCTTCACGGCGTCCGAGGCCGCCGCGGTCATGTGTTTCTACGTCGTCGTCGTCGAGGTGTTCGTCTACCGCGACGTGCCCCTCTCGAAGCTGCCCGCCATCGCGCGCGAGGCCCTGACCTTGGTGGGGGCCATCCTCATCGTGCTCGGCTGCGCGCTGGGGCTGACCAACTACATGATCGACGCGGAGGTCCCGAGCCGCATCTTCGAGTTCCTGCACGAGCGCGTGTCGAGCCCGTGGGGCTTCCTCGCGCTCCTCAACGTCTTCCTGCTCGTGGTGAACATGGTGGAGATCTTCTCGGCCATCGTCATCGTGGTGCCCATCATCGTGCCGGTGGCCCTGCAGTACGGCATCGACCCCGTCCATCTGGGCACGCTCTTCCTGCTCAACCTCGAGCTCGGCTACATGACGCCGCCGCTGGGCCTCAACCTCTTCCTGGCCTCGCGGCGCTTCGACAAGCCGCTGCCCGTCCTCTACCGGGCCGTGGCGCCGTTCTGGCTGTTGATCCTGGCCGCGTTGGCCGTCGTCACCTACTGGCCGGGCCTGAGCCTCTGGCTGCCCCGCCACCTCGGAGTGAAATGATGAACCCCAAGACCCCGCGCGAGCTGCTGCCCGAACAGAAGCAGGCGCTCATCACCAAGATCCGCCACGCCCGCGCCTACATGCGCGCCTACGAGGACATCGAGTTCATGGGGCGCAAGGACCTGCGGCCGGTGCGCCTGCAGCTGGAGCTGCTCAAGCCCGAGCTCGTCCTGCGCGAGCACAAGATCCGCTCCACCATCGTCGTGTTCGGCTCCGCGCGCATCCTCTCGCCCGAGGATGCCGCGCGGCATCTCAAGGCCGCGCAGGAGACGGCCGCGGCCAAGCCCAAGGACGCCGAGGCCAAGCGCCGGCTCGCGGAGGCCGTGCGCAAGCAGGAGCTCTCGCGCTGGTACGAGGAGGCGCGCCGCTTCTCGGCCCTGCTCTCCGCCGTCCAGAAGGCGGGCCAGGACCTGGAGTACGTCATCACCACGGGCGGAGGCCCCGGCATCATGGAAGCGGCCAATCGCGGCGCCTGGGAGCTCGGCGCCAAGAGCATCGGCCTGAACATCACCTTGCCCCACGAGCAGGACCCCAACCCCTACATCACGCCCGAGCTCTGCTTCCAGTTCCACTACTTCTCGCTGCGCAAGATGCACTTCCTCATGCGCGCCAAGGCGCTGGTCGCGTTCCCCGGGGGGTTCGGGACGCTCGACGAGCTCTTCGAGGCCCTGACCCTCGTGCAGACGGGCAAGAAGCGCCTGCTGCCCATCGTGCTCGTCGGCAAGGAGTTCTGGTCGAAGCTCGTCGATTTCGACCACCTGGCGGAGATGGGGATGATCCACTGGGACGACATCCGCCTCTGCAAGATCGTGGACACCGCCGAGGAGGGTTGGGACCACATCCGCAAGTTCTGGAAGACGCACGCGAGGACCTCGACGCCGGAGTGAGCGCCCTCGTGCTCGCCGCCCTGCTCGCCTGGCCCGCCGCGGCCGCCTCGCCGTTCCTGGAGGCGCTGCGCCGGGCCGAGTCGCGCGCGGCCTCCGACCCCGAGCGCGTCGAGTTCGCCACGCGCGCCATCCGCGCCTGGCTGCCCGGGGACGGGCGGCTGATGCTCTCCCACGCCTACCTGCGCCGCGCCGAGGCCCTCCTGCTCAGCCGCGAGGACGCCGCGGCGGCCGAGGACCTCACCCAGGTGATGGCCAACGACCCGGGGAACAAGAAGGCCCGCCTGCTGCGCGGGCGCGCGCGCCTGGCCGCGGGCAAGCCGTTCGACGCCGAGGTGGACTTCGCCGAATACGCCGCGGCCGAGCCCGAGGACGCCGAAGGCTGGCTCGGGCTGGCCGAGGCGCGCGTGCCGCTCGCGGGCAAGGCCCGGCCGCCCGAGGCCCGCAAGGCGGCGGCCCGCGCCCGGCGCCTGGCGCCCGCGGACTGGCGCGCGGACTGGCTGGAGGGCCGCGCCTGGCGGCTGGAAGGCCGGCCCGAAGCGGCCCTGCCGCCGCTGGAGGCCGCCGTCGCCCGCGCCAAAGGCGCGCGCGCGGAGCCGCACGCCGAGCGCGCCGTGGCCCTCGCCGCCCTGGGCCGTCACGCCGAGGCCGCGGCGGAGTGGGGCCGGGTCATCCCGCTCTACGAGCGGACGCTGGTGGAGGGGGACCGGACCCGCGCCGCGGCGAAGGCCCGCCAGGCCGACCGCGCGCGCCTGGCCGACGCCTACGTGGCGCGCGGCCGCCTTCACGATTTCCTGCTCGACCACGATGCCGCCCGCGCGGATTTCAACGAGGCCTGCGAGTTGGGACGCGCCGACGCCTGCGAGCGGCTCAAGCGCGCGGCCGCGGCGCCGGCCGCGGCGAAGCGGCGACCCGCGACCGCGCGCCCCGAGCCGGCCGCCCCGCCCGAGCCGAAGTCCAAGCCGCGTCGCCGCAAGCCGGTCCGCAGCGAGCCCGGAGAGAGGGTGTATGGGAGCTAGCCGCCTCCTCGCGCTCGCCTTCGCGCTGACGGCCGCCGCCCCGGCCTCGGCCGGCCCCCACCTGAGCCCCGCGGCCGAGACCCAGCTCACCGAAGGCATCGACCGGCTCTACGCCTTGGATTACGACGCCTCGCGCGCGGCCTTCCGCCGCCTCATCGAGCTGGAGCCCGACAACCCCTGGGGCTACCTCTTCGAGGCGGGGGGCATCTGGTGGCAGTCGTCCCAGGAGTACGGGCTGTTCAAGGACACGCCCACGCT
>JANRKA010000157.1:0-10920 GCA_033875325.1 Elusimicrobiota bacterium | reverse complement strand
GCGCTGCAGCAGGGCTTGAAGGAGATCGGCGCCAAGGGCCCCAAGAAGGAGCACTTCCTCACCGACGTGATGGAGGTCATCCGCGGCAAGGGCGGCCGCATCCACGCCTACGCCTCCACCAACTCCGAGGAGATCCAGGGCGTCAACAACCGGGCCCAGCTCTCCATCGCCGAACGCGTCTTGAACAAGCGCATGCTCGAGCGGCTGATGCTGTCCGGCGTCACCATCCGCGACCCGCAGTCCACGCACGTGGACGCCGACGTCGAGATCGGCTCCGACACCGTCATCTACCCGGGCACCATCCTGCGCGGCCACACCAAGATCGGCCACCACTGCCGCATCGGGCCGTTCACCCACATCGAGGACACCTCCATCGGCAACGAATGCGAGGTGCGTTTCTCCTACGTCCTGCAGGCCCGCCTGCTCGAGAAGACCTCGGTCGGCCCCTTCGCCCACATCCGCCCCGAGTCCTGCATCGGCCCGCGCGCGCGCATCGGCAACTTCACCGAGGTCAAGGCGTCGAAGGTCGGCTTCGGCTCCAAGGTCAACCACCTCTCCTACATCGGCGACGCCGAGATCGCCGAGGACGTCAACATCGGCGCCGGCACCATCACCTGCAACTACGACGGCAAAGAGAAGCACAAGACGAGCATCGGCGCGAAGGCCTTCATCGGCTCGAACGTGAACCTCATCGCCCCCGTCAAGATCGGCCGCGGCGCCAAGGTGGCCGCCGGCTCGACCGTCACCGAGGACGTGCCTGAAGAAGCGCTCGCCATCGCGCGCGCGCGCCAGGTGAACAAGACCTGACATGAGCCGAACCACCCTCGACAAACCGGAGACGCGCATGGCCAGCCCCCGCGGCGGCGCAAAGACGGCGTCGCAGCCCCTGCCGACGGAGGGCCTCAAGGCCCTGCGCGGCATCAAGGTCTTCTCCGGCAACGCCAACCGGCCGCTCGCCGAGGACATCTGCAAGTACCTCGGCGTCTCCCTGGGCAAGTCCCACGTCGGGCGTTTCGCCGACGGCGAGATCAACGTCCAGATCGAGGAGAACGTGCGCGGCCAGGACTGCTACGTGGTCCAGCCCACCTGCCGCCCCACCAACGAGAACCTGATGGAGCTGCTCATCATGGTGGACGCGCTGCGCCGCGCCTCGGCCGGGCGCATCACCGCGGTGGTGCCCTACTTCGGCTACGCGCGCGCCGACCGCAAGACCGCGCCGCGCGTGCCCATCAGCTCCAAGCTCGTGGCCAACCTCATCGTGACCTCCGGCGCCCAGCGCGTCATCACGATGGACCTGCACGCCTCGCAGATCCAGGGCTTCTTCGACATCCCGGTGGACCACCTCTACGCCGCGCCCATCATCCTCGACTACGTCAAGAAGAAGGGCCTCAAGGACCTCGTCGTGGTCAGCCCCGACGTGGGCGGCGTCGAGCGCGCCCGGGCCTTCGCCAAGCGCCTCAACGCCCAGCTCGTCATCATCGACAAGCGCCGCCCGCGCCCCAACGAGGCGTCGGTCTACAACATCATCGGCGACGTCGAGGGGAAGACCTGCATCATCCTCGACGACATGGTGGACACCGGCGGCACGCTGTGCAAGGTGGCCGACAAGATCCGCGAGAAGGGCGCCAAGAAGGTCTACGCCGCCTGCGTGCACGGGGTGCTCTCGGGCGCCGCGCACGACCTCATCGCCAAGTCGTCCCTCGAGGAGATGATCCTCACCGATTCGATCCCGGTCCATTCGTTGGCCGGGGGGAAGCTGACGGTCCTGTCGATCGCGCCCCTCATGGGCGAGGCGATCGCCCGCAACCATCAGGGGAAGTCCATCAGCGCGCTGTTCGTCTGATTTAGCTTAAAGAAACTGGAGAGTACCGAGTCATGGAAATCACGCTGAACGTCGAAGTCCGCGCCGCCAAGGGGAGCAAGAAGGAGCTGAGCACGCTGCGCGCCGGCTCCAAGATCCCCGCGGTGGTCTACGGGGGCGAGAAGGGCCCCGTCAACATCGCGCTGTCCGAGAAGGACCTGATGGCCGCGCGCAAGAAGGGCGGCGTCAACGCCATCCTCCATCTCAAGCACGACAAAGGCACGGAGACCGTCGTCGTCAAGGAGCTCCAGCGCCACCCGGTCACCGACCGGCCCGTGCACGCCGACTTCCAGCGCATCTCGCTGACCCAGAAGATCGACGCGAAGGTCCCGCTCAACGTCGTCGGCGAGGCCATCGGCGTCAAGGTCGGCGGCGGCATGCTCAACATCGAGCTGCGCGAGCTGCGCATCCGCGCTCTCCCGACGGCCATCCCGCAGCACCTCGACGTGGACGTCTCCGCGCTCGAGCTGCACCAGGCCTTCCACGTCAAGGACCTCAAGCTGGCGTCCGGCATCGAGGTCGTGGACTCGCCCGAGGCCGTCATCATCCGCGTCGCGGTGGCCAAGGAGATCGAGGTCGCCGCTCCCGCGGCGGCCGTGCCCGGCGCCGAGGGCGCCGCGGCCGCGGCGGCCGAGCCCGAGTCGTCGAGCACCAAGGGCAAGAAGGACGAGGAAGGCAAGCTGGTCAAGGAGACCGCCGCGGCGGCCGCTCCGGCCGGCGGCGCCAAGAAGGAGCCGGCCAAGAAGGAAGGCAAGTAAGTCTTTCCGGCCGTGGCGCTCAAGCTCGTCGTGGGCCTGGGGAACCCGGGCCCGGAGTACGAGAAGACGCGCCACAACGTGGGGTTCCGCCTCGCCGACCGTCTGGTCGGCGGGGCGGACTCTTTTTCGCAGGGCAAGAACTTCAAGGGCCTGGGCATGGCCGTCAAACGCGGCGACCTGTGGGTCGCCAAGCCGATGACCTACATGAACCTGTCCGGCGAGTTCGTCAAGCAGTTCGCCGCCTATCACAATATCGCCGTGCCCGAGATCCTCGTGGTCTACGACGAGCTGGCGCTGCCGTTGGGCAAGATCCGGCTGCGCCTGAAGGGCTCGGCCGGCGGGCAGAAGGGCATGTTGTCCATCATCCAGCACCTGGGCACCGACGAGGTCTCGCGCCTGCGCGTGGGCATCGGCCCGCAGCCCGAGCGGATGGATTCGGC
Source organism: Elusimicrobiota bacterium (assembly GCA_033875325.1). Taxonomy (GTDB): domain Bacteria; phylum Elusimicrobiota; class Elusimicrobia; order UBA1565; family UBA9628; genus GWA2-66-18. The sequence goes on along the minus strand of JANRKA010000157.1, from coordinate 7,861 downwards.
GGACTTCGTGCTCGGGCGCTTCTCCGGCTCCGAGGAGGAAGCGCTCGCGGGCGCGCTGGAGCGCGCCGTCGAGGCCGTGGACCTCGCCCGGGAGAAGGGCGTCGTCGAAGCCATGAACAAGTACAATCCCGCCTGACATGTTGCCCTGGGTGAAGCTGTTCCTGGGCGTGGCCGCGACGGCGTTGGGCCTGGGGTACCTCTACCGGCCCGACATCATCGAGCGCATCAACGCCGTGCTGCGCGAGACCGTCTTCAACGACGCCTACATCGCGCTCGAGCGCAAGAAGTGGGGCGCCTTCTTCCTGCTCGTGGGTTTCCTGTTCCTGTACATGGCGCTCGCGGCCCTCACGCGCCGATGAACGGCCTGGAGACCTTGGGCCGCGAGGCCCTCGAGCGTTTCCGCGCGTCCTCCGGGGGCCTGGAGGCCGAGGTCTATCTGTCGCGCTCCGAGGAGCGGACCCTCGCGCGCCGCGACGGGCGACTCGACGCGGTGGAGGCGGGGGAGACCGTGGGCGCGGCCGTGCGCGTGCTGCAGGGCGGCCGCCTGGGCTTCGCCGCCGCGGGCGGCGCCTCGCCGGAGGGTCTCGACGCGCTTTTCGCGCGGGCGCTGCGCCAGTCGTCCCTGGCCGAGCCGCGCCCGGGCCTGGCCTTCCCGGGCCCGTCCGCGGGCGTCGCGGACCCGGCGTTGGAAGCGAGCCTGTGGGACGAGAGCCTTTTCACCCGGTCCTGGGACGAGGTCGAGGCGCTGCTGGCGCGCGCCGAGGCCGCCTGCCGCGAGGAGAAACGGGTCGCGCGGCTGCTGCGCGCCGACTACGGCGAGAGCCGCGGCGAGGTGGTGGTGCTCAACAGCCGCGGGCTCGCCGCCCGCGAGCGCGGGGCCTCGGCGTCGCTGTCGGTCTCGGCCTCGGCCGAGGCGGGCGCCGAGACCCACGTGGGCGACGCCTTCGCCTCGCGGCGCCGCGCCGCGGAGCTCGACCCCGTCGCCGTGGGCCGCGAGGCCGGGCGCCGCGCCGCGAGCCTGCTCGGCGCGGGCCGCGCCCCGGGCGGCAAACGACCCGTCGTGTTCTCGCCGCGCGTGGGCGCGGAGTTCCTGGAGCTCGTGTCGGGGCTGCTCTCGGCCGAGGAGGTCCAGGCCGGACGCTCGCTGCTCGCCGGGCGCCTGGGCGGGGCGGTCGCGTCGGCGGCGGTGACCTTGCGCGACGAGCCGCGCCTGCGCGGCGGGCCGGCGTCCTGCGCCTTCGACGACGAGGGCATGCCGACCTCCGACAAGGCCATGGTCGAAGGCGGGGTCCTGCGCGCGTTGTTCCACGACGCGACGACCGCGGCGCGGGCGGGCGCGGCGCCCAACGGCTGCGCCTACCGCGGCTCCTACGAGGACACGCCGTCGGCGGGCCCGTCCAACTTCGTCCTGGTCCCCGGCGCGGCCGCTCCGGCGGCCTTGCTCGCGGGCGCCAAGGAAGGCCTGCTCGTCCACGACGTGTTGGGCATGCACATGGTGGACCCCGTGTCCGGCGAGTTCTCGGTCGGCGTGTCCGGCCTGCGTTTCGCCAAAGGCGCGGCCGGCGCCCCCTTCAAGGGCGCCATGTTGTCGGGCAACCTCATGGACCTGCTCGCGCGCGTGGACGCGGTCGGGTCCGACCTCGAGTTCCACGGCGCCTACGCCTGCCCGTCCTTCCGCGTGTCTTCGCTCGACGTCGCCGCCTGAGGCGGCCCGAAATTTGTTAGTTTCAGGACAGACGCCACCGTCAGATCAGGAGCCCCCCATGAAAGGCGACGCCAAGGTCATCGAAGCCCTCAACAAGTCCCTCACCCTCGAGCTCACGGCCATCAACCAGTATTTCATCCAGGCCAAGATGCTCAAGAACTGGGGCTACCTGACCCTCGCCAAGAAGATGTGGGAAGAGTCCATGGGCGAGATGAAACACGCCGACAAGCTCATCGAGCGCATCCTGTTCCTCGAGGGCACGCCCAACATCGCGCGTTACGACGTCATCCGCGTGGGGACCGACGTGGAGGAGCAGCTCTCCAACGACCTGAAGCTGGAGACCGCCGGCGTGAAGGGCTACAACGAGGGCATCGAGCTGGCGGTGAAGGCCAAGGACAACGGCACGCGCGAGCTCTTCGAGAGCATCCTCGTGTCGAGCGAGGAGCACGTGGACTGGCTGGAGACGCAGCTCTCGCTCATCAAGTCCGTCGGCCTGCAGAACTACTTGGCCGAGAAGATGGGAGAAGACGCCGGCAAGTAGGCCGCCGGCGCGGCGCCCTGCGCCGCGACTTCCTTCGCCCGGCGCTCGAGCAGGGCCCGGATGGCCGGGTGGCAGGAGGTGCAGCCGCCCCCGGCGTCGGTGCAGGCGGTGACCTGTTTCACCGTGGTCAGGCCTTCGGCGCGGATGGCCGCGACGACCTCGCCTTCGGTGATGCCGAGGCATTCGCAGACGATCTTGGCGTGGTTCTTGCGCGGGCCCATGCTTATTGAAATCCCGTCTCAATAGTAACATGGCAAAAGGCCTTTGTCCAGGGGGTCGAAGGACCCTCCCGGCCGGGGGGCGCGCGCCGTATCCTGGTCTCATGAGCGCCCGCGCCCTCGCCGCCGCTTTGGCCTTGGTCCTGGCCCTGGGAGACCCCGCCTGGGCCGTGACGGTCGCGCGCTCCGCGCCGCGCGTCATGCCCGCCGGCGTCGCGCCCGCGGGGGCATGGCGCCCGGCCGTCCCGGCCGCCGGCTTGACCGGGACGCTCCTGGCCGGGCCCGTCGCGCCGGGCAGCGTCTTGCCGGCGACGCCCGTCTTTTCCGCGCCGCAGGACGCGCCCGGACCGGCGGCCCTGCCCCAGCTCACGGCCGCGGCCGAACCCGCCGCCCGGCCCGGCGCCTCCGCGGCCGAGGAGCGCGAGGAGGGCTCGCGCCGCTGGGACGCCGCCGAGCCGTCGAAAGGGGGCGGCGACGCCGTCTCCGCCGCGCCGGCCGACGCGCCGGTCCCGTCCGGGCTGTCGCCGTCGGCCCCCGGCGCGGCCGCCGCGCGCCGGGGCATCCCGCTGCCGCGCGTGGGCCTGGCCCGTGCCGGCCAGCTCGCGGGCTGGACGGCGCTGACCTTGGCGGCCGCGCTCGGCCACCTGCCCTTCGACCGCGTGGCGCCGCTCATCCTGGGCGTCGTGCTCGGCCTCAGCAGCGGCGTGATGACGGCGTTTTTCGCGGTCGCGGCCCAGGAGTCGCCGGGGGGCTGGGGCTGGGGGGGCGGCGAGGCTCCGAAGGCGCGCGTCGTCACGGAGGCCGAGAAGGCGGACCTGCGCGCGCGCGTGGACGCCCTGGCGGCCGAGGCCGGCCTGCCCGCGCCGAAAACCGTGGAGACGGTGGACCTGGACCAGCTCAACGCCCAGGCCGCGCCCGACCTGGTGCGCGTCTACGGCGGGGTGCTCGACCTGCCGCGCGACCAGCAGGACGCCATCCTGCGCCACGAGATCGCCCACATCCGCCACAACGACTCGGTCTGGACCGCGGCGGGGCTTTTCACCCTCGCCGTGCCCGCGTCCGTCGCCCTGATGGCGGGCATGAACGCGGACTGGCTGGCCGCGCTGGCCGCGCCGGCTTTCGTCGGCGCGCTCGCGTTGTTCGGCGAGAGCAAGAAACGCGCGGAGCACCACGCCGACCAATACGCGGTCTCGCGCGCGGGCACCGCCGCGCCGCTCATCGCGGCGTTCCGCGAGATGAAGCGCCGCGACGACGAGGCCGCGGCCGTGCCGCCCAAGACGCGCCTGGAGGCCGTCGCGCGCCGGGCGTCCGCGGCGTGGGACGCGGTCGCGAGGTTGTGGAGCGCGCATCCGCCCCTCGAGGCGCGCGTCGCGCGCCTCCGGCGCCTGGACGCCGCGCGTTAGGCCGCTACCAGGACGAGCGGCGCGAGCCGCCGCGGCCGCCCAGCAGGGAGCCCATCAGCCCCCGCACGAGGGAGCGGCCGATCTGGCTGGCCGCCGCGCGGGCCGCGCTGGTGGCCACGGCGCGCACCAGGTCCTCGCCGCCGCGCGTGGCCGAACGCGGGGCCGGGGCGGCGGGTCTGGGCGCCGGGGCGGCGGGCGCCGGGACCGACGCCTGCTCGGCTTCGGCGCGTTTGAGGAGCATCTCGTGGGCCGACTCGCGGTCCACGGCCTTCTCGTAGTGGCCGGCCAGCGGGGAGGCCGCGACGAGCGCGGCGCGCTCCGCGTCGGTCAGCGGCCCCAGGCGCGAGCGCGGCGGCAGCACGAGGGCGCGCTCCACGGGCGTCGGGCGGCCCTGCTCGTCGAGCACCGAGACCAGCGCCTCGCCCACGCCGAGCTCGGTGATGGCCGTCTCCACGCTCAGCCCGGGGTTGGCGCGGAAGGTCTGCGCGGCGGCGCGCACGGCCTTCTGGTCCTGCGGCGTGAAGGCGCGCAGGGCGTGCTGGACGCGGTGGCCGAGCTGGCCGAGGACCTTCTCCGGCACGTCGAGCGGGTTCTGGGTGACGAACCAGACGCTCACGCCCTTGGAGCGGACCAGCCGCACGACCTGCTCGATCTTCTCGACCAGCGCGCCGGGCGCGTCGGAGAAGAGCAGGTGGGCCTCGTCGAAGAAGAAGACGAGTTTGGGCTTCTCGAGGTCGCCGACCTCGGGCAGGCGCTCGTAGAGCTCGGTGAGCAGCCACAGCAAAGTGGTGGCGTAGAGCTTGGGCGCGGCCATGAGCTTGTCGGCGGCCAGGACATTAACGACGCCGCGGCCCTTGGCGTCGGTCTGCAGGAGGTCGTCGAGGTCGAGCGCGGGCTCGCCGAAGAGCTTCTCGCCGCCCTGCTCGGAGAGCGTCAGCAGGCCGCGCTGGATGGCGCCGACGCTGGCGGCCGAGACGTTGCCGTGCGAGGTCTTGTAGCGCGCCGCGTTGTCGGCGACGAAGCCCAGCGCCGCGCGCAGGTCCTTGAGGTCGAGCAGCAGCAGGCCCTGCTCGTCGGCGATCTTGAAGACGATGGACAACACCCCGGCCTGGGTGTCGTTGAGGTTGAGCAGGCGGCCCAGCAGCAGCGGGCCCATCTCGGAGACGGTGGCGCGCACGGGGTGGCCCTTCTCGCCGAAGACGTCCCAGTACACGGCGGGCGCGGCCTCGGGCGCCCAGCCCTCGAGCTTGAGCTCCTTGACGCGGGCGTCCACCTTGGCGTTGCCGCCGCCGGCCGCGCCGACGCCGGAGAGGTCGCCCTTGACGTCGGCCAGGAACACGGGCACGCCGATGCGCGAGAAGGACTCCGCCAGGGACTGGAGGGTGACGGTTTTGCCGGTGCCGGTGGCGCCGGCGACCAGGCCGTGTCGGTTGGCCATCCCGGGCAACACGCACACCGGGGACTTGCTCTGCGCGACGGGGAGGGGGGGAAGGGGCATGGCCCGATGATAGCCGATTTCCCCGACGGGCGTGAAGAAGGGGCTAGCCCCAGTAGTTGCGCAGGAAGTGGTCCTCGCCCGGTTTCTCCGGCGCGCGGCGCACCTGGTCGATGACGCGCAGGAGCGCCTTCTCCTGGTCGCGCGAGAGGGTGAACACCAGCCCGAAGTGGCGGGCCTTGGGGTCCTTGGGCGAGCGCGGGCCCTCGCGCACGACGCGGCCCGGCAGGTCGAGGAACTCGCCGCCCCACTCCAGGCGCAGGCGGTAGGCGCCGCCGAGCTTGAGCTCGCCGGCCAAGCAGAGGTAGCCGCCCGAGAGGCTCAGGTCGAGCAGGCGCGCGGGGCCCAGCTTGAGGCCGCCCGTCGGGCCGGTGAAGACGATGACCGGCAGGTCGCAGGCGAAACGCGCGTGGGCCCGTTTGAACAGGTCGGACATCCCGCCTATTCTAGCGGATGGGTGTTTCGTCCGTATGACCGGGCGCGGGCGCGCCCGCTTCCTTCTTGGGGAAGGCCAGCGAGAGCCCGATGGTCGCGGCCAGGATGCTCACGATGACGGCCAGCGAGAGCGCGATGGGCAGGTGGATGTGGGCGACCAGCGCCAGCGTCATCTTGAGGGCCACGAAGGAGAGGATGAGGGCCAGGCCTTTGTTGAGCAGGTGGAAACGCTCCATCATGCCCTTGATGAGGAAGAACAACGCGCGCAGGCCCATCAGCGCCGCGATGTTGGAGGTGACCACGATGAACGGGTCGGGCGTGATGGCGAGCACCGCGGGGATGGAGTCCACCGCGAAGACGAGGTCGGTGAACATGACCGCGACGAGGGCCAGCGCCAGGCGCGTGTAGAGCGCCTTCGAGCGGAGCACCGGGTAGCGTTTGCCCTCGCGTTTCTCCTCGACGACGCGGAAGGCGTCGCCGCGGTACTCGTCGGTGATGGGGAAGACGCGTTTGAGCAGGCTCAGCAGCGGGCCGTTGGTGCGGTCGGTCTCCTTCTCCTCGCCGGAGTTGAACATCTTGTAGGCCGCGAGCAGCAGCACGCCGGCGAACACGGCGGGCATCCAGGCGAAGGAGCCCATCAAGGTGGTCCCGCCGGCGATCATGGCCAGGCGCAGGGCGATGGCCCCCATGATGCCCCAGCTCAGCAGCTTGGACTGGGCGGAGGCGGGCACGGCGAACTGCGCGGCGCCGAACAGGGCGATGAACACGGCGAGGTTGTCCACGCTCAGGGACTTCTCGAGGAGGTACGCGGCCAGGAACTCCGTGCCGAGGTCCGCCCCGCCCAGGAGCCACACGCCCGCGCCGAAGGCCAGGGCCGCGCCGAACCAGAGCGCGCTCTGCCACAGGGCCGCGCGGGTGGTCAGGGCCGCCTTGCCGAACACCTTGAGGTCGAGGGTGAACAACGCGGCCACGCCCGCGGCGAAGGCGCCCCACAGCCACACGGGCGCGCCGGCGACGACCAAGGTGGGCAGGCCCAGCAGGGGGGCCAGCCAGGCCGCGGCGTCGAAGCCCGGGATGAACTGCGAGGCGATCCAGGCGACGAGCGCGGTCTTGCCGGGCGCGAGCAGCAGGATGACGCCGACGAGGCGCCAGCTCAGGCGGAAAGGCGCGCCTTTGGCGGGCACGCCGAGCAGGACGCGGCGCTCGGCCGTCTCGAGGGCGCGGGGCACGGCGGCGTGCAGGCGCTCCAGCGGGAGCTGGCCCACGCGGCGGCCGAGGGCGCGCGCGCCGGCCTCCAGCGCGAGCAGGCGGTGGGCCGTCTCGGCGCCGAGCGCGTAGCGCAGCTCCTCGTAGGGCATGGTCCTGGGGCGGGCGAGCAGGTGCGCGGCGACGAGCGCGGCGCGCGCCCGCTCGCCGGTCCCGCGCGCCTCGGCCGCGAGCGCGTCGAAGGCCTTCAAGTGCGAGACGAAGGCCGCGGTGCGCCCGGCGCGGTCCAGGCCGCCCAGCTCGCGGCGCGTGCGCACGCCGGCGAGCGGCCCGTCGAGCAGCGCGGCCATGGCCTGCGGCAGCGTCTCGGGCGCGCCGGGAGCGGGCGCGGCGTCGATGCGGACCTCGAGCGGGTCGGCCGTGGGGTGGCGCCACACGCGGGCGATGACGCGCGTGGCCTCTGCCGCGGCGCGTTTGAGCCGGCGGGCGGCGGGCGCTCCGACGGCCGCGCGCAGGTCCCGGCGGGAGACGGCGTTCGGGCGCGCGATGAGCGCGGCGGCCAGGCGGGCCGCCTCGCCCTCCTTGCCCGTCTCGGCGGCCTTCGCGCGCAGCCCCTCGTAGGCGTCGAGGTAGGCGGTGAACTGCGCGGCGCGTTCGGCGCGCGGCACGCGGCCGGGCCGGAAGGTCGCCAGCGGCCCCTCGAGGAGGGCCCCCATCTCCGCGGCGAGCGGGGCCTCGGCGCCGGTTTTGCCGCGCGTCCAGGACCCGAGCACGGAGGACACCACGGCGGCCAGGCGGCGCGGCAGGGCGGCCCTCGCCGCGGCCACGGGCGCGGCTCCGGCGGTTTCGGCGGCCCCG
>JANRKA010000156.1:0-2137 GCA_033875325.1 Elusimicrobiota bacterium | reverse complement strand
CAAGCTGTCGGGCGGCGAAGCCCAGCGCGTCGCGATCGCACGCGCGCTCGCCAATGAGCCCCGGATCATCCTCGCAGACGAGCCGACCGCGGCGCTCGACTCGGAACGAGCCGCCATCGTCATCGATCTGATGAAGCAGGTCGCGATCGAGCGAGACGCTGCGGTCATCGTCGTGACGCATGACGAGAAAATCTTCTCGCGCCTCGACCGCATGGTCCATCTGCGCGATGGCCGCATCGTCGAGGTTGTGGCGCAAGCGGCGTCACGATCAGAGCGAGCTTAAGCCGCCACGGACCTCCTGCTGCGGCCAGCCTCCGGTTTGGAGGCGTTTGCCGCGTTGATGGACCTGTTGGCTGTCCCCGGAGATGAAACCTGCACTGCCCCGATCTCGTGGCCGTCAAGCACGAAGTCGCGGCCCCGTGAACACCTGCCAATAGGCTGCAGCGAAGAGTCCGAAAGCTCCCGTCCAGGCCATCCAGGCCAGGAGAACGAGGACGCCGCCGGCTCCGGGAGCGACGGCGGCACAGATGCGCAGGACCGCAGCGCCGATGAGGAGGAGGTAGACGGCTTCGACCCATCGCGAAGCGACCAGCGCGCGGCCCGTGTGCCCAAGGCTGGCGCGCGACATGATGGCGAGCACCATCAGGCCCGACGCGCCGACGGTCCAGGCATGGTTGCCTGCGGATACTGACAGCTGGCCGAAGGCGGCGGTCGCGGCGAGGAAGAAGCCGAGCGGGATGAAGGCGTAGGCGAGGTGTAAGACCAAGACGAGGCGGTCGCGCCAAGTCCGGTGCCCCGCCCATCGCATCAGCCTGATGGTCTGGAGCCCTCCAGCAAAGATCAGCAGCACGCCCGTCGTGGCACCCTCCGGGGCGGCCGTCCAGAGCAGCAAGGCAAGCCCGCTGGCGACCAGGGCGGCCATATCCAGTTTGCCGAAAGGCGAGGGCAGGCGTCCTGGATTTTCCCTCGCTAGCCAGTTGCGCGTGAAGCTCGGGACGACGCGCCCACCAACCAGCGTGATCAGGAAGATCGTGGCGGCGATGCCCAGACGGAGGCCTACATCGGCGAAGCCCTCGCGAGCCGCCTCGACATGGAAGACGACGTTGCCCGCCAGCATCAGTGCGACGACGAGAATGACTTTGAGATTGCGCCAGTTTCTGCCGGCGACGATTTCGCGCGTTGCGGCGGCCGCAAGGAGGGCGAGGAAGGAGAGATCCACGATGGCCGCGAAGGTCGGGGACGTCGCTGCCGAGGTGGCTACCGCCAGGCGTCCGGCTACCCATACCACGACGAGGACAATGAGGGGCCGGCCCTGGAGCGGAAGCCGTCCCGTCCAGTTGGGGATGGCGGTCAGCAGGAAGCCTGCCACCACAGCCGGCAGAAAGCCGAAGATCATTTCGTGGGCGTGCCAATCCCGGGGCGTCATCGCCGTCGGGATCGTGATCTGCCCGTAATAGAAGGGCAGCCAGGCGAGCATGGCGGCGGTGGAAAACAGTGAGCCAAACAGGAAGAAGGGACGAAAGCCATAAGACCAGAGCGGGTGGCCGCCTTCGTCGCGTAGCCGGGAAATGGGAGCCATGGGGCAATCCTCAACAAGTCTGGCGCCGAGCGTCCCGCAACAGCCGGTCTGTAGGCGACACGAGTGCAGTGGAGCTTCAGGCTGCACCGCGGCCGAAGCGGCGACCTCAAACCCAATCACGGGCGTTCCCTCTGGCGGCCTCGGGAGCGCGGAACTCTCCATAGCGCCGCCCGCAAAGTGACAGTTTGTCCAAGCGCAAACTCTACGGCGGAGAGCTTGCAGATGGCGGCTCGGGCCCGGTTGCGTTAGCACGGCGGACGCAACGGGCTTCAGTCGCATCGCGCCCGGCTATGCGCCCTGAATAACCGAAGCCACAGGACATCAGCCAGGCATCGGCACTTCCAGACCTCGCGGAGCGGCGAGATGGCCAACGCTGGTGGTACCGAGCCGGAGGCCGGCGCCGACGAAGAGGAATAAAGCTATGAGCGCGCTTGATCGGTCCATCCTCGACGCGGTCCCCGCCTTCGCGGCGCTGACGGGCAAGGAGATCGACATCGTTCTCGCGCAGGCAAGGTCACTGCGATACCCGAAGGGCACCACGGTCTTCGAACAGGGGGG
>JANRKA010000155.1:0-6165 GCA_033875325.1 Elusimicrobiota bacterium | reverse complement strand
CCCGGCTCGAGCGCCGGCAGCAGCGCCAGGGCGCCCGCGTGCAGCAGGCCGGTCGCCGCGTGCGCGCGAGCGCGGCCCGCGTGCGCGGCGGTGGTGCGCAGGCCGGCCGCGGCGTCGCTGTCGAGGTCCTGGACCTCCCCGGCGAGGCTCGTCGCGACGGCGAACGACGCGAAATAGGCGGCGCTCAGCGTCGCGGTCGCTTCCGAGGGCCCGGCGAGCGCCCGGCGGCCGCCCTCGAACAGGAGGACGGCGCAGGCGGCGTGGCAGGCCTGCGACCAGCCGGGCCTCGCCTTCAGGCTCAACCGCGGGTGCGAGTAGGCCAGTCCCAGCGCGGCGACGGCCCAGAAGGCCGCGGCGGCGCCGAGGGGGAGCGCCGCGCTGAACGCGGGAAGCAGCAGCGCGGCGAGCGTCGCCGACGAACGCAGCGCGTCGCGCGCGGCGGCGGTCAGCGGGGCGCGGCGCGGGTTGGCCGCGTCGGCGGCCGCGTCGCACAGGTCGTTGTAGGCGAAGGAGAGGTGCACCACGCAGGCCGAGGCGCCCAGAGCCGCGACGGCCTCGACCCGGTCGAGCGGCGTCCGCGCGGCCAGCACGCCGGCTGCGGTGACGGCGCCCCAACGCAGGCAGTCTAGGTGGCGCAGCGCCGCCGGGGCGCGCCGGCGAGCCGGCGACGCGTCAACCGGGGCGGCGGGCGCTGAAGTTGCCATAGTGGACGAGGCGCGCCATCACGGCCTCCTGATGGATGCAGCCGCGGTAGTTGCGCTCGACGGACGGGTGCAGCAGCCCGGCGGCGCCCAGCAGGCTCACGAGCGGCCGGCCGAGGCGTTTGCGGCCGCGGATGAGGCGGGCGGAGGGCTGGATGCGCGCGGTGTGGTCCTCGAAGGCGACCTCGGTGAAGCCGGCCTCGGCCAGGGCGCGCGCGAACTGCTCCAAGCCGCAGAGGTGCGGCAAGGCCCAGCCTTCGAGGTAGCCGTCGTAGTCGCCGCGCTGCGCCGGCGTCATGGTCCCGGAGCGCAGGAAAGCGTCGCTGACCACGATGCGGCCTCCGGGGCGCAGCAGGCGGAAGGCCTCGCGCAGGAAGGCCGCCTTGTCCGGCGCGTAACACACACTCTCCAGGCCCAACACGCGCGTGAAGGAGCCGTCGGGCAGCCCGGTGGCGGCGTAGTCCCGCAGGAGGAAGCGGGCCCGGTCCGACAGGCCGGCCGCGGCCGCGCGACGGCGCGCCGTGTGGAGCTGGACCGCGGACAGCGTCAGCCCGGTCACGGACGCGCCCGCGCGAGCGGCCAGGCGCAGGCTCATGCCGCCCACGCCGCACCCGGCGTCGAGCACGGCGTCTTCGGGGCCGGCCTGGAGCAGGCGCTCGATGGAGAGGTTCTGGTTCTCGATGGCCTCGGCCAAAGTGCGGGTGCCGCCGTCCCAGAAGCCGTAATGGAGGTGCTCGGGGGACCAGCCGCTCTCGTAGTAGCGTTGGTTGCGGTCGTAATACTCGGCGACGCGGGCCTGCGACCAAGCCATGGCGACCGTAGTCTAGCAGTCTTGCCGCCCGTCGGGACGCCGGCGGGGGCGGGCGCGGCGTCATGATATACTGGGTCGATGAGGACGGCGTTCGTCTTGGCCGCGGCGTTCGGCGCGCTCGCCCTGTTCTTCCGGGCGCTGGAGGGCCATTGGCCGGGCCGCGGCCGCTCCGGCGACGCGGCGTTGTGGGCGCTCAACGCCGCCTGCATCCTGCTGTTCGCCGACGCGGCGTCGGCCGCGCGCGCGTATTGGCCGTTGGACGCGTGGTTCGCGCTCGGCCCCGCTCGCGACGCGTTGGTCGCCTCCCCCGTCTGGGCGCAGAGCGTCGCCCTGCTGGTCGTCGGCGAGTTCACGAGCTACTGGACGCACCGGCTCGTCGAGCACGGGCCGCTGTGGCGCTTCCACGCCATCCACCACGCCAGCCCGCGCTTCGATTGGCTGGTGACCAACGTGAACCACCCCGTGAGCATGCTCGTCCACTTCGTCGGCGAGACGGTCGTGCCGTCGCTCCTGCTCGGCATCGAACCGACCGTCTGGGTGGTCGCCGCGCGGGTGTGCGTCGGCGTCCTCTCGCACGCCGACCTGGACTGGGACTACGGCCCGTTCGGGCGCGTCTTGGTGAGTCCCGCGCTCCATCGGCTGCATCACACGCCGCAAGCCGGGGGACATCAGACGAACTTCGGCGTGTTCCTCTGCGTCTTCGACCGCCTCTTCGGCACCTATCGCGAGCCCGGCAGGTCCCCGCAGGTCTACGGCCTGCCCGACGACGGCGTCCCGGCCTCCTTATGGGGGCGGCTCAGCTGGCCGCTGCGGCGTCAGCGCGGCGCCGCGTGAGGTAGGCGCGCAGCCAGGCGGCGTCCACGAGCAGCACGATCAGCGCCGCCGCGAGCGGGAACGGCAGGCCCAGGCGGACGCCGATCCAGAGGGACGGCGCGCTCGAGCCGAACACGCGCAGCCACCAGAGCGCCAGGTCGAGCCTTCCGGCCGGCGCCGGGCCGCGCATCCGGTGAAGGAAGCCCAAGGACCATGCGAGGTTGACGAGCGGCCCGAACACGGCGTAAAGCCGCGCGGGGCCGCGCGGGTCCCCGAGGCAGAAGAAGGCCATCGCGCCGAGCCAGGCGGCGGTGGAGGCGAGCAGCGCCGGCCAGAACCAGCGCCGCGGCGCGCCCAGCAGGAACTCCTCGCGGGCGTGACGCGAGACGAGCCAGGCGTTCGTCAGCGCGAAGAACGGCCAGGCCGCGTCGAATGGCGCGAGTCCGGGGAACGGGGTCAGACCCGACGACGCGCGGAAGAGGTCCCAGGCCAGGTCGATGGGCAGGGCCAGGGGCGGCATGAGCGCGCGGCGGCGGCGCAGCGACGCGGCCAACACGAGCAGGTGGATGGCCAGCCAGGCGAGGTAGATGACCGTCACGGCCGCGCGCGCTTCCGCGGCCGGGCCCGTCATCGGCTAATAACGGACGGGCAGCGGGAGCGCCGACGAGCCGGCGGCGTCGAAGGCGGTCCCGCGGAGCAGGTCGTGGCGCTTGCTCCGGCCGTCGCGCAGCACGGACACGGAGACCTTGGTGCCGGGCGCGCCGTAGAGGCGGTCGAGCGCGTCGGCGAACTCCAGCCGGGCGGAGCCGCGGCCGTCCACGGCGTCCACGAGGTCGCCGGGTTTGATGCCCGCGGCCGCGGCGGCGCGTCCGGGGGTGACGTGGGAGACCTCGAAGAGACGCTTGCCGTCGCGCTCCGAGGTCTTGAGCCACAAGCCGGGTCCGGCGCGCCAATAGGAGGGGGGCTCGACGAGGGCGACGGGCTCGAGCAGGCGCACGCGCAGGCGCGCGTCGGCGTCGAGCAGGTCGGGCCAGGGACGGCTGCCCGAGGGGTCGGGCAGGGGCGCGGCGACGACGAGGGTGCCGCCCGCGCTCACGCGCGCGGCGGCCTGGTCGCCGGAGACGCCGGTGGCCGCGCCCGACAGGGGGTAGACGGCCCCGCCGGCGACCGCGAGCTTGTAGAAGGCGAGGCGCACGCTGCGGGTCTCGGCGTCGGCGCCGGCCTCGACCACGCGGGCCCACAGCCGGCTCTTCGGCGGGATGGACAGGAAGTCGAGCGAGGCGTCGGTGGTCAGGCCGGTCGCGACCTCGGCCTCGACCAGGTCGCCCGTCTTCGCGGCCGCGGGCAGGCCTTTGGGGAAGCGGACCCACACGGCCTGGTCGGCGCGGGCCGTGAACACGGGCAAAGGCGAGGAGCGCACCGCGGCGGCGGCCGCGGCGTCGTCCTGGACCTGGCGCTCCGCGGCGAGGGCGCGCTCTCGCGCGCTGAGGTCGGCGGCGCCGCGCTCGAAGGGCGCGGGACGCGGGGCCGACGGGCTCTCCAACACGCGCGTCTCGTAGCCGCGCCTCACGACGGCGGAGAGCCGCGAGCCGGGGGTCCAGGCGCGCAGCGCCGCGGCCGCGACCGCGCGGTCGGGCGCCGGACGGCGGTCGAGGGAGTGCAGCCTGTCGCCGGGCCTCAAGCCGAGCTCCTCGGCGCGCGAGCCGGGGCGCGTCGCGAGGACCGTCAGGCCGCCGGCGGACTCCTCGAGCTCGGCGCCGAAGCCGAAGAGCAGCGCGTCCACCGGCGGCTCGGCGGGCTTCGGGGCGGGCGGCGCCTCGACGGGCGCGGAGGGACGGGGCGCCGCGGGCGCGGCGCGCCGGGGCGGGCGCGCGGGACGCTTCGAACGCGGGGCGCCGACCGCGGGCGCGGCGAGAGCGAGTCCGAGCAGGAGCGCGAGGCGGCGGCTCATGACGGGGTCGCCCCCTTCGTCGCGGCGCGTTTCTTGGGCGCGGGCTTGCGGGCGGGCCTGGCGGCCGGCTTCTTCTTGGCCGGCGGCGCGTCCTCGACGGCCGCGGCGGGGGCGGCGGGGGCCGCGCTCGGCGCCGGGGCGGGAGACGCGGGCGACTGAGCCTCGGCCGCGGCGCGGGCGGCGTTTTCGGCGGCGGCGGCGGCGCGCGCGCGCTCGCGGCGCACCTCGGCCGTCGCCGCGGCCAAGGTGGCGTCGGCGGGCAGGCGGCGGGCGAGGTCCTCGATGGGGGCGGGCGCGAGGTCGGCGCCGGCCTTCGCGGCCAGCTCGTGGGCGCGGTGCGCCGTCTTCGCGAGGCACTTGGCCGACGGCAGCGCGGGCAGCCGCGCGAGCACGGGTCGCGCGCGGTCGAGGCGGCCCGCCGGTCCGGTCAGGACCTCGGCCGCGGCGAGGTTCTTCTGGAACTCGGCGTCCCAAGCGAGCTCGCGGCGCGTGTCGGCGAGCTCTCGCGCGGCCGCGTCCGCCTCGTCGGCGGCCTTGCCGCAGCGCGCCGCGGGGTCGGCCTCGAGCACGGCGAGCGCCTCGGTCCAGCGCCGCGCGGCGCCCGCGAGGTCGCAGGACTTGCGCTTGGCGCGGGCCTCGGCCGACGCCTTGAGGAACCAGGCGTGGTCGGCGCCGCGCCGCGAGGTCATGTGCCGCAGCTTGGTCAACTCCGGGCGAGACTGGTCGCACCCCGCGGGCAGGCTCTCGATGAGCTTGAGCCCGGCGTCGGCGTCGGCGACGGAATAGCGGCACTGCTCCGGGGAGGAGGCCAGTCGCGCCTTGGCCAACAGGTCCTCGAGCTGGGCGAGGCGCGCGGCGTCCTTGGCGGATTCCTCGCGCGCCTTCTTGGCGCGCGCGGCGAGCGCCTTGTACTGGGGCTTGGCCTTGGCGGGTTCGGCCACGAGCGCCTCGAGAGCGGCGTAGGCGGCTTCGGCGTCCTTGGGCTCGCAGGCCAGGCGCCGTCCCGCGGCCTCCGCCTCCTTGAGCAGGGCGAGCTCGTAGTCGGGCGCGACCGCGACCTCCACGCGCTCCGAGACGACGCCGCCCGCCTCCGCGGTCACGGCGGAGCGCGCGGTGAAGGAGCCGGGCGCGTCGAGGCGCAGCTTGCGCGAGTAGGCGTAAGGGCCGCCGTTGGCGCGGCGCACGCGCCGGGTCTCCACGGCGGAGTAGCCGTCGGCGGTCTCGATGAAGGTGGTCTCCTCGAACTCGGCGCTGCGGCCCTCGGCGAGCCCGTCCACCCAGTACGCGCCGCTGAAGACGACCTCGTCGCCCAGCTCGTGTTGTCCCAGCCGCTGCGGCTCGGTGAGGTGCAGGCCGGCGGAGCGCAGGCGAGGCGGGCCCAGGGACGACGCGGCGGCCGCCGCGCCGGCGGCCTTCTCGAGCAGCGCGGGCCCATCGGCGAGGGGGGCGGACACCACGACGAGCTCGTTGAGCTCCCGGCCGTGCGCCTTGCGCAGGCGGCCGAGCTCCTGGCGCGCGACTTGCGCGTTCCAGCGGCGGCGCTCCTCGACGAGGTAGCGCCGCAGCTGGGCCTTCAGCTCCTCGGAAGGCGCGCCGCGCGCCGCGTCGGAGGAGACGCGGGCGTCGAGCCCCGCGACGCCGCGCTCCGCGGCCTCCGCGAAGAGGTGGGCCGCGGCGTCGGCCGAGGGTTTCGGGCCGGCGAGGCGCTCGTCGAAGAAGGGACGCACGACGGGCGCGGGGTCCTCCAGGAGCTCCGCGTGGGCGCGAGCGGCGAGGTCGCGGCCCCAGGGCTTGGCGAAGAGGTTGCGCGAGGGATCCGGGTCCGGCGGGGCCGCGCCGTCCGCGGCGAGGGCGGCGCTCTCCTCGCGCAGGGCGACGAGCGCGGCGGC
>JANRKA010000154.1:0-22858 GCA_033875325.1 Elusimicrobiota bacterium | reverse complement strand
GGCTGGTCCGCCGGCGCGGCTTCGGGCGCGGCCGCGGCGAGCCCGGCGGCCGCTGGCGCGTCCGCGGGTCTGGGCGCGTCTTGCGGGGCGGAGAACGGCGACGGCGCCAGCCTGGACGCGAGGGACGACGAGGCGGGCGCGAGCGCGGGGGACACCCGCGGGACGAAGAGGCGCGGCGCTCCGGCGAGCGGCAGCGGACGCACGACGAGGTTGGGGGACGGGAGGACGACGCGGCCCGAAGCCGGGGCGGACAGCAGGAGCGTCAGCAGCGCCGCTTTCATCCGTCAGGATTCTAGCCTATGCGCCGGCTCAGCGCGTGTCGCGCGCGCGACGCGCGTCCCCGGCAATGGACCCATCGGACACGGGGGACCATGGACCCACTTTTATCCTATCATCGGTCCATGAGACCCGACCACGACCGCGCCGGGGCCAACCGCGTCCTCGTCACGGGCGCGACCTCGGGCCTGGGCCGCGAGCTGGCCGTCCAGCTCGGCCGCCGCGGCTGGCGCGTGGCCGTCACCGGGCGGCGGCGCGAGCTGCTCGAGGAGACCGCGCGGCGCGTCATCGAGGCGGGGGGAGAGGCCCTCCCTCTATACGGCTCGGTGACCGACCCCGAAGAGGTCAAGGCCCATTACGCCGCCGTCAAGGCCGCGTGGGGGGGCTTGGACTGGGCCGTGCTCAACGCCGGCGTGAGCGACTCCATGGACGCCAAGAAGTTCTCCGCCGAGACCGTGCGCTGGACTTTCGACGCGAACGTCCTGGGCGTGGCGCGCTGGATCGAAGCCGTCCTGCCGGACATGCTGGAACGCCGCGCCGGCCTCATCGCGGGGGTGGCCAGCCTCGCCGGCTTCCGCGGCCTGCCGCTGTCGGGCCCCTACTCGGCCAGCAAAGCCGCTCTCATCGCCCTGCTGGAATCGGCGCGCGTGGACCTGCGCGGCACGGGCGTGTCGGTGGTCACCGTCTGCCCCGGCTTCGTCAAGAGCGAGATGACCGACCGCAACGAGATCGGCTCCATGCCCTTCCTGATGGAGACCGAGGACGGCGTCGCCGCCCTGCTCGCGGGTCTCGACGCGCGCCGCCGCGTGGTGCACTTCCCCTGGCAGCTGTCCTATCCGGCCAAGTACCTCCTGCCGGCCATCCCGGACTTCCTCTACGAGTGGTTGGCCGGCAAGTTCGCCTACAAGCGGAAGAAGAAGCCGTTTGCTATAGTCTCGGGATGAACGAAACCGAGACCCTCCCCGGCGACGCGCCGGCCCCCGAACCCGCGCCGGCGCCCGAAACCGCGCCCGCCCCCCAGTACGACACCACCCCCTACGAGGACCCCGGCGTCTACACCGTGCCCCGTTCGCCCATCGAGAACGTCCTGCTCATCGACGGCGACAACGACCCGCACGTGCCGCCGGACGCCCGCGTCACCCGCCACACCCTCGTGCGCGTGTTCCTGCGCCCCGGCGCCCTGCTGCCGCGCAACCTCGAGAAGCCGCTGGCGCGCCTGCCCAACTTCTGCACCGTGACCTCGCCGAAGGGCGGCGCCAACGCCGCGGACTTCGTCATGAGCCTGCACGCGGGCATGCTGCACGCCCTCCTGCCCCAACACGTGCCGTTCCTGATGGTGACCAACGACGCGACGCTCACGGCGATGGCCGCCGAGCTCCAGCGCCTGGGCCGCATGGCCACCGTCTGGACCTCGCACCGCGACATCGAGGCCGAGCTGCAGGAGGCCGAAGGCTCCGGGACCTACGAGAGCGCCGGCACGACCAAGGCCAAGAACAACCGTCGCCGCGGCGGTCGCTCCCGCGGTGGACGCTCCGCATCCTCGCGCTCCGGCGGCCGCTCCCGCGGCGGGCGCGGCCGTTCCTCGTCGCGCTCGACGCCCCCGGAGGCGGCCGCAGCGCCCGCCGCGCCGCCGCCACCCGTCTCCGATGAGCCGCGCAAGACCGGAGGCAAGACCCTCTCCGAGGTGGCGTGGACCTACGCCGCGCGCCTGCAGCGCATCAAGGACGTGCCCTCGCGCCTGAAGACCTTGCTCAACGACATCAAGAACCGCGCCGGGTCCCAAGGCTTCAGCCCCGAGGAGGTCCTCGAGGAGCTCAAGCGCCATCACGGCGTGCGCGTGGACGGCTCCGGCCGCGTGGCCGTGGACCGCGTCAAGCCGGCCGAGGAAGCCGCTCCCGAACCCGCGCCCGAGGCCTGACGCCATGCCGGCGGCGGCGCACCTCCACCGACTGCGCGTCGCCATCGACGGCCCCCTGACCTTGGGCGAGCTGGCCGGCCGGTTGGGGGAGGATGGGTTCCCGCTGCTCGTCGTCTTCCTGTGCCTGCCGTTCCTGCAGCCCGTGCCCCTGGCCGGGCTCTCCTCCGCCATCGGCCTCTACATCGTCTTCGCCGCCGTGCAGCACGCGCGTCGCCCGGGCGTGCCGTGGGTGCCGGGCTGGGTCGCGCGCCGCCGCGTGGAGGAGCGCACCTTGCGCGCCCTCCTCGGCGCGGCCGAGACCGTGTTCGGCTGGGTCGAGCGCCTCGCCCGGCCGAGGCTGACGCCCCTCGCCCGCCGCCACGACCTGACGGGGGCCGTCATCGCGGTGATGGCCTTCATGCTCCTGCTGCCGCTGCCCATCCCGTTCTCCAACATGTTCTGCGCCCTGGCCATGGTGCTCATGGCGGTCGCGCATCTCGAGGAGGACGGGCTGCTCGCCGTCGCCGGGCTCGCCGCCGCCGTCGGCGCCGCCGCCTACCACGCGGCCATCTTCGCCGGCGCCGCGGCCCTGCTGACGGGCCAGGCCCAGGCGCTCGGCAACTCCGAGATAGACCGCCATCTGCGCGCGGGGACCTGGAACGAGCGCGTGCACGCGGTGCACGCCGCCGGGGAACGCGGCGCGGCCGGCCTCGAGCAGTTGCGCTACGCGGCCGACGACGCCGACTGGCAGGTGCGCCTGACCGCGACCCACTTCCTCGGCCGCGTCGGGGCGCCCGCGGCCGCCGACCTGGGACGGGTGCTCGAACACGAGCCCTGCCGCCACGTGCGCCTGACCGCGCTGCACTGGCTGGGCAGCCTCGGCAGGGACGGCGACGCCGTGCTGCGCGCGGTGCTCAGCGGGCCCTGGGAGCGCGGGCACCTGCGCGGCTGCGCCTCCTCGCCCGGCTCGGGCCGAGCGCCTTGGGCGGGCGGCGCCGCGCCGGCGCCGGCCCCCGTCGAAGGGACCCTCGACGAGGTCGTGGTCACGCGCGACCCCACCGTCCTCTCCACGCCGACCGCCGCGCCCGCCGCCCCCGCCGAGCCGGCGCCCGAGCCGCGGCCGCGGCGCCAGGCCGAGGAGCTCGACGCTCTGCTGGGCCCGGGCTTCGCGCGCACCGACCCGGAGGGACTGCCCGCCGGCTACGCGCCCGTCACCGGCGCGCTCGCCAAGGACCCCGTGCCCGCTCTGCTCGCCCTCCTCAAGGACGGCGACCCGCGCAAACGCGCGCGCGCCGCCGACGAGCTCGGCAAACGCGGGCCCGCCGTCTCGCGCGAGGCGGTGGCGCCCTTGGCCGCCGCGCTCAAGGACAAGGACCGCCGCGTGGTCGCCAGCGCGGCGCTGGCCCTCGGCAACATGGGCGCCGCGGCCGACGGCGCGGTGCCGGCGCTCGAGCGCCTGCTCGGCCGGGGGCCGGAGGACCTGGAGTCCAGCGCGGCCCTCGCGCTCGGCCGCATCGGCACGCCGCTGGCCAAGAAGGCGTTCGCGCGCCGCGCCGCGGCCCCGCTGCCCGTCCGCTAGGAAGCGGCGCCGGCGCGGTCTCCGCCGTGGCGGATGTCCTTGCCCAGCACCATGAACACCACATCCTCGGCGATGTTGGTGGCGTGGTCGGCGACGCGCTCGAGGTTGCGGGCGATGAGGATGATGTCCATGCCGCGCTGGATGGCCGAGGCGTCGCGCTGCATGAGGTGGACCAACTCGTTGAAGGTCTGGCTCTTGAGCCGGTCCTCCTCGTCGTCGCGCTTGATGACCTCGCGGGCCAGGGCGACGTCGCCGCGCGAGAAGGCGTCGAGCGCGTCCTTGAGCATGCCGGCGGCGACCTCGACCATGCGCGGGATGTCCCCGAGCTTGATCTTCGGCTCCTTGCAGAGGAAGACGCCCGTCTCGCCGATGTTGACGGCCTGGTCGCCGATGCGCTCCAGGTCCGAGTTGATCTTGATGGCCGCGGCGAGCAGGCGCAGGTCTCCGGCCGCGGGCTGATGCAGGGCGATGAGGCGCAGGGCGACCTCGTCGATCTCGATGTGCAGGCGGTTGACCTCGTTCTCCCAGGTCTGCACG
The DNA here is from genome assembly GCA_033875325.1 of Elusimicrobiota bacterium. Classification (GTDB taxonomy): domain Bacteria; phylum Elusimicrobiota; class Elusimicrobia; order UBA1565; family UBA9628; genus GWA2-66-18. The sequence goes on along the minus strand of JANRKA010000154.1, from coordinate 18,569 downwards.
TCGCCGAGGTAGCTCTCGTCGCGCTCGATGACCACCTTCACCGCGTAATGAATCATCTCCTCGCACAGGCTGCCCATGCGCAGGATGAGGGCGCGCAGGCCGTCGAGGTCCGAATCGAACTGTCTCTTCATCAGCCGAACCTCCCCGTGATGTAGTCCTCGGTGCGCTTCTCCTTCGGATTGGTGAACATGTCGCGCGTGGGGCCGCACTCCACGAGCTCGCCCATGTACATGAACGCGGTCGTGTCGGACACGCGCGCGGCCTGCTGCATGTTGTGCGTGACGACGAGGATGGTCACCCGCTGCTTGAGCTCGGCCATGAGCTCCTCGATGCGCGCGGTGGCGATGGGTTCGAGCGCCGAGGTCGGCTCGTCGAAGAGCAGCATCTCGGGCTCGGTGGACAACGCGCGCGCCATGCACAGGCGCTGCTGCTGGCCTCCGGAGAGGTTGAAGGCCAGCGAGTCGAGGCGGTCTTTGACCTCGTCCCACAGCGCCGCGCCGCGCAGGGCCTTCTCGACGCGCTCCTCGATGACGGAGCGGTCGGTCACGCCCCGCACGCGCAGGCCGTAGGCCACGTTCTCGTAGATGGACTTGGGGAAGGGGTTGGGCTTCTGGAACACCATGCCGATGCGCATGCGGATCTCGATGGGGTCCACGCCGGGCCCGATGATGTTGATGCCGTCGGGATAGAGGTTGATGGCGCCTTCGTAGGAGTTGCCCGGGTAGAGGTCGTGCATCCGGTTGAAGCAGCGCAGGAAGGTGGTCTTGCCGCAGCCCGACGGGCCGATGAGCGCGGTGACCTTCTTCTCGTAGACGGCCAGGCTCACCCCTTTGACCGCCGCGTGAGCGCCGTAGCGGAAGGTCAGCGCCCGCGCCTCGGCCTTCAGCGCGGGTTTCTCCTCGGCGGGTGCGGACGCGGGCGTCGGCGCGGTCGGGGCGCTCATGGGCGTGGGCTCGGCGACGGCGGATTCTACCATTTGATCCTCTTGCGGAAACGGTAGCGCAGCCAGATGGCCGCGCCGTTCATGGCCAAGGTCATCGTGAGCAGGACCAGGCCCGCGCCGGCGGCGTTGAGGTGGAACGGCGCCTGCGGGCGGGAGACCCAGTTGAACATCTGGATGGGCAGCACCGTGAAGGGCGACATCAGCCACTCGAAGGAGAGGAACGGGGCCGCGGCCTTCACCGGCGCCGGAGGCAGGAAGGCGATGAAGGCCAACGCGCCGATGGTGACCAGCGGCGCGCTCTCGCCGATGGCGCGCGAGAGGCCGATGATGACGCCGGTGAGGATGCCGCCGAGCGAATACGGCACCACGTGGTCGCGCGTCGTCTCCCAACGCGTGGCTCCGAGCGCGAAGGCGGCCTCGCGCAGGTGTCCGGGGATGGCGCGGATGGCCTCGCGCGTGGCCGTGATGACGATGGGCAGGATGAGCAGAGCCAAGGTCAGGCCGGCGGTGAGCACGCTCTGCCCGAAGCCGAACCGGTAGACGAAGAGTCCCAGCGCCATCAGGCCGTAGACCACCGAAGGCACGCCCGCCAGGTTGGCGATGTTGACCTCGATGAGCTCGGTGAAGCGGTTCTTGGGGGCGTATTCCTCGAGATAGACGCCGGCGCCCACGCCCAACGGCACGGCCGCGCACGCCGTCACGAGCATGACCAGCGCCGTGCCGACCCAGGCCGAGAGGATGCCCGCCTTCTCGGCGTGGCGGGAGGGGAAGGAGGTCAGGAAGTCCCAGGACAAGCGGCCGGCGCCGTCGGCGCCGAGGTCCCAGAGCAGGGCGCCGAGGGTGAGCAGGCCCAAGGCGAGCGCGCACACGCCGACCGCGGCGAAGGCCAGGTCGAGGCGGCGGCGCCGGGTGATGCCCGCGCGCACGGCGGCGAGCGCGGCGGTCAATAGACCTCCCGGAACCGCTTGCGCAGGATGTGGCCCGCGACGTTGAAGCTCAGCGTCATCAGCATGAGGGTCAGGCCCGCGGCGAAGATGGTCTGATAACCGATGCTGTCGTGCGGCAGGTCGCCGAGGCTGACCTGCACGATGTAGGCGGTGATGGTGGCCGCGGGCTGGGTGGGATCCCAGGTCATTGTCGGCTGCATGCCAGCGGCGATGGCCACGACCATGGTCTCGCCGATGGCGCGCGAGATGCCCAGCACGTAGGCCGCGGCGATGCCCGAGAAGGCCGAAGGCATGACGACGCCCAAAGCGGTCTGCAGGCGCGTGGAGCCCAACGCGTAGGCGCCTTCGCGGAGATGGACGGGCACGGCGCGCATGGCGTCCTCGGACAGGGAGCTGATGTAGGGGACGATCATCACGCCGATGACCAATCCCGCGCTGAGCATGTTGAAGCCCGGCAGGTCGGGCAGGACGCGCTGCAGGGCGGGCGTGACGAAGAGCAACGCGAAGTAGCCGTAGACGACGGTGGGCACGGCCGAGAGCAGCTCGAGCATCGGCTTGACCCACTCGCGCACGCGGTGCGGCGCGTATTCGCTCAGATAAACGGCCGCGATGGTGCCCACGGGGACCGCCACGAGCAAGGCGACGCCGGTCGTCACGAGGGTGCCGCACACCAGCGGCAGGATGCCGTAACGCGGCTCGGAGAACAGCGGCATCCACTGCGTGTCGGTGAGGAAGGTCCCCAGCGGCACGGCGCGGAAGAACGGGATGGACTCGGCGACGAGGATGCCGACGATGGCCAGCGTCACCGCGACCGAGGACAGCGCCGCGGCGAGCAGCAGCGTCTCCACCACGCGGTCCCTCCTCCTCTTGCGCGCGAGGAGGAGGGAGACCGGCGGGGCGGCGGGCGCGGACGCGTTCAGAGCTTGGGCTGGCGCTTGAGGAGGTCCTCGACGCGCACGGCCACGTCGGGCGTGCCGCCGAAGCCGGTGCCGAGTCTGCCCTTGGCGAAGCGCTCCAGCGCCAGGGCGTAGGCCTTGTCGGTGAGGGGGAGGTACTTGACCTCGAGGGCCAGCGCGCCGACCTTCTTGAGGTAGAACTCGACGAAGGCCTTCACCTCGGGCTTGGACACCGAGGCCGCGCTCACGTAGACGAACAGCGGGCGCGAGAGGGGGGCGTAGGTGCCCTTCTTGACGGTCTCCAGAGAGGGCAGCACCCCGCCCTTGCCGTTGTCCACGGCGAGGGCCTTCATCTTGTCCTTGTTCGGCTCGAAGTAGGCGTACGGGATGTAGCCCAGGGCGTCGCGGTCGTTGGAGATGCCGGTCACGAGGGTGTTGTCGTCCTCGGAGGCGGTGAAGTCGCCGCGGCTGGCCTTGGACTTGCCGTTGACGGCCTCGGTGAAATAGTCGAAGGTGCCGGAGTCGGAGCCCGCTCCGAACAGCTTGAACGGGCGGTCGGGCCAACCCTTGCGGACCTCGCTCCACTTGGTCACCGTGCCCTGGGCGGCCGGCTCCCACATCTTCTTGAGCTCGGCCACGGTGATGGACTTGGCCCAGTCGTTCTTGGGGTTGACCGCGACGGTGAGCGCGTCGAAAGCCACGGGGAGCTCGTAGTACTTCACGCCGGCCTTGGCGCAGGCCTCCATCTCCTGCTTGAGGATGGGGCGCGAGGCGTCCTGCAGGTCCGTCTCGCCGCGGCAGAACTTCTTGAAGCCGCCGCCGGTCCCGGAGATGCCGACGGTGACCTGGACGGCGCCTTTCTGCTCCTTCTGGAACTCCTCGGCGACGGCCTCGGTGAGGGGGAAGACGGTGCTGGAGCCGTCCACCTTGATGAGGGAGGCGGCGGCGGCCGGGACGCCCGAGAGAGCGAGGGTCAGGACGGCGGCGACGGCGCGGGTGACGAGGTTCATTCGTTTCTCCTGTGCTTCATGGTACCGGCGGCGTGTGACGACGGCATGACGGCTCGGTGACGGCGGCGTCTCTAGAAGTTGACCTGGGCCTGCACGCGCAGGCGCCCGCCCTTCTGCCGGTTGCCGCGGGTCGTGTTGTCCTCGTAGGCGCGGTCCTCGTGCGAATAGAGCACGACCAGCTCGAAGGCCTTGTTCGGCTGCCACTCCGCGCCGCCCTCGACCTGCCGGACGAGGTAGCGGCGCGCGTCGGTGTCGTGTTTCTTGCCGCCCTCGTAATACTGGCCGCGGACGAACGGCGTCAGCGTGTGGGCGCCGAGCTTGGCCATGTACATGACCTGGGCGTAGCCGCCCTGCAGGTGCTTGAGCTGGATGCTGCGCGTCGTCGCCTCGTATTCGGGCCCCACGCCGAAGTTGTACTCGGCCTGGAAGCCGAACGGCTGGGGGTAGACGACGAGGCTCGCCGCGGCGCGCCGGTCGTGGAACTCGCCGCCGCCGCCCACGCCCGCGTTGCGCGTCGGGGTGTAGCGTCCCGCGTAGCCCTGCACGCCCGCCTCGACGAACTGCCCGCCCTCGAGCTGGAACGGGTAGGTCAGGCGGGCCACGAGGTGCTGGCTGTCGTTGGTCTCGGGCTTGTTGGCCGTCTGTCCGTTGTAGAAGCCGACGCCGGCCACGCCGTAGTCGCCGCTGCCCTTGAGCCCGGAGGACACCAAGGACGAGAAACGCTTGCGTATCGGCGCCGGAGCCCAATAAAGGAACGCGCCCATGTCGCGCTCGTTGGACACGGCGCTGTTGAGCGGGTCGGCGCGGTCGAGAGCCAGGCGGTTCTGGCTGGACTGCAGGTTCTCGAAGCCGAACGGCACCTTGCTCTGCCCGACGCGCACGCGGAACTCCTTGGCCGCGTCGAGAGCGAGATCGGCGTAGAGGTCGCGCAGCTGCGCGAAATGCGGCGCGGTGGCGCTCGCGTCGCTGGCCAGGTCCGGCTGGATGTAGATGTACACGCGCTCGTGGGCGTCGCCGCTGAAGACCAGGCGCGCGCGCCGGGCGAAGACGCCGCCGTTGGAGCCCAGCGACTTGTCGCACTGGTCGCACTTGAGGTTCTCGTTGTTCTCCAACAGGCGGTTGTAGCGCAGCTGGACGTAGCCGCGCACGGAGATCTTGTCGTACCAGCCGGGGCCGCTTTTCTCGGCCTTGGCCGGGGCGGCGGGCGCCGCGGCGGCCGCGGCTTCGAGCTTCGAGAGCCGCTCGCGCAGGTCCTCGAGAGACCCGGGCTCCGCGGCGAAGGCGGGAGAGACGGACAGCAGCGCGGCGACGGCGAACGCCAGCAGGTTGTTCATGCCGCGATGTTAGCGTTTCGCCCCCGGCCGCGCATCGCGGCGAGGTCACTTGCGCGTGACGGCGGCGTGACGCCGCCGAGGGCGGAGCCGCGCGGACCGCGAGGGGGGGGTTTGACAGACGCCGGAAGGCATGTTAAATTAATGACCGATGAAGCTGGCGAAGCTCTTGTTGGTCGCGCTCGCGTTGTGGATGCCCGTGGCGTCGTTCGCGCTCACGGTCGCCGCCCCGCCCTCCATGGAGCTGCAGGCTCCCTGCGAGGAACGCGACACCGCCGCCAACATCGCCGAGGAGCACAACGAGGCCTTCCTGCTGCCCGTCACGCTCCTGCCCACGGCCGCCGAGACCGTGGACTTCATCGACCTCGACGGGCACTCCGGCCTCGTCGGCCACCCCGTCGCGCCGCTGCTCCCGCCTCCCAACCGTCGCTGAGCCTCCCGCCGGGCATCCGCCCGGCGCCGCAGACGGCCCGACGGAAACGACCCACGACCCGTACCCCATCAGGGAGACACTCGCATGCAGAAGCTCATCAAAGGCATCCATCAGTTCCAGTCCAACATCTTCACCTCGCAGCGGGAACTCTTCGAGCGCCTCGCCAAGAAGCAGGAACCCGAGACGCTGTTCATCACCTGCTCGGACTCGCGCATCAACCCCAACCTCGTCACCCAGACCGAGCCGGGAGACCTGTTCATCCTGCGCAACGCCGGCAACATCGTCCCGCCCCACGGGGCGGCCTCGGGCGGAGAGCAGGCCACCATCGAGTTCGCCGTGGCGGGACTCGGCGTCAAGGACATCGTGTTGTGCGGCCACTCGCATTGCGGCGCCATCAAGGGGCTGCTCCACCCGGAGGGCCTCGACGCCATGCCGGCCGTCAAGTCGTGGCTCGGGCACGCCGAGGCCACCCGCCGCATCATCCAGGAGAAATACCCGGACCGGACCGGCACCTCGCAGCTGACCACGGCCGTCGAGGAGAACGTGCTGGTGCAGCTCGAGAACCTGCGCACCCACCCGGCCGTCGCCGCGCGCCTGTCCACGGGCAAGCTCAAGCTGCACGGCTGGGTGTACAAGATAGAGACGGGAGAGGTCTTCTCCTTCGACCCGGCGACCCACGAGTTCCAGCTGGTGACCGAGGCGAGCGGGCAGCCCGCCGACACGGCCGGCGCCATCTAGGAGGGCGCCCCGATGACGACGAACTCGCGTCCGCCCCACGACCTGAAGGCCGATCTCCTGGCCGGCATGGTCGTGTTCCTCGTCGCTCTCCCGCTGTGCCTGGGCATCGCCTTGGCCAGCGGGGCGCCGCTCTTCGCCGGCATCATCGCCGGGGTGGTCGGCGGCATCGTCGTCGGGGCGCTCAGCGGCTCCGCCGTCAGCGTGGCGGGACCGGCCGCCGGCCTGACCGCCATCGTGCTCGGGGCCATCACCAGCCTGGGCTCCTACGAGGCCTTCGCGCTGGCGGTGTTCCTTTCGGGACTGATGCAGCTCGGCCTGGGCTTCGCGCGGGCCGGCGCGTTCTCCAGCTACCTGCCGTCCAACGTCATCGAGGGCATGCTCGCGGCCATCGGCGTCATCATCATCATGAAGCAGCTGCCCCATGCCGCCGGCTCGGCGGGCGGCGGCGGCCCGCACGGCGGCGCCCTGCTCATCACCGCGGTCTCGTTGGGCATCCTCGTCGCCTGGAACCAGGTGCCGTTCCTCAAGAAGGCGAAGGCCGTGCCCGGCGCGCTGGTGGCCGTGCTCGCCGGCATCGTCCTCAAGGAGGCGCTCGCGGCGACCGGCTCGGCTCTCGCGCTGCGGCCCGACCAGCTCGTGACCTTGCCCGTGCCCGAGACCTTGGCCCACTACGCGGCCCACTTCACCCACCCGGATTTCTCCCTGCTGCGGGACTCGCGGGTGTGGGTCGTCGCGGCGACCCTCGCCGCGGTCGCGAGCATCGAGACGCTGCTGTGCATCGAGGCCGCCGACAAGATGGACCCCTACAAGCGCTACACCGACACCGACCGGGAGCTCAAGGCGCAAGGCGTGGGCAACGCGGTCTCCGGCCTGCTGGGCGGCATCCCCATGACCTCGGTCATCGTGCGCACCACCGCCAACGTGAGCGCGGGCGGGCGCACCAAGGCCGCCACCATCTCGCACGGCGTCATGCTGCTCGTCGCGGTCGCCCTCGCGCCCGGACTCCTCAACCACATCCCGCTGGCCACCTTGGCGGCGGTCCTGCTCATGACCGGCTACCGGCTCGCCAGCCCCGCGGTGTTCAGCCACATGTGGCGCGCCGGCAAATACCAGTTCGTGCCGTTCGCGGTCACCGTGGTCGCGGTCGTGACCACGGACCTGCTCAAGGGCGTGGCCATCGGCCTGCTGGTGAGCGTGTTGTCCATCTTATACGGCAACATGCGCTTCGCCTACCGCTTCAAGAAGGAGGAGCACCACGAGGGGGAGACCATCCACCTCGAGCTCGCCCAGGAGGTCTCCTTCCTCAACAAGGCGGCCATCAAACGCGTGCTCAGGGACGTCCCTCAGGGCTCCACGCTCGTCATCGACGCCTCGCAGACCGTCTACGTCGACCATGACGTCCTCGAGCTCATCCGCGACTTCCTCGCCTCCGGCTCCAAGGAGCGCGGCGTCAAGGTGAAGCTCATCGGCTTCAAGCGGTCCTACAAGGTCGAGGACGCCGTGGCGGTCCACTAGCGCCCGACGGGGCGTTCCCGGCGGGTCGTTCAGGCCGCGCGCAGCGCGACCGAGAAGGTCGAGCCGCCGGGCTGCCGGCTCTCGACCCAGACGCGGCCGCCTTGCGCCTCCGCGAGGTGCTTGACGATGGCCAGTCCGAGCCCCGTGCCGCCGGCGTCGCGGGTGCGCGCCTTGTCCACGCGGTAGAAGCGCTCGAAGACGCGCGGCAGGTCGGCCTCGGGGATGCCCGACCCGGTGTCGCGCACCGTCAGGACGACCTCGCCGCCCTCGACGCGCGCGCTGACCTCCACCGAGCCGCCGGACTCGGTGTATTTGACCGCGTTGTCCACCAGGTTCGCCAACACCTGGCGCAGCTGGTCCTTGTCGGCGGCGACGCGGGGCAGGTCGTCCGGCAGGGAGACCGCGAGGGCGACGCCGCGTCCGGACGACAGCGGACCGAAATGACGCGCCACCTCGCGCGCCAATGGGGGCAGCTCGACGGGCAGCAGGCGCGGCGCCCGGTGGCCCGACTCGATGGCCGAGAGGTCGAGCAGGTCGTCCACGAGCTTGGTGAGGCCCTGCGCCTGCTCCTCGATGGTCTTGAGGAACTCCATGCGGTTGGACTTGTCGTCCACGGCGCCCTCGCGCAGGGTCTCCGCGTAGCCGCGGATGGAGGCCAACGGCGTGCGCAGCTCGTGGCTCACGTTGGCGACGAAGTCGCGCCGCACCTGCTCGAGCCGGCGCAGCCGCGTGATGTCGTGCAGCACCACCAGCGCTCCCGCGGGCTGCCCCGCGTCGAGGAGCGGGGCGGCGTAGGCGTCGAAGACCAACTCGTCGGGCGCGAACAGGCGCAGCTCGCGGGAGAGGCGCTCCTTCTGCTCGAGCACGGCGCCCAGCAGCGAGACCAGGCCGTGGTGGCGCAGGCTCTCGAGGTAGGAGCGCCCGCGGGCGCCCTCCGCGTCCACGCCCAGGAGCTCGGAGAGCGCGGCGTTGACCAGGATGACGCGGCCGGCGGCGTCCACGGCCACGACGCCCTCGGCCATCTGCCCGAGGATGGCGGCGAGCTGGGCTTCGTCGCGCGTCCAGGCGCCGACGGCCACGAGCAGCCCCTCGTGGAGCTCGCCCAACGCCTGCGTGAGCGCGTCGCCCCCCGGCGGGCGGGCGTTCTCGTCCCCGGCCGCCCAGCGCCGGACGACCTTCGCGTGGGCGCCGAGCCGGGCGTCGAAGACCGCGCCCACCACCAACGCCGCGATACCCGCGAGCGCGGCCGCGGCCGCGGCGGCCCAGCCGCGCGGCAGGAAGGCGACGGCGAGAGCCGCGAGCGGGCCGGCGACCGACGCCGCCAGGAGCGCGGCTCGCCGGCCGGGGAAGGCCCGCATCAATCCAGCTTGACGCGGTAACCGACGTTCTTGACGGTCGCCACGCGCGCGGCCTCGGCGCCGAGCTTCTCGCGCAGGCGCGCCACGTGCTGGTCCACGGTGCGCGTGTCGATCTCCATGGACTGGTCGTAGCCCCAGATCTTCTCGAGTATCTGGTCGCGGCTCATCACCTTGCCGCCGGCCGTCAGCAGCAGCTTGAGGAAATCGAACTCCTTGGAGGTGAGCTCGACGGGCTTGCCTTTCACCCGCACCTCGTAGCGCTCGGCGTCGAGCTCGATGGCGCCCGCGCGCAGCAGCGCGGCGGGCGCGGCGCCCGGTCCCGCGCGGCGCAGCAGGGCCTTCACGCGGGCCATGAGCTCGCGCACGCCGAACGGCTTGACCACATAGTCGTCCGCTCCGAGCTCCAGGCCGAGCACGCGGTCCACCTCCTCGCGGCGCGCGGTGAGCATGAGCACCGGGGCGGCCGTCTCCTTGCGCAGCAGCTTGAGCACCTCGAAGCCGTCGAGTTTGGGCAGCATCGCGTCGAGCACGACGAGCTCCGGCTTCTCCTTGCGCGCCGCAGCCAGCCCCGCCTCGCCGTCGCCGGCGGTGAAGACGCGGAAACCCTCTTTCTCGAGGTTGTACTTGAGGAGGCGGACGATCTCCCTGTCATCTTCCACGACGAGGATTTTCTCCTGGGCCATGGAACTATGGGACCAAATCGCGCCGTAAAGGTCAACGACGGCGGCGTGACGCCGTCGTCACGCCAGGCGGCGCAGGACGCGCGGCGGCAGCGACCAGACGAGGACGGCTTTGCCCGGCCCCGGCTGCGGGCAGGTCAACAGGCATGCCTGCGCCTTCTTGAGCCGCAGCGCCGAACGGCGCCCGCCCGTCAGCAGCCAGGTCGCCAGGCCGGAGAGGTGCGGCTCGTGCCCGACGAGGACGACGCGTCGCGCGCCGCGCGCCTTGAGCCAGGCCGCGGCGTCCTCGAACGGCGCCGACGGGAGCAGCGCCGGGCAGTCGGCGACCGGCGCCTCGAGCGCGCGCCCGAGGATGAGCGCGGTCTGCCGCGCCCGCTTCCAGGGACTGCTCGCCACGAGATCGGCGCCCGTCAGCCGCGCGACGCCCGCGGCGGCCTCGAGCGTCTTGCGCCGGCCCTCGGCCGTCAGCGGCCGCTCGGCGTCGCGGCGCCCCGTCTTCGCCCAGTCCGCGCGGTCGCCGGCGATGCCGTGGCGGAACACGAGAATCTCCACGGGCTTATGATATCATGCCGCCCATGAGCATGGACTTCGAGCGCTTCGCGAAGCTCCTCTTCCGCCGGCTCGACATAGACGACCTGCGCTTCGTCGAGATCGAGTGCAAGATGCGCGTGGACCCCGACGAGGCGAGCGACGTGCGCGAGTGGCTGCTCGACTACAAGGGCATCAAGCACCGCAAGAGCGTGTCGTTCTTCGACCAGTACCTCGACACGCCTTCCTACGAGGTTCTCAAGGCGGGCGCCTCGCTGCGCCTGCGCTACAAGAAGAACGGCACCGCGGTCTATCTCCAGTACAAAGGGCCCGGCTTCTTCAAGGACGGCCTGCTCTACCGCTCGGAGTTCGCCTCCGACGAGCTCAAGAAGCTCGTGCGCGAGGAGAGCCATCACGACATCGTGCGTTTCTCCGAGGACACGCTGGCGAGCATCCTGCGCCGGCGCGTCTCCGCGGAGATGGGCGAGGCCATGCGCCGCCACCTGGGGGCGGGCGTCGTGCGCCGCATCAGCACCGGCCCCATCCTCGCCCTCTACCAGAAGGAGAAGTTCGAGGTGGACCTCGGCTCCGCCTTCCTGGAGCCGTCCCTGGACCGCATCTCCGCCTTCCACATCGCCAAACGCGGCCTGCACGCCCTCTCGACCTTCTGCGAGTTCGAGAACGAGATCAAGGCCGGCGACGGGTCGCTGGAAGCCAAGCTCGAGCACATGGACGAGCTCCTCGAGTTCAACGAGGAGATCCAGGACGAGTTCGACCTGCGCCCCGAGCGCCTCGACAAGTACCGCCGCTGCGCGTCCTTCTTCGTCAGATAACAGAAGGGTCAGGCACTTCGTTTGGTTCCTTCGGAACCTAACGAAGTGCCTGACCCTTCTGTTATATGCCTTTGTTGCGGTCGGCGAGCGCCGAATCCCGGTAATCCGAGCGCGCGAGCGCCTCGAAGAAGGTCTGCGAGCGCACGGGCGCGGCGCCGGGCCCCGGGATGACGCGGGCGTAGGAGCCGTCGGGCTTGAGCTGCCACGCCTTCTGGTTGTCGGCCAGGCCCTTGCCCAGGATGGTGTCGCGGACGTATTTCTTGAGGGTGGGGTCCTTCACCGGGAAGGCGACCTCGTAGCGCGAGTAGAAGTTGCGCGGCATCCAGTCCGCGCTGGAGAGGTAGAGCCGGCGCGCGCCGCCGTGGCGGAAGTAGTAGGCGCGGCTGTGCTCGAGGAAGCGGTCGATGACGCTGACGACGCGGATGTTCTCGGAGAGGCCGGCGATGCCGGGACGCAGGCAGCAGATGCCGCGCACGAGCAGGTCCACGCGCACGCCCGCCGTCGAGGCGTCGTAGAGCGCCTCGACGATCTCGGGGTCCTGCAGGGAGTTCATCTTGGCGACGATGTGGCTCTTGCCCGTCAGGCGGTGGAAGCGGACCTCCTCCTGGATGAGGCGCAGCATCTCGTCGTGCAGGTTGACCGGCGCGACGAGCAGCTCCTGCAGGCCTTCGGGGCGTTTGCCCCGCGACAAGGCGTCGAAGTAGCCCAGCACCTCGCGGCCGACCGGCTCGTCGGCCGTGAGCAGGCCGAGGTCGGTGTACTGGCGCGCGGTGACCGGGTGGTAGTTGCCGGTGCCCAGGTGCGAATAGACGCGCTCGACGCCGTCCTCCTCGCGCACGACGGCCGTGACCTTGGAGTGGACCTTGTAGCGCCCCAGGTGGCGCACCACGCGCACGCCCGCCTTGCGCAGCTCGTCGGCCCAGCGCAGGTTGTTGAGCTCGTCGAAGCGCGCCTTGATCTCGACGTAGGCGGTGACCTTCTTGCCGTTGGCCGCCGCGGCCTTGAGCGCCGCCATGATGGGGGAATCGGCGCTGGTGCGGTAGAGGGTGTGGTAGATGCGCCGCACGCCGGCGTCCTGGGCCGCGGCCTCGAGGAACTTCACCACGATGTCGAAGGCGTCGTACGGGTGATGGAGGAGGATGTCCTTGCGGCGCACGATCTCGAAGGTGGAGGACGGCTTGCGGAACGGCGCCGGGACCTGGGGCTCGATGGGCGGGTAACGCAGCCCGCCGGCCTTGTGCGCCTCGATGCGCGAGAGAGTGCGCATGTCCAGCGGCAGGTCGAAGCGGTAGAGCGAGGAGGAGTCCAGGCCCAGGGCCGAGGCCAGGAACAACGCGCCCTCGGAGTAGGCGGGGGCGTCCACTTCCAGGCGCACGACCTTGGAGTGCAGTCGGCGCTGCACCGCCTCCATGATCTGCTCCTCCAGGTTCTCGTCGTCGTCCGGGCGCCAGCGGAGGTCGGCGTCGCGGATGATCTTGAAGGGGAAGGACTCGATGACCTCGCGGTCGGGGAACAGGTCGTCGGCGCGGTCGGAGAGCCAGCGCTCGGCCAACGCGTAGCGCTTCACGCCGTCCTTGGTGGGCAGCGGCACCAGCCGGCCCTCGCGGTCCTCGATGCTGATGATGGCGTATTCGCGCGGGAAACGCACGAAGACGTGCAGGCGCTCGCTCATCAGCGCGGGCGGCGGCTCGGGATAACGGCGCAGCAGCACCTTGAGCGGGGGCAGGCGCTCCTGGATCTCGGAGTCCGGCGCGGCCTCGGCCAGGAACTCGGTGAGCAGCTCGATGCCCTCGGCGCGCAGGGCCGCGACGATGTCGCGCAGGACCTCGGCCTGGCGCGACTTCTGACGCAGGGCCTGCTCGCGGATCTGGGCCAGCACCTGGCGGGCGGACATGCCGTCGGGGAAACGCTGGGCGCCGCCGCCGCGCCGGGCCAGCTTGGCGATCTCGGCCACGCGCACCATGAAGAACTCGTCGAGGTTGGAGGAGACGATGGCGCAGAAGCGCAGGCGCTCCAGCGCGGGCACCGACGCGTCGGCCGCCTCGGAGAGCACGCGGTCGTTGAACGCCAGCCACGAGAGGTCGCGATTGAAGAAACGCTCGGTCTCGCGCAGGCCGCCGTCCTTGGGCGGAGCGGCGTGCGGCGCGTGGGCGTCGAGCTTCAGCGGGATGATCTTGGAGCGGGCCATGGACGGGTCCTTCCGCGCCATGATAGCTCTTATCGTTCGGTCCGGCCCAGCCTCGCGGCGACGGTCAACTGCGCCAGCACCATCACGCCCAGTCCCGCCCCGACGACGGCGAACGAGGCGTAGGGGGTCAGTCCGAGAGCGAAGGCGCCGGCCATGGCCGCCTTCAGCGAGACCGACGCCGAGGTGGTGCCGACGCGCGCCACCGAGGTGACGCGGCCAAAGAGGCCGGCGGGCGTCAGCTCGCCGAGCGCGCGCAGCAGCGAGAGCTCCGCGCAGGCGTTGGCGGCGCCGAAAAGCGCCGCCCCGGCCAGCATCGGCCCCAGCAGGCCCGGCGCCCAGGAGACGGCCAGCGCCGCCGTGCCCGCCGCGCCGAAGAGGACGCTCGCCCGCGTCGAGAGACGCAGGCGGGGGAAAAGCAGGGCGCCGATGACGCCGCCCAGCCCGAAGGCCGCGCCGATCCACCCCACCGCGGCGGGGGTCCCGAGGATGGCCTTGGCGAAGAACGCGGACCAGACCTTGCGCAGCGGGAACAGATTGAACAACGCCAGGCCGGCGACCGGGGCCAGCAGGCGCGGGTCGCGGGCGATCTGTCGCCAGCCGTCCCAATCGAGCCACTTCGTGCGCGCGCGTTTCTCGCGCTGCACGGCGTCGACGCGCTCCTCGGGCACGCGCGAGTAGAGGAACCCGGCGAGCAGGAAGCCGACGGGGATGGCCGCGTGCGCCGCGAAACCCTGCTTGGTCAGCAGGAGCGCCCCCAGCAGCAGCGGGCCGATGACCGAGGCCAGGTCGAAGGTGAACTCATAGGCGGCGTTGAGGCGGTCGAGCTCCTCTCGGTCGCCTTCGGCCAGGCCCAGCGGCAGCGCGTGCACGGAGCTGTCCACCCAGCCGCGCACGAACGCGTCCAGGGTGTAGGCGCACAGCGCCCAGGTCAAGGTCAGGCCGCCGAACGCCCAAGCGAGCGGGATGAAGGCCAGGCAGATGCCGCGGCCCCAGGTCGCATACATGAGCGCGCGCCGGCTGCCCAAACGGTCCACGCTGCCGCCGCTGACCAAGGTGCCCAACATGTGCACGCCGGTCTCCGCGGCGGCCACGAACGCGGCCAGGCCCAATGAGCCCGACAGGTCGGCGATGACCAACGGTTGGACCAGGTGCATGGCGTTGTTGGAGATCTGCGAGCTCAGGATGCCGGCGACGAAGCCGGCCAGCGGCGCGCGCTCTCGCGTGACGGCGGGGGTCTCTTCGGCGGGCAGGGCGGCGGCGGTCAGTTCCATGTCGTTTTCCTCGCGTATTCACGGCGGGCGCGCACGCTGACGAGCCGGCGCTCCGGGAGTATCAAGGCGGTCAACGCGCCGCCGTACACGCAGCCGGTGTCGAGACCGACGGCGTTGGGCCTCAGGACGGGCTCGCGGCGCGCCCAATGGCCGAAGACGACGAGACGGCTCGCGCGGTAGTGTTCGTACCAGGCGCGCCCGTCGTCGAGCAGCCTGAGGTTGGTGAGGCGCTCGCGCGACTGCCACTCCAGGTCCTCGCGCGGGTCGAAACCGGCGTGGACGACGGTGAAGCCCTCGCCCGAGGCGGTCACGGGCCAACGCGCGATGAAGCGCATGACCTCGTCGTAACGCTCGCCCAGCTGGCGGTAGGTCTCGGCGTCGTGCGACTTCTCCGCGGAACGCGTGCCCGCCTTCCAATGGCGCAGCAGCCTCAGCTCGTGGTTGCCGACGACGCATTCGAGGTTCGGGGTCGCCATCGCCCACTCGAGCACGGCGCGCGTGTCGGGACCTTTCGAGACCAGGTCGCCGACGCTGATGAGGCGGTCGGCCGGCCCCGCCTCGGTCGCGCGCAGGAGGTCCTGCAGCTCGTCGGGGCAGCCGTGCACGTCACCGATGACGATGGTCCGGCCGCTCATTCGTCGTCCCCGTCCTCGGCGGGCTCCAGGCCGTCGCGCTTCATCTGGGCGAGGTAGCGGGCGTGCGCCTCGACCAGCTCGTCGCGGATGACGAGGCCGGCGGCGGCGACGGCGCCGAAGTGGGCGTCGAGATGCGCCTCCAGCTCGGCCGCCGTCGCGTCCCGCAGTGAGAGCCGGTGCGCGCGGCCGAGCTGCGTGCCCACCGCGTAGAGGAAGTCCTCCTCCTGCGCGGGCGAAAGCGCCTTCTTGATCTTCGCGTTGAGCGGGGGGATGCCGCGGACGTAGTACTCGACGCCGTCGAGCGTCGCGCCGCCGGCCCACGGCTCCCAGCCGGGGGCGTAGAGCGCGTTGGCGGCGAGCATGCGCTCGAGCTCCGTGCCGTAGGGGTTCTTGTACCACTCGGTGTCGGGGTCCGTGCGCGCGGCCTTGAAGTTGAGCAGGATGCGGTCCTTCTTGGACCGGGGCGAGCGCGGCTTGAGCACGACGAGGTAGATGCCCCGCAGGCCCATGGAGCCCTGTCCGCGACCGGCTTCCTCGACGAGGTAATCCTCGAGGATGCGGTCCTTCGGGCGGCCGGCCGCGTAGGAGCGCACGAGCGCCTGCACCTCGGGGTGGTCGGCGGGCAAAGCGTTCTTGCGCATCTCCGCGGCCCACTTGCCGTTGCCGGCGAGGTATTCGTCCACCGTGCGCTCGCCTACGCCCGGCTCGACGTCCTTGAGCTGGCGCGCCTCGGAGAAGGCCTTGGCGGGATGGCGGAAGCCGTGCAGATAACCCTTCTTGAGCTGGCGCAGCGACTCCTTGTCGAGCAGCTCGGGGCCGGCCTTCTTGCGCCGCAGCGAGACCGACACCATCAGCCGCACGAGGTCCCAGGCGTAGGGCCCCACGCGAGAGCGGTCCCAGTCGCCCATGGCCGCGCCGTTGTTGTTCTTGGCGTAGTTGTCGAGATGCGGCGAGCCGTGCAGGAAGACGCGGGGCATGCGCATGTCCACGAGCTGCGCGAAGCGCTCCTGCATGGGCAGCAGCTGGTTGCGGAAGTAGAAGTGCGCGCCGCGTTTGCCGCGCATGTAGTTGCGGCGGATGTTCTCCGCGTCGCCGGCGGGGTCCTTGTCGAAGATATTGCGCGTCGCGTGCGCGGACGCGCGGCGCAGGCCGCGCCCGTCGCCCAACAGGCCCCGCGCGGCGTCCGCCGTGTCCGTGAAGATGTCGTCGCGTCCGCGGGAGGAGTCGATGACCCGGAACCCGAACTCCGCCGCCTGCGCGTCGTAGGACGCCGTGACGCGCGTCTGGAAGGCCTTGAAGTTCTCGATGGGGTCGTCGTGAAGCTTCGCGTCGAGCCCGGCCTCGTAGTACTTGAGCCCGCGCCGCGCGCGCGCCTCGGCGGCCTCCTCGGGATCCTCGTCGAAATCCTCGGACAGGCCCAGGCGTCCCTCGGAGCGCGCGAGCACGCGGCCGATGGCGGTGTCCACCGGGAGGCGGTAATAAAGCGTCAGGTCCGGTTTGGGGGCGAAAGCGTAGAGCCCGCGCAGCCACTGGGGGTCCATGCCGCGCACGGAGTCGCGCGCCAGGGCGGTGAAGAACCAGCGGTCGGCGAGCACGACGGCGCCGCGCTCGAGTGCCGGCCGTATCTGCTTGTCGAGGCGGTCGGCCAGGTCCGCGGCGTGCAGGAGGGAGAAGGTCTTGGGCGTGAGCGCGCGGTCCTTCTTGGCGGCCTTGACCGCGTCGGAGACCAAGTCCGAGGAGTTCCAGGTCGTGAGCACGACCTCCAAGCCACGCGCCTCAAGAGACTCCTTGAGCCGTTCGAGCTGGGTGGATTTGCCCGAGCCGTCGAGCCCCTCGACCACGATGAGCCGGCCCGGCAAGCCGTGCGCGGGCGAGGCCGTCGCGCCGGGCGGCGCCGCGACGGGAGCGCGGCGCGTCGGCAGCAGCGTGCCCAACGCGGCTGCGCCGAGCGCCGGCGCGGCGAAGGCGCCGTGCCCGGAGAAGACGACGAGCGCGGCCAGCGCCCCCGCGCCGAACCAAGCCCAGGCCGGCGCCTTGGCGCCGGTCACGCGGGCGCTCAAGGCGAGCAGGCCCAAAGACGCCGCGGCCAGGCCTACTCCGACGAGCCAGAACGCGCCGGCCGTGCCGACCGCCGCGCCGAAGGCGAGCCCCGCGAGCAGCCTCAGGGCCAGGCCGCTGAGGTTGGCCGTGAAGCGCGCGGGCCCCATGGCCGCGCCCGCGCGTCCCGGCCCGGCGCGCGACGCGATCTCCGCGTTGAGCGCCAAACGCGCGGCGCCGTTGAGTCCGGAGAACGCCAGGACGGCGACGGCGGCCGGCCAGAACGAGGGCTGGAGGAAGGCCAGCCCGAGTGAGGCGACGCCCACGGCGCCGGCGGCCAGCCAGCCGCGCAGCGAGACGCGGGAGCCGAGGCGGCCGTAGACCAAGGACCCCGCCAGGCCGCCCACGCCGAAGAGACCGACCAGCCAAGCGGCGGCCGAAGGGTCGCCGAGCACCGAGCCGGCGAACACGGCGGGCAGCAGGCCCTTGAGAGGATAGACGGAGAGAAGGGCCACCGAGCCCAGGGCGGCCAGGCTCCAACCCGAGAGCTTGGCCGCGGGCGCCGCCGCGTCCGCGGGCGCGGACGCGCGGCCGGCGACCGGGCCGGCGGGCATGAAGGAGTAGGCCGCCGCGACGAGGGCGAAGGCGACCGGCGCCAAGGCGAGGGCCAACGGCGTGCCCACGCCGCCCGACAGCAGGATGAGGCCGCCCGCCACGAACGGCCCGGCGAGGCTGCCCGCCTCGAAGAACGCCTGGTTGCGCGCCATCACGGACTTGAGCACGGCGCGGTCGCCGCCCGCGAGCTCGGCGGGGACGATGGAACGCGCCGTGTCGGCCGCGCCGCGCGCCAGCGACTCGACCAGGTAGGCCGCGGCCAGCAGGGGCAAGGTCAGGCCCTGCGTCGCGGCCGCCGCGACCAACACGGCGGTCGCGGCGCCGCGCAGCACGGAGGTGGCCACGAGCACGCGTTTGGCGCCGAAGCGGTCGGCCAGGCGTCCGCCCAGCATGGTGCCGGCCGCGTCGGTCGCGGCTCCGACGGCGACGGCCGCCGCGGTCCACGCGGCGGAGCCGGTGACGGCCAGGAAGGCCAGCGGCATGAGCACCTGAAGGGCGTTGCTGGCCACCTGCACGCCCAAAGTGCCGGCGAGGAAGGCCTTCAGGCGCGGGGCCGGGCGTTTGGCGGGGGGCGCCGGGACCGCGGGGCCGTCGCCGGGGGCGCGGCGTCC
>JANRKA010000153.1:0-23137 GCA_033875325.1 Elusimicrobiota bacterium | reverse complement strand
GCCAGGACGAGGGCGAGGACCGCGGGCCAGGCGCTCGCCGCGGCGAGCGCGCAGGCCGCGCCGGCGCCGAGTCCCTCCATCGCCATGGCCGCGGGCCCGCGGCGCGCCTCTTCGGCGGGCAGCGAGAAGCCGGGCGCCTCGGGGACGAGGGTGAACCGGCGCGCGGCGCGGCCGGGCACCTCGAGCTCGGTGCGGTAGACCTGGTCGGCGGTCCGGGCCACGCCCTCCTCGGCGAGCTCCCGGCGGTGCTCCTCGAAGAAACGCGCCTCGCCGGAGAGCACGGAGCCGGCGGGGACCTCGGGATAAACCAGGCGCAGGCGCAGCTCGCCCTGCTCATGCGATTCCCAGGGCTTCTGGGCGTGACGCGCCTGCACGAGCTTCCCGCGCAGGAGAGCGTCGCCGGCCTTCAGGACCAAGTGGGCGTTGACGTAGCTCTCCACGCGCTCACGCGCCTCGGGCGGCCACGGCGCGGGCAGGTCCTCCGCGCCCAGGACCTCGGCGATCCAGATGATGGAGTCGGTCCGCAGGTCCACCACCGTGCGGCCGGGTTCCGCGCGCAGGACGGCGCGGACCGGACGGATGGGGTAGTTCATGTGCGCGGACGCGGTCGCGGCCGCCCACAGCAGCGCGGCGGTGAGCACGGACCGAAGATACCAAATCAGCCCAGGGCGAAGTGAAGGGCGAGCATGGCGGCCAGGCCCGCGCCGAAGGAGGCGAAGGACCGGGCGTCGCGGCCGCGGTGCAGGCGCGGCAGCAGCTCGGCGGCGGCGATGTAGACGAAGGATCCGCCGGCGAAGCCGAGCAGCATCGCCATCTGCGACGGCTCCAGTCGCAGGGCGCCGAAGCGGCTGACGAGCGCGCCGGCCGGCGTGGCCAGGGCCACGAGGGTCAGGCCGATGACGGTGCGCTCCCGGCCGTAGCCGGCCTCGGTGAACAGCGAGGCGAGGGTGAAGCCGTCGGCGAACTTGTGCACGAGCATGGACATGCCGGCCGCCGCGAGCGCGGACGCGCTGACGAAGGTCAGCGCCCCGAGGTTGAGCCCGTCGATGAAGGAATGCAGGAACAGCGCGCCCAGGGCCACCGAGCCGAGCGCGTGGGAGCGGCAGCCTTCCGCGGCCTCGTGGCAGGGGTCGGACATGACCAGGTTCTCCGAGGCGTAGCCGAGCGCGAAGGCGAAGAGCGCGCTCCAGCCCGCCTGCGCGGCGCCCAGGCGTAAGCCGCCGGGCAGGACGTCGGTGAAGGCGATGGCGATGAGAAGCCCGGAGCGGAAGGCGAGCAGGCTCGGCAGGCCCACGCCGCGCACGAACGCGCCGGCCGCGGGCAGGGCGCCGCCGGCGGCGGTGGCGAGCAGGGCGAGGACGAGGAGGATGGGGAGCATCAGGGGCGCTTAAATGATAACAAATTATCAGCTAGCGCGGGGAGAGCCGGAACTGCACGGGCTGGCGGATCTTGACGGAGACGGGGCGCGCGCCGGCGCGCGCGGGCGCGTAGCCGAGGCGGGCCGCGGCCTTGCGCGCCGCGGGCTCGAAGGCGGGGTCGCTGGAGGCGACGACCTCGACGCCGACCACGTGGCCTTCCTCGTCTATGCTCAAGTCCAGGAGGACGACGCCTTCGTGGCCTTGGCGGCGCTCGGATTCAGGGTAATAACGGGTCAGCAGCCGGTCGAGCTGGCCTTGGTCGAGCAGGCGCGGGGCGACGGTCACGCCCGAGCCGCCGCCGCCGTCACCGGCGCCGCCGGCGCCCGCGTCGCCCGGCAGTCCGGGGGGGGCCTCCTGCTCCGCCGCCGCGGAGGACGGGGCCGTCCCGGGAGGGGCCGGCATCCAGCTCTCCGCGGGCGGGGCGGGGGCGCGGCCGGACCCGGAACGGGGCTTGCCCGCGGGGCCCAGGGCCGCGTCCGGGGCGGTGAGGTCGAACTCGACCTCGACCGGGGCGTCGGGCAGGTGGCCCTGCCAACCCGTCTCGAGGATCAGCGCGTGCGCGCCCAGCGAGCCGGCGACGCAGAGCAGGAACAGGCGCTCTTCGGAGAGCCGCGTCAGGAGCGGCGCGAGCGCGCTCACGGCGCGCGCGCGGGCCGCACGTCGGCGGCGACCTTGCGCACGCCGGCCCCGCGCGCGGCGTCGAGGAAGCGCGCCACCTCGCCCCACGGCACGCCTTCGTCGGCGGAGATGGACAGGCGCAGGCCGGGCGCGTCCTTGGCCATGCGCGCCAGCTGCTCCACGGCCTGCTCGCGCGTGACGACGCGTTCGTCGAGGCGGAAGCGCAGGTCGCGCGAGATGACCACGCGCACGACCGCGTTCTGCGCGGGCTCGGCGTTTTTGGCCTCGGGCAAGGCGAGCGGCAGCGATTGGCGCGACACGATGGGCGCGGCCACCATCATGATGATGAGCAACACGAGCACCACGTCCACGAGGGGCGTGACGTTGATGCCGGTGATGAGCTCGCCCGGGCGCTGGGCGTCCCCGGCCATCTCAGGCTCCTGAAGGCCAGCGTGCCGAGATGAGACGGCGTCCGGCGGTTTCGGCCGCAGCCAGGCGCACGGAGGCGGCGCGCGTGAGCAGGTTGTAGGCCGCGACGCAGGGGATGGCCACGAGGATGCCGACGGCCGTGGCCACGAGGGCTTCGGAGAGGCCGCGCATGACGGTTTCGGCGCCGCCGCCCGATTGCGCCAGGTCGCGGAAGGCGCGCACGACGCCGAGCACGGTTCCCAGCAGGCCGACGAACGGGGCGTTGTTTCCGAGCGTGCCCAGCAAGGTCATGCGCCGCTCCAGGCGCCAACGCGCCCGGTTCATGGCTTCCTGCAGGGCCTGCTCGGCTTCGGCGGGACCGGCGGGTGCGGCGGCGGCGAGCGCGCCCGCGGCTTCCGCGGCCAACGGCTGGCCGGCCAAAGCGTTCAGCGCCGCGGCGGGGTCGCCTTTGCGCCAGGCGGCGAGCGCCGCCTCGGGCAGGGGCGCGGCCTGGGCCGCGCCGCAGCGGCGCAACACGATGACGCGCTCGATGATGACCCCGAGGGCCAGCACCGAGCTGAGGACGAGCAGATGGATGACCCAGTCGCCGCCGGTGCCCGCGAACGCGCGGATGATGTCGAGGCTGTGCATGAGTGGGGCGGCGCCTCCGAGAGGCTACAGGCTGCCGAAACGCACCGAGTATTTCACGAACACGTTGCGGCCCGGCGCGAGGGCGTAGGTCCTGTAGCGGCTCAGGTGGTCCCGATAGCGCGTATTGAACAAGTTCTCGACGCCCAGGTCCAGGCGGCCGGACGCGAGCTTCGGCGTCTCGGCGCCCAACTGCAGGTCGTAGACGGCGTATGCGGCGGTCGTCGTCTCGTTGGCGTCAACGCGGTGCTGCTTGGCGGCGAGGTTGGCGTTGAAGGCCGCGTAGGGGTTGGCCAGGGGGCCGAGCGCACGGCGCGAGACGCGTGCTCCGGTCCGCAGGCGGTTGGCGTGCATCAGGGGCAGGGCGCGCCCCGAGGATTCGTTGCGCGCGTGCAAGGTCGAGCCCGCGGCGTCGAGCGCGAGCCAGTCGAGGGCTTGGACGGAGGCCGCCAGTTCGACGCCGACGAGCGAGGCGTTGGCTTGCCGGAGGTTGAAGATGGGGAGTCCCGAGTCGGCGTCGTTGGCGCCGGTCGCGGAGGGGAAGATGAAGTCCCTGATGCGGTGGCGGAAGCCCGTCAGCTCCACGGCGAAGCGGTCTCCGTTATGGCGCAGCGAGGCCTCGGTGTTGAGCGAACGCTCGGGCGTCAGGGCGTTGGAGCCGATCTCGAAACGGCCGGTGCCCTCGTGTTCCCCGTTGACGAACAGCTCGAAGGGCGTGGGCGCGCGCCAGCCGTTCCCCACGGAGGCCGTGAGGGCCCAACGCTCGAGGAAGCGCCACGCCGCGCCGAAGGAGCCGGTGAGAGCCTGGAAGTTGCGGGTCTGGGAAGCGACGCCGAGGTCGGTCTCGGTCTTGACCCACAGGCGGCGCGTGTCGAAGCGGCCGCCGGCCGAGAGGGTCACGGGACCCAGCTCGTATTCCTCGAAGGCGAAGACGCCGAAGTCGCCCATGCGATAACCCGGGATGAGCTTCTCGTGGCCCTGGGTGTCGTTGCGCTGCTCCAGGCCCGACACGCCCAGCGAGCCGCGCAGGCCGTTGGGCAGGTCATGGTGCAGACGCAGGTCCTGGGTGAAGGTGTCGAGCACGAGGCGCAGCTTCGAGTCGGCGGCTTCGGCGTTCTCGAATTCCTGGCGCCGGTTGCGCTGCCAGCCGGCGACGATTTCGGCCTTCCAATCGCCCAGAGGGGCGGTGAGGCCGGCGCGGGCGCGGTCATGGCCGACCTTCTGGTGTTTGGTGGCGCCGGGGCTGGCGACGGGGTCCTCGTGTATCTGCAGACCCTGCTCGTAGGAGTCGTAGTCGAGCGTCAGCGAGCCCCACTCCCGTTGGAGACCGAGCCCTCCGAAGGCGGCTTGGTCCTGCATGCCGCTGTTGAACAGCGTCCTTTCGGGGGTGACCAGGTCGCCGGTGCGGCGCACGAAGCCGCCGGCGCGATAGGCCAGGCCGCCGCCCAGGCCGCCGCGCACGCTCGCCGCGCCCATGCCGCTGCGGTTGACCGAGCGGCCCTCCGTCTCCGCCTCGGCGCCGAAGCTGCCGGCGGCCGCGCCCAGCGGCGCGGTGCGGCGCACGACGTTGAGCACGCCGCCCAACGAGTCGGAGCCGTAGAGCAGGCTGTGCGGGCCGCGCAGGACCTCGACGCGGTCGAGGTCGAAGGGGGACACCTCGGGCGCGTGTTCGCCGCCCCATTGCTGGCCTTCCTGGCGCACGCCGTCCACCGCGGTGACGACGCGCTGCGAGCTCAAGCCGCGGATGACGGGTTTGGCGATGCCGGCGCCCGTGGTCTGGGCCGCCACGCCGGGCAAAGACGCCACGGTCTCGCCCACCGTGCCCTTGCGGGCCTGGCGCAGGCCGGCGCCTTCGAGCACGCTGACCGACTGGGGCGAGGTGAGGAAGGACGCGGCCTGGGGCTTGGCCGAGACCGTGACCATCGGCGTCTCGAGCAGGCCGGCCTCGAGCTTGGCGTCGAGCGTCGCGGCGCCCGCGCCCAGCTCGACGGGCAGGAGCGCGGTGCGCAGGCCCGCGCGCGAGAACTGGACCACGGCGCGGCCGGCGGGCAGGTCCTTGAACGCGTAGCGGCCGTCGGGCCCGCTCACGGCGCCCAACCGCAGGGCGGGCAGGCGGACTTCGGCGCCGGCGACGGGGGACCCGTCGGGGCCGGTGACGACGCCGCTCAAGTCGGCGGCGGAGGCGGGGCCGGCGAAGAGGCACAAGGCGATGACGAGGACGCGTGTCGCGTTCATGATGATATTGATATAACATTATCAAATACAAAAGTCAAACGATTTCCGCGAAGTGGTAGAATCGGCGCATGGCCATGAACGCTCCCGCCGCGCGCGACACCGCCCAGAGGCGCTCCATCCGCGCCGCGTTGGAGGAAGCGGGCCGCCCGTTGGGGGCGCTCGAAGTCCTGGGGGCGGCCAAAGCCGGGGCGCCCGGCTTGGGCATCGCGACCGTTTATCGCAACCTCAAGGCCCTCGTGGCGGCCGGAGAGGTCACGGCGGTGGAGCTGCCCGGCGAGGCGCCGCGCTACGAGTTCGCGGGCAAGGAGCACCACCACCATTTCCTCTGCGCCGCCTGCGACAAGGTCTACGAGCTCGGCGGGTGCCTGGGCGGCTTGAAGGAACTCCTGCCGCGCGGGTTCAAGCTCGGCTCCCATGAGCTGCTGCTCCACGGGACCTGCGCGTCCTGCTCCCGCCGGTGAACTGGCTCATCTCGCTGGACCGGGCGCTCTTCCATAAGATAAACCGCGACTGGTCCGCGTCCTTCCTCGACGCCTGGCTGCCGCACCTCACCGACCTGCACAAACAGCGCTGGTTCCTTTACACGGCGGCGGCCCTGGCCGCCTGGTGGGTGTGGAAGGAGCGCAAACCCGCGTTGAAGGCGCTCGTGGTCGTGGCCCTGGCCATCGGGATGACCGATTTCGTCAACCACCGGCTCATCAAGCCGACCTTCAACCGCGCCCGTCCGGAGAAGGCGGGGTTGATGCCGCTGCTGCGCACCCCGTCGCACGCGGGGCTGTCCTTCCCGTCGAACCACGCCGCGAACATGGGCGCGGCGGCTTCGGCGCTGTCCTACGCCTACCCGGCTTGGGCGCCGGTGTTCGCGCTCGCGGCCGGGCTCGTGGCCTACAGCCGGGTGTACTGCGGGGTGCATTTCCCCGCCGACGTGTTGATGGGGCTGCTGCTGGGTTTCCTCATCGGGCGCGTCGTGGCCTACCTCATGCTCGGGTCCGACGACCGGCCGGCGGGCAAGCCCAAGAAGAGCCGGAAAAAAGGCTAGAACTGCCGCCGAGCCGACTCCGCGGGGTCGCGGGGCGGCTTGTCTTCCCAGTAGCTGTCCTTGACGCGCAGCTTCGTCTCCAACGGACGCACGCCGAACAGGCGCAGCAGCAGGCCGTAGGGCGTGATGACGAGGTAATAAAGGAAGCCGCAGATCAGCCACAGGTTGACGCGCGCGAGCACGCCGACGACCTTCATCCAGGGCGTGTAGACCGGCCCAAAGGCCGCCGGCCATGAGGCGGCCAAGGCCCAACTCAAGACGGCGGCCGCGGCCAACGGCAGCGGCGAGCCGTCCCTGCGCCAGGCGCGGAACGCGAAATACGACAGGATGACGCCCAGGCCGACGCCGAAGCCGCGCAGCGCGCGCCGGCGGGCGTCCTCGGGGGACTCCGGGTTCAGTCGAGCGCGAAGGTCGTCTTCCATGAGTCGTCCTTGGCGGTTTTGGGCTGCGCGGCTTTGTCCAGGAACAACGAGCCGATGACCAGGTGGTCCATCTCGGTGCGCATGAAGCAGGCGTAGGCTTCCTCCGGGCGGCACACGATGGGCTCGCCGCGCACGTTGAAGGAGGTGTTGACCAGGACCGGGCAGCCGGTCCGGGCCTCGAAGGCCTTGAGCAGGTCGTGGAACGGGGCGTTGTCCTCGTGCCGCACGGTCTGCAGGCGCGCGCTGTGGTCCACGTGGGTGACCGCGGGGATGGTCGAGCGCGGGCGGTTGAGGCGCTCGATGCCGAACAGCGCGGCCTGCTCCGGGGTCTCGGGTAGGCGGCGGCTCTCCTTCACCGGCGCGGTCATGAGCATGTAGGGGCTCTCGGCGTCGAAGTCGAACCACTCCGAGACCTTGTCGGCGAGCACGGCGGGCGCGAAGGGGCGGAAGGACTCGCGGTATTTGATCTTGAGGTTCATCACCGACTGCATCTTCGGGTCGCGGGCGCCGCCGAGGATGCTGCGCGCGCCCAAAGCGCGGGGGCCGTACTCCATGCGCCCCTGGAACCAGCCGAGCACCTTGCCCTCGGCGAGCAGGTCCGCCGCGCGCGCCGCGACCTCCGCGGGGGCGACGCGCGTGAAAGGCGCGCCCACGGACTTCAGGTAGGCCGCGACTTCGTCGTCCGTGAAGGAGGGACCGAGCACGGAGCCTTGCTGCGAGTCGCGCGGGCCGGCCGCGCGCGGCTTGCCGTGCACGGCGTGCCAGGCGAACAACGCGCCGCCCAAGGCGCCGCCCGCGTCGCCGGCGGCGGGCTGGATCCAGACCTCATCGAAGAGTCCGGCCCGGTGGATGGCCCCGTTGCCCACGCAGTTGAGCGCCACGCCGCCCGCCAGGCACAGGTTCCTGGAGCCGGCGACCTCGCGCGCGTGGCGGGCCATCTTGAGCATGACCTCCTCGCACACGACCTGGATGGAGGCGGCGAGGTCCATCTCCCGCTGGCCGAGCTTCGACTCGGGGGAACGCGGCGGGCCGCCGAAGAGGGCGTCGAACTTGGCGTTGGTCATGGTCAGGCCGGCCGCGTAGTCGAAGTACGACATGTCCATGCGAAACGACCCGTCGTCCTTCAAGTCGATGAGCTTGTCTCGGATGAGCCCGGCGTATTTGGGCTCGCCGTAGGGCGCCAGGCCCATGACCTTGTATTCGCCGGAGTTGACCTTGAAGCCGGTGTAGTAAGTGAAGGCCGAGTAGAGCAGGCCCAGCGAATGGGGGAAGTGCAGCTCGCGCAGCAGGTCCAGCCGGTTCCCGTCGCCTTTGCCGATGCTCGCCGTGGCCCATTCGCCGACGCCGTCCATCGTCAGCACGGCGGCTTCCTTGAAGGGGGAGGGGTAGAAGGCGGAGGCGGCGTGCGACTCGTGGTGCTCGGTGAAAAGGATCTCGCCCTCGTAGCCCAGGGCGTCGCGGATGAGGCCTTTCATCCACAACTTGCGCTTGAGCCAAAGCGGCACGGCCATCGAGAAGGAGCGCAGGCCGGCCGGCGCGCAGGCGAGGTAGGAGCTCAGGATGCGCTCGAACTTGAGCAGCGGCTTGTCGTAGAACACGACGCAGGCCAGGTCCTTGGGGGAGACGCCTCCGCGCTGCAGGCAGAAACGCACGGCCTCGATGGGGAAGGAGGCGTCGTGGCGCTTGCGCGTGAAACGCTCCTCCTGGGCGGCGGCCACGACGACGCCGTCGCGCACGAGCGCGGCGGCGCTGTCATGGTAGAAGGCGGAGACGCCCAGGATGTCCACGGCGGCCTATGATAACATAGGCACGCCATGCACTCCGAAGCGCGTCTCCCGCGCGGGCCGCTGCTGCCGCTGCTCGTCGTCGCGGGTTCGTGCCTGCTCACCGTCCTGGCGCTGGAGCTGGGCGGGCGCCTGGTCGCGGGCGGGCGCCTGCTCGACTCGGACCTCTACCTGCGCACGACCCGCCTCGCCTACGAGCCGCATCAGCGGCAGCGTTGGCGGCGCTTGGAGTGGGACGTCGACTACGAGATCAACTCGCGCGGTTTCCGCGACCGCGAGCCCCCCGTTCCCGGGCGTCCCGCCGTGCTTTTCCTCGGAGACTCCTTCACCGAGGGCTACGGCGTCGAACTGGAGAAGACCTTCGTGCGCCGCGTCGAGGCCGCGCTCGCCGCCGCCGGCCGGCCGGAGGCCGTCGTCAACGCGGGCCTGCAGGGTCGCAGCCTGTCCAACTACCTCCGGATCTACGAGGACCTGTTCGCCGGGAACCCGGATATCGGGCTCGTGGTGATGGTCTTCGAGACCTCCACCGACGTGGAGGCCGCGGCCACCGACGGCTACGTCGCGCTGCCGGGCCGCGCCGGGGCCCTGTACCGGGTCAAGCGCTTCCTCAGCGAGCACTCCATCCTCTATAACCTGGTCCGCCGGCCCTCTCGCGGCTCGCGCGGCGTCAGCCGCGTGCTCATGAAGGCGGGCGTCATGGGGCCCCTGGAGGGCTGGACCATGGCCGTGGACCCGAAACAGAAGCCCGCGTGGGAGGACACCGCGCGCCGCATCAAGGCCTTCCGCGACCGTCTGAAGGCCGAGGGCAAGGACTTCTACCTCGTCCTCATCCCGCACCGCGAGCAGGCGGACGCCGCCTACCTCGAGCACATGCTCGCGGTGACCGGCCTGCCGCGCGCCATGTTCCAGGGCGAGCACTTCTACGACTACATGACGACCTACGCGAAGGCCAACGGCATCCCCTTCACGGGATTGCTCGAGCCCCTGCGCGCGGCGGAGACCGCGGAGCCGGGCTGCTGCTTCTTCCTGACGGACAACCACTGGAACGCGCGGGGGCACGGCGTCGTGGCCCGGGCCATCGCGGACGGATTGCGCCGGGCGGGACTGCCCCGCGCGAGGAGACGCGAGCGATGATGGAGACCTTGAAGGAACTGCGGGCCTACCTGGGGCGGCGCAAGGCGTTGTGGCTGGCGCCCATGATCGTCATCTTGCTGGCCTTCGGCGCGCTGCTGCTCTTGGCGCAGTCGTCGGCCGTGGCGCCGTTCATCTACACGCTGTTCTGACGCGCCTCAGGCGCTGATGGGGCCGGCGCGGGGCGCGTGGTCGTGGCCGTCGCCTTCGTGGTGCCCGTGCCCTTCGCGGTAGCCGAGCCGCTCGATGAGCTCGCGCAGTCGGCGGTCGTCGCGGCCGGTCTGCCGCAGCTCCGCCAGGTGGGCGAGGAAGCGGCGGCAGTCCTGAGCGAGGGAGCCGCCGCGGCCGGCCTCGATCTGGCGGTTGAGCGCCTCGATGGCGTAGGGCAGGCGCTCGCCGCGGGGGTCCACGGCCACGAGCCAGTCGTACTGGACCTTGAAGGCCTCCAACTCGCCTTCGACGACCCGGTCATCGCTGAGGCGGCCGTGTTCGTGGGCCTCGCGGTGGCCGGCCTCGTGGGCGACGGTCGCGTAGGCGAAACGCGCGCCGATGACGGCCGCGATCTCGGAGAGGCGGTGGTTGAGCTCGATGACGCCGCTCTCCACGCGCTGACGGGCGTAGCGGTACATGCCCATCTGCTCGGGCGCCAGCTCGGCGAAACGCACGGCGCCGCCGTCATGCAGGGTGGAAGCCGAAGCGACCGCGTCGCGCAGCGGGGTGGGGACCTCCAGGCCGAGGTCTCGCACGCGCTCGTTTCCGGCGTTGATGAGGTCCTTGGCGGAGACGAGTTCGCCTTGCCCGAGCTCGCCGCGCCCCATGTCCCAGCCGCTGAACTCCGCCTTGACGACGACGACGGTCTTGGGCACCGAGTCGAAGAAGTTCTGCGCCGTCACGCGCACGGCGACGGGGCTGGCGGCCGGGTCGGCGGCGACCTTGGCGACCTCGGCGACCTGCGCCTCGTAGACGGTCACGGCGGTGGCCGAGGGCGGAGCGTCGGCCATGGCGGGGGCCGGGAGCAGGAGGGCGGACGCGAACGCCAGGTGCTTCATGCCGCCAGTATATATGGAACGACTCGTCTTCAGATGGGCCCCCGGGCCCACCGTCAGGGAGGTCGAAGGTCCTATGTCGACTAGGCCTTAAGACCTACCGCGGCGCGATAGGGCAAGGTCTTGTAGTGCTCCTGCAGGGAGCGCACCGACAGGTCGGCGCCTTTCATCACCGAGATGGCGTGGATGGCGGCGTTGACCGAGCGGATGTTGGTGATGCAGGGGATGTCGAGCTCGAGGGCGGTGCGCCGGATGGCGTAGCCGTCGCTCTGGGCGCGTTTGCCCGACGGCGTGTTGATGATGAGGCTCAGGCCCCTTTGCTTGAGCAGGTCCACCACGTCGGGCTTGCCGTCGCCGATCTTGGCGACGCGTTCCGAGGCGATGCCGTGGCGCTGGAGGAAGTCCCCGGTGTTGCGCGTCGCCACCAAGGTGAAGCCCATCTGCTTGAGCGAGCGGGCGGCCGAGAGGATGTCGGCTTTGTCCGCGTCGCGCACGGAGACGAACACGGAGCCCGACAGCGGCAGGGACTGGCCGCCGGCCTCCTGGCTCTTGGCGAACGAGCGGGGGAAGTCGGCGTCGATGCCCATGACCTCGCCGGTGGACTTCATCTCGGGGCCGAGCTGCGGGTCCACGCCCGGGAACTTGATGAAGGGCAGCACGGCTTCCTTGGTGGAGGTGTAGGGCAGCTCGACGCCCAGGCCCTTGAGCACGGCGGGCGGCACGAGTTTCTTGAGCGGCTTGCCCATCATCACCCAGGTGGCGATGCGCGCCACCGGCAGGCCCGTGGCCTTGCTGACGAAGGGCACGGTGCGCGAGGCGCGCGGGTTGGCCTCGAGGATGTAGACGGCGCCGTCCTTGACCGCGTACTGCACGTTGATGAGGCCGCGCACGCCCAGGTGCAGGGCCAGGCGCCGGGTGTGGTCGGCCACCTGCGCGATGACGGCGCGCGGCAGGGAGTGCGGCGGCAAGGTGCACGCCGAGTCGCCGGAGTGGATGCCGGCCTCCTCGATGTGCTCCATGATGCCGGCGATCCAGACGTCCTTGCCGTCGCACACCGCGTCCACGTCGAGCTCGGCGGCGTCGGCCAGGAACCGGTCGATGAGGATGGAGGGGTGGGCGGAGGCCTTCAGCGCCCGCTTGACGTAGTCCACGATGGACTCGTCGTCGTAGCAGATCTCCATGGCGCGGCCGCCCAGGACGTAGGAGGGGCGCACCATGACGGGGTAGCCGATGCGGCGCGCGATCTTGAGGGCCTGGTCGGGGGTCTTGGCGATGCCGCTCTCGGGCGAAAGGATCTTGAGCTTCTTGAGGGCGGCGCCGAAGAGTTTGCGGTCCTCGGCCGCGTCGATGGCCGAGGGCGGGGTGCCGATGATGGGCACGCCGGCGGCCTCGAGCTCGAGCGCCAGGTTCAGCGGGGTCTGTCCGCCGAACTGCACGATGACGCCGTCGGGCTTCTCGGCGTGGACGACCTCCAGCACGTCCTCGAGCGTCAGCGGCTCGAAGTAGAGGCGGTCGGAGGCGTCGTAGTCGGTGGAGACCGTCTCGGGGTTGCAGTTGAGCATCACTGAGCGCCAGCCCTGCGCGCGCAGCGCCTTGGACGCCTGCACGCAGCAGTAGTCGAACTCGATGCCCTGCCCGATGCGGTTGGGGCCCGAGCCCAGGATGAGGACCTTCTTGGTCTTGGGCTCGGGGCCGACGCCGTCGCCGGTCTCCTCGTAAGTCGAGTAGAAATAAGGCGTGCGCGAGGGGAACTCGCCCGCGCAGGTGTCGATGAGCTTGTAGGAGGGCCGGATCTTGAGGGCGTGGCGCTTCGCGCGGACCTTCGCCGCGGTCGTGCCGGCGAGTTTGGCGAGCTGGGCGTCGGAGAAGCCCAGGCGCTTGGCGCGCAGCAGGGACTCGGCGTCGAGGGTCTTGGGCAGCGACTTCTCGAAATCCACGATGTCCTTGAGCTGGTGGAGGAACCACGGGTCGATGCGCGAGAGGTCGTGCAGGCTCTCCACCGTCCAGCCGCGGTCGAGCGCGGCGCGCAGGGCGTAGAGCCGGCTGGAGGTGGGGGTGGCCACGCGCTGCACCAAGGTCTCGTCGTCGATGTCGTCGAGGCCGGTGAAGCCGGTCTTGCCGCTCTCCAGGCCGCGCAGGGCCTTCTGGAGGGACTCCTTGAAGGTGCGGCCGACGGCCATGGCTTCGCCGACGGACTTCATCGCGGTGTCGAGGGGGAACTCTCCGAACTTCTCGGAGGCGAAGCGGGGAATCTTGGTCACCACATAGTCGATGGCGGGCTCGAAGCAGGCGGGCGTGGCCTTGGTGATGTCGTTGGTCAGCTCGTCGAGGGCGTAGCCCACGGCGAGTTTGGCGGCGATGCGGGCGATGGGGAAACCCGTGGCCTTCGACGCGAGCGCCGAGGAGCGCGACACGCGCGGGTTGATCTCGATGACGATGCGCCTGCCCGTCTTGGGGTTGACCGCGAACTGGATGTTGCAGCCGCCGGTCTCCACGCCGATCTCGGAGACGACGCGTTTGGCGTCGTCGCGCATCTCCTGGTATTGCCGGTCGGTCAGAGTCTGCGCGGGGGCGACCGTGATGGAGTCGCCGGTGTGCACGCCCATCGGGTCCAGGTTCTCGATGGTGCAGACGACCACGAAGTTGTCCTTGTGGTCGCGCATGACCTCGAGCTCGTACTCCTTCCAGCCGAGCACGGACTCCTCGAGCAGGACCTTCTTGACCGGCGACGCCTCGAGCGCGCGACGCACGCGGTCGCGCAGCTCGTCGAGATGGTAGGCGATGCCGCCGCCCGTGCCGCCGAGCGTGAAGGACGCGCGCACGATGACCGGGAAGCCCAGGTCGCGGGCCACGGACTTGAGGTCGCTCTCGTCGGTGACGACGGTCGAGCGCGGGAGGTCGAGGCCGATCTTGAGCATGGCCTGCTTGAAGAGCTGGCGGTCTTCGGCCTTGCGGATGGTGTCGAGGCGCGCGCCCAGGATCTCCACCCCGTATTTCTTGAGGATGCCCCGCTCGGCCGCGGCGACCGTCAGGTTGAGCGCGGTCTGGCCGCCGAGGGTGGGCAAGATGGCGTCGGGGCGCTCGAGGGCGATGACCTTCTCGAGGTATTCGGGCGTCAGCGGCTCGATGTAGGTGTGCTCGGCCAGCTCCGGGTCCGTCATGATGGTGGCCGGGTTGGAGTTGATGAGGACGACCTCGTAGCCCTCCTCGCGCAAGGCTTTCAGGCCCTGCGTGCCGGAGTAGTCGAACTCGGGGCCCTGGCCGATGACGATGGAGCCCGAGCCCACGACGAGTATCTTCTTGAGGTCGGTCCGTTTAGGCAAGGGGCTTGCCTCCCTGGGGGTAACCTTCGAGGGCGTCGGCGACGGCGCACAACGCGCCCATCACGGACTCGGCCGTGTCGGGGTCCTTGAGCGCGGAGAGGGTCCAGGTCACGGCCGTCGCCTGCCCGACGAAGTCCACCTCGGGCATGCCGGCGAGGCGGTGCTGCATGGCCTCGTCGAAGACGACGGGGCCGGCGGCCTTCTCGGAGCAGCGGGCGAGCAGGCGGTCGCGGAACTCGGGCAGGATGGGCTCGACGGGGTCGGGCACGAGGGTGCCGGCGCGTCTGGTCACCAGGTCCTTCTCGCCGCACTCCACGCGCAGGCGCGTGGCCGCGTTGAGCTTGGCGACGGCGCGCACGCCGCCGGCGGCCGACGCCTCGAAGCGCAGCTCGCGGCCGTTCCAGTTCCCTTCCAGCCGCGCGGGCGAGTCGGCGAACTGCAGGTTGAGGATCTTGCCCAGCGTGGGCCACTGCAGCGAGGGGGTGGACAACTTGTGCTCGCGCCAGAAGTACAGCCCGACGGGCACGACCCCGAAGGCGACGACCAGCAGCGCGGTCAGCATGAGGTCTTGGCTCCCAGGTTCGCGGCCATCAGGTCGCGGAAACGCGCGAACAGGTAACGCGCGTCGCGCGGGCCCGCCGAGGCCTCGGGGTGGTACTGCACCGAGAACGCGGGCAGCTCGGAGTGGGCCATGCCCTCGGAGGTGCCGTCGTTGAGGTTGACGTGGGTGGTCCTCACCGTCGAGGGCAGCGACTCGAGGTCCACGCAGAACCCGTGGTTCTGGGAGGTGATCTCGATCTTGCCGGTGGCGAGGTCCTTCACCGGGTGGTTGGAGCCGTGATGGCCGAACTTGAGCTTGTAGGTCCTGCCGCCCAGCGCGAGGCCGAGCAGCTGATGGCCGAGGCAGATGCCGAAGAGGGGCATACGCGCGGCGAGCAGGCCCTTGATGGTCTCCACGGCGTCGAGCACGGGTTCGGGGTCGCCCGGGCCGTTGGACAACATGACGCCGTGCGGCTTCATGGCGAGGATCTGCTCGGCCGTCGTCGAGCTGGGGACCACGGTGACGCGGCAGCCCATGGCGGCGAGGCAGCGCAGGATGCCGTGTTTGACGCCGAAGTCCATCACGACGACCTTGTATTCGGGGCCGTCGGCGACGAATCCCTCGTCCCAGGCGTAGGGTTCTTCGCAGGTGACGAGTCTGGCGAGGTTCTGCCCCGCCATCGAGGGCAGGGCCTTGGCCTTGGCGAGGAGGCGCTTGGGGTCGCCGTCGAGCGTGGAGATGACGCCGCGCAGGGCGCCTTTCTCGCGCAGCAGGAGGGTGAGGCGGCGCGTGTCCACCTCCTCGATGGAGACGATGCCGTGTTTGCGCAGGAACTCGCCGGCGCTCTCGACGAGCTCGTGGTTGGACGGGTTCTTGCAGAGCTCGCGCACGACGAAGCCCGAGAGGCGCGGGCGCTTCGACTCGTTGTCGGCGGCGGTGACGCCGTAGTTGCCGATGAGCGGGTAGGTCATCACGACGACCTGCCCCATGTAGGAAGGGTCCGTGAGCACTTCCTGGTAGCCCGTCATGGCGGTGTTGAACACGAACTCCCCGCCCGTCTCTCCCGCCGCGCCGCAGGCGCGTCCCGTGAAGAGCGTCCCGTCTTCCAGCATCAGCCAGGCTTTGTCGTTCATTCCCCTCTCGTCCGGCTGAGCCTGATTCTACGAATTTTCAATGCCGGAAATGGCGCATGCCCGTGAACACCATCGCCAGGTTGTGCTCGTCGGCGGCGGCGATGACCTCGGGGTCCTTGATGGAGCCGCCGGGGCTGACGATGGCGGTGGCGCCCGTCGTGGCGGCGGCGTCGATGCCGTCGCGGAAGGGGAAGAAGGCGTCGGAGGCGAGCACGAGGGCGGGCGGCACCGTGTTGTCCCGCCGCCACAGGGTGAACTTCACGCTCGACATGTGCACGGAGTCCACGCGCGACATCTGACCCGCGCCGATGCCCACGGTGCGGTCGGGGCCGGCGAGCACGATGGCGTTGGACTTGACGTGTTTGGCCGCGGTCCAGGCGAAACGCAGGGCGGCTTCCTCGTCGGGCGTCGGCGCGCGTTTGGTGACGACCTTCCAGTCGGGACCGGCCACGGCGCGGTCGGGCTCGCTGACGAGCACCTCGTCGCCGACGGAGCGGTACTGCAGGGACTTGGCGGGCGCGCGGTCGCGCACGAGCAGGCGGACGTTGGGCTTCTTCTTGAGCAGGTCGAGCGCGTCGGGCTCGAAGGCGGGGGCCACGAGCACCTCGACGAATCGCTTGGAGAGCAGCTCCGCGATGGCCCGGTTGACGGGGCGGTTGAACGCCAGGACGCCGCCGAAGGCGGACAGCGGGTCGCAGGCCCAGGCCGCGTTGAAGGCGTCCTCGATGGAGGCGCCGATGGCCAGGCCCGCCGGCGTGGCGTGTTTGAACACGACGGCGGCGGGCTCGGCGAAGTCGGACACGGCGTCCCAGGTCCCGGAGGCGTCCAAAAGGTTGTTGTACGACAGCTCCTTGCCGTGCAGCTGGTGGAAGGACATGCCGTTCTCGTTGGCGTACAACGCGGCCTTCTGGTGCGGGTTCTCGCCGTAGCGCAGGTCCTGGACCTTGCGCAGCGTCGGGCGCAGCTCGGCGGGGAAACCTTCGGCGCGCTCCTCGGCCGGCTTGGACCCTTCGCCCCACGCGCGGCTGATCATGCCGTCGTACTCCGCGGTGTGCCTGAACGCGGTGAGCGCCAGGCGCCGGCGCGTGGCGGGCGCCAGGCAGCCTTGGGAGGCGGCCAGCTCGGCGAGCACGGCGCCGTAATCTCCCGGCGAGGTGAGGATGGCCACGTCTTCGAAGTTCTTGGCGGCCGCGCGGATGAGGGCCACGCCGCCGATGTCGATCTGCTCGATGACGGACTGGTCGTAGGGCGACGGGGCGCCGGCGGCCGTCTTGGCGAAGGGGTAGAGGTTGACCACCACGAGGTCGATGGGTTCCAGGCCGAAGAGCGCGGCTTCCTTGGCCTGCTTGGGGTCTTTGCGGCGCAGGAGGATGGCCCCGTGCACGCGCGGGTGCAAAGTCTTCACGCGCCCGTCGAGTATCTCCGGGAAGCCGGTCATGGTGTCGAGCGGGCGGATGGGCACGCCTGCGTCCTGCAGGGCCTTGGCCGTGCCGGAGGTGGACACGAGCTCGACGCCCATGTCGTGGAGGCCTTTGGCGAGCTCGACGACGCCGGTCTTGTCCGAGACGGAGATGAGGGCGCGGCGCACGCGTTCGGTGGGCGCCGCGGGGGCCGCGGCGGAGACGACGCGCCGGCCTTCGACCGTCAGGCGCCCCTCGCAGAACAGGGACAGGGCCTTGGCGTAGAGGTAGTGCTCCTGGTAGCGCACGCGCGCGGCCAGCGTCTGGGGGGTGTCGCCGTCGAGGACGGGCACCGCGGCCTGCAGCACCACGGGACCGTGGTCGTACTCCTCGTCCACGATGTGCACCGTGGCGCCGGAGACCTTGGCTCCCGAGGCGAGCACGGCCTCGTGCACCTTCATGCCGTACATGCCCTGGCCGCCGAAGGCGGGGAGCAGCGCCGGGTGGACGTTGAGGATGCGGCCGGGGTAGGCCTTGAGCAGGGGCGTCTTGAGCTTGAGCATGAAGCCCGCCAGGCAGATGAGGCCGACCTTGCGCTTGCGGCACTCGGCGGCGAGGAAGGCGTTGTACTCCTCGGGCCCGGCGTGGTCGGCTTGGGGGGCCAGGAGCGTCTCCACGCCGGCGCGCTGCGCGCGGCGCAGGGCGCCGGCGCCGTCCTTGTTGGAGACGACGAGGACGACCTCGCCGCGCGCGCGCCCGTCGGCGCAGGCGTCGAGCAGGGCCTGGAGGTTGGTGCCTTCACCCGACGCGAAGACCGCTATGCGCTCCATCAGATCAGCTCCACCTCGTGTTTGCCGGCCTTGACCTCGCCGATGAGGCGCGCCTCGGGCAAGGTCTTCTTGGCCAGCTCCAGGCTGTCGGGGCGGATGACGATGACCAGGCCGATGCCCATGTTGAAGGTGCGCCACATCTCCTTCTCGGGCACGCGGCCGCGCCGCTGGATCTCGGCGAAGACCTCGGGGCGCTTCCACGCGTCCTTGCGGAACACCGCCTTGCGGCCGCGCGGCAGGATGCGCGGCACGTTCTCGACGAGACCGCCGCCGGTGATGTGGGACAGGCCCAGGATGATCTGCTCCTCCTTGGCCAGCGCGGCCTTCAGGCGCATCACCTCGTCCACGTAGATGCGCGTGGGCGTCAGCAAAGTCTTGCCCCACTTCTTGAGGTCCTTGCCCTTGAAGACCTGGCGGATGAGGGAGTAGCCGTTGGAGTGCGGCCCGGAGGACGGCAGGCCGAGGATGAGGTCGCCGGGGAAGATCTTGGAGCCGTCGATGACCTCGGAGCGCTTGACCAGGCCGACCGCGAAGCCGGCGAGGTCGTATTCGCCTTCGGGGTACATGCCCGGCATCTCGGCCGTCTCGCCGCCCAGCAGCACGCACTGGCCCCGGCGGCAGCCGTCCATGATGCCGGAGATGATCTTCTTGGAGCGCTTGAGGTCGAGCTTGCCGGTGGCGTAGTAGTCGAGGAAGATGAGCGGCTTGGCGCCGCAGCACACCAGGTCGTTGACCGACATGGCGACGAGGTCCACTCCTATGGTGTCGTGTTTGTCGAGCGCGAACGCGAGCTTGAGCTTGGTCCCCACGCCGTCGGTGCAGGCCACGAGCTCGTGCGCCTCGGCGCCGGGGAGCTCCAGGGGGAAGAGGCCCGCGAAGCCGCCGATGGCGGGCGCGCGTTTGGCGATGTGGTCCACGAGCTTGTCGGCGAGGTCGATGTCCACGCCGGACTTGCGGTAGGTGAGGGCGGTGCTCATCAGCGTATCTCCTTGCGGCTGCCCGGCTTGACGTAGGGGGTCCCGGCCTTGCAGGCCGGGCAGTTCGCGGGGTCCCAGGCGGGGACCGAGACGGTCCACAACGCGGCGTGCGGCACGCCGAGGTCCGCGCGCCCCTCGGAGCGGTCGATGACCGACAACGCGCCGACGGGCTCGGCGCCCGCGGCGCGGATCAACGCGAAGACCTCTTTGGTGGACTTCCCCGTCGTCACGACGTCCTCGACGACGACCACCTTCTCGCCTCCCTTGAGCGCGAAGCCGCGGCGCATGGTCACGACGCCGTCCACGCGCTCGGTGAAGTAGTGGCGCACGCCCAGCGCGCGGGCCACCTCGTGGCCGATCATCAGGCCGCCCATGGCCGGCGAGACCACGAGGTCCGGCTTCGCGCGGCAGGCCGCGGCCAGGGCCTTGCCGAGGCGTTCGGCCGCCTGCGGGTGCGCCAGCACGAGCGCGCACTGGAGATACCGGTCCGAGTGCAGGCCGGACGACAGCAGGAAGTGCCCCTTGAGAAGGGCTCCGTGCTCCGTGAACAGCTTCTCGACGTCCAGGGCGCTCATGTCTTCGCCGGCCGGTCCAAGGAGCGGTTCGCGGCGGCCTTCATCTCGGTGAGGATGTCGAGCGCGGCCTTGCGCGGGTCCGGGGCGTGGGTGATGGGACGGCCGATGACGACGAAGTCGATGCCCAGCGCCGCGGCCTCTCCGGGCGTCATCACCCGGGTCTGGTCGTGGAGGGCGGAGCCGGCGGGACGGATGCCCGGCGTGACGAACTTCATGTCCAGGTGCGGGAACGCCTTGCGCAGGTCGGCGACCTCTCGCGGCGAGCAGATGGTCGCGTCGGCGCCCGACACCCAGCCGGTCTTGGCGAGCGACTTCACCAGGGCCGGGATGCGCGCGCCGGGCGAGAGGAACCGCACGTCCTTGGGGCCCATGCTCGTGAGCACGGTCACGCCCCAGAGTTTGGGCCGCGGCGCGACCTCGGCCGCGGCGCGGACCATGTCGGCGCCGCCCATGAGGTGGAGGGAGACCGACTCCACTCCCAGGCGCTGGGCCTCGTGGACCGCGTGCGCCACGGTCTGCGGGATGTCGTGCAGCTTCAAGTCGAGGAACACCTTGCCGCCGTGCCGGTGCACGAGGTCCACGGCGCGTTTGCCGTGCGCGGTGAACAGGCGCAGGCCGACCTTGTACCAGACGACGACGCCCTTGAGAGCCTTGAGCAGGTCCTCCTGCCGCTTGATGGTCTCGACGTCGAGCGCGACGATGACCTGGGTCATGCCTCGAGCCCCCGCAGCATCCGCTTGACCGCGCCGGGACCGCCGTAGACCAGCCCGGTGTAGAGCTGGAGCAAGGTCGCTCCGGCCCGCAGGCGCTCGAGCGCGTCGGCGACGGTCTCGATGCCGCCCGCCGCGACGAGGGGTTTGTCCGTGAGGGCGCGCATCGTCTTGAGCAGCGTCAGCGCCCTCGCCTTGAGGGGCGCCCCGGAGACGCCGCCGGCCTCCGCCTTCCAGCGCGCGTCGAGCCCGTCGCGGGAGACGGTCGTGTTCGAGACGATGAAGCCGTGCACCAGAGGGGCGGCCGCGCGCACCGTCGCCTCGAGGTCGGCGGCGTCGAGGTCGGGGGAGAGTTTCACGAGCAGAGGCTTGCGCGTCGTGTCCGCCTCGCGCACCGCGCCGAGGATGGCGACGAGATCCTGCGGTCCCTGCAGCGAGCGCAGGCCCGGGGTGTTCGGGGACGACACGTTCACCACGAAATAGTCGCCGTGCCGCTGGAGGATGCGGAAGGTCCGGGCGTAGCGCGCCGGGGCCTCGGAGGCGGCGACGCCCTTGTTGAGGCCCAGGTTGATGCCCAGCGGCACGCGCGGCCGCGGGCTCGCCGCCAGGATGCGGGCCACCTCGCGAGCGCCCGCGGAGTTGAAGCCCATCCGGTTGAGCAGGCCGCGCTCCCCGGGCAGGCGGAACAGGCGCGGGCGGGGGTTGCCGGGCTGGGGGTCGAGGGTCACCGAGCCGATCTCGACGAAGCCGAAGCCGAGCGCGGGCAGCACCGAGGCGAGCCGGCCGTCCTTGTCGAAGCCGGCGGCCAGGCCGATGGGGTTGGGGAAACGCAGGCCGAACGCCTCGACGGGGCGCGCGCGCGCGGGGCCGGGGCCGGAAAGGGCGCCGAGGAGGGCGCGGGCGCCGGGGACGGGGACCGCCCACCGCAGCAGTCCCGACGCTTCCTCGTGGACGCGCTCGGCGTCCAGTGCGAACAGGAAGGGCTTGAGGGCCTCGTAGATCACGACGCGCGGCTATTGGACTATTTTGCCCTTGGAAGGGGCAAGCCGCGCGGCCGGGTCAGTCGTGGCCCCGCGAGCTCCAGACGCAGCCCGCGAAGGCCACGTCGTCGGTGCCGTGGATGATGCGGCCGTCGCGCGTCACATGGATGTCGAGGATCTCCCTTTCGGAGATGCCGCAGCGCAGGCGCGGCGTGACGTTGAAGCCCAGCAGGTCCTCGGCGCGGCGCTGGATGTCGTCGAGGATGTCGTCGCGCCGGTCCGGGCCGGCCGAGGGGCGCTCGACGCGGTTCTCCCGCTCGGGGTTGATGGCGATGAACTGCTCGTAGGTGGCGCCGTCGCTCGGAGAGGTCCATCGGGTGCGCTCCACGACGGTGGATTGCCCG
Source organism: Elusimicrobiota bacterium (assembly GCA_033875325.1). Taxonomy (GTDB): domain Bacteria; phylum Elusimicrobiota; class Elusimicrobia; order UBA1565; family UBA9628; genus GWA2-66-18. Next base: position 1,515 of record JANRKA010000153.1, on the reverse strand, counting down.
GCGGCGAGCAGCGTGATGCCGGGGCAGCCGCTGCGCGCCATGGCTTCGACCGTGCGCGTCCGGGTCTCCTCGGGGACGTCGCCCGAGCGCTCGATGACGGCGGTCATGTCCGCCCGCTCGGCCGCGCGCAGCGTCGCGCAGGCGGGAGCGTCGCCGCAGAGCCGGCGCTCTTCGTCGATCCGCGCGATGAGCGAGTTCGCGCAGTGCAGGCGCTCGCCGCGGCGGGCCGCCACGAACGCCTCCAGGTCCTCGGGCCTGAACACGGGGGGTCTCTCCGCGTGGGCGGCGGCGGCGAGCGTGACCATCAGGGCGGCGGCGAGCGTTCTCATGTCGTTCTCCGTGCGTCAAGCCATAGGATGGCACGCCGGCGCGCCGCCGTCTCGTGCCCAACGGCCCATGCCCGCCCGGCCTTTGAGTCTAGAAGCGCTCGTTCCCGGACTCACGAGCGGTGTGAAATCATGCTGCACGCCGGCGCCGACCCCCGCGGGTCAAGGAGCGGCGGGGAGCTCGAACGAGAAGGATGAGCCGCGTCCGACCGTGCTGCGCAGGCGCAGCGTCGCGCCCATGGCCTCGACGAGGCGCTTGACGAGAGGCAGTCCCGTCCCCGTCCCGGGCGCCATGGCCCGGCCCGCCTTGGTCCGGCGCCCCTCGAAGACCCCCGCGCGCTCCGCGCGCGCGATGCCGATGCCCGTGTCGTCCACCGACACGCGCACCGCGCGGCCGTCCGGGGCGAGCGCGGCCCGCACGGCGACGCTGCGCCCGTCGGGCGTGTACTTGAGCGCGTTCTGCAGGAGGTTGGCGAGCACCACGGCCAGCATGTCGGGGTCCGCGACGACCGCGAGACCGGCGGGGACCTCGATGCTCACCCGCTTGTCACGGGCGATGGCGGACGACTCGACGTCGCGGAAGGCGCGCCGCGCCAGCGCGTCGAGCGCCACCGTCTCGCGGCGGGCGTGGACGCCGTGCAGCCGGCCGCGCAGGAGCTGCTCATAGGACCGCGCGGTCGTCTCGGCGTGGCCGAAAGAGGCGACGGCGGCGCGCCGCGTCGTGGGCTTGAGGCTCGCGTCGAGCCCGTCCACGGGCAAGGACATCATGCCGATGCTCAAGGCGTTGTTGAGGTCATGGAAGAGGCCCAGGAGCATGTCGGAGACGGGCTCGACCTCTCTCGACCACACGGCGGGGTCGGTGTCGGCGTCCTTCGTCTCGAAGAACGGCCCCATCTCGCCGCGGTGGCGGCGCACGACGCCGAGCATCCCGTCGAAGCCGTCCGTGACGCTCCGCTCGCCGTCGCCCGGGGCGGTCTCGCCTTCGTGGACGCGCTCGGCGGCCGCCCGGCCGCGCGTCTGCGCGTCTCGAAGGTCCGCGAACAGCGAGTCGACCATGGCGCTCATGCGCGCGCGCAGCGCCGCGGCCTGAGCGGCCTTCGCCTCTTCGTCGAGGGGCGCCGCGTCGCGCGCGCCGTCCGCGGCGGCCGCGGCGTCGGACGCGACGGCCGGCCGCGGCGCCGGCGTCAGG
>JANRKA010000152.1:0-10445 GCA_033875325.1 Elusimicrobiota bacterium | reverse complement strand
GCTTAACACTGGGGACAGTGTTAAGCAAAGTGCCTGTCCCCTTGCTTAAAGTGCCTGTCCCCTTTCTTAAGCCCTGTCTTAACGGTTTAGAACTCTTCGGAGAAGGCGACGGCGCCGGTGACGCCGACCTGGTAGGCGGAGACGCGGCGCTCGAAGAAGTTCGCCAGCTCCTGGACGTCCTGGAGCTCCATGAAGTTGAACGGGTTCTTCGAGTGGAACACGGGCTTGATGCCCAGGTTCTGCAGGCGCTGGTCGGCGATGCACTGCAGGTACTGGCGCATGCCGTTGGAGGACAGGCCGGCGATGCCCTGGCCGAGAAGGTCCTCGGCGAAGGCCATCTCGCACTCGATGGCCTCCTTCATCATGGCCACCACGTCCTGCTCCATCTTCGGCGTGAACAAAGTCGGGTCCTCGGCGCGGGCGGTCTTGATGATCTCCATGGCGGCGGCGATGTGCATGGACTCGTCGCGGAACACCCAGTTCGTGCCGCCGGCCAACCCGTTGAGCAGGCCCTTGGAGCGCAGGAAGTAGACGTAGGCGAATGCCGCGAAGAAGAACAAGCCTTCCACGCAGCTGGCGAAGCAGATCAAGTTCATCATGAACTGCCGCTTCTGGTCCTGGGTGTCGAGCTTCTCCAGGGTGTTGATGGAGTTCATCCACTTGAACATGAACTCGGCTTTGCGCTTGATGGAGGGGATGTTGTCGATGGCCGCGAACGCCTTCTCGCGCTCGGCGTGGTCGGGGATGTAGGTGTCGAGCAGGGTCAGGTAGAACTCGACGTGCACGGCCTCCTCGAAGAGCTGGCGCGAGAGGTACAGGCGCGCCTCCGGGGAGTTCACGTGTTTGTAGAGGTTGAGCACCAGGTTGTTGCCCACGATGGAGTCGCCGGTGGCGAAGAAGGCCACCAGGCGGTGGATGAGATGCCGCTCGGCGGGGGTGAGCTTCTGCTTGAGGTCGCCCACATCGTGGGAGAAGTCGACCTCGTCCACGGTCCAGGTGTTCTTGATGCCGGCCTTGTACATCTCGAAGAACACGGGGTACTTCATGGGGCGCAGGGTGAGGTTGAAGCCGGGGTCGAGGATCATGGTGTCTCCGTGGGTCTATGCGGTCGCGTCGGCTGGGGATGCGACACAACGGCCGCGAAAGTCGTCCCACGCCGGGGCCGGGTGGCCCCGGCGTGGGATGCGGGTGAGCTTACTGGCAGGCCTCGCAGCTCTCGGGGTTCTCCAGAGAGCACGCCACCGCCGCCGCGTCCGAGGCGGCCGCCGGGGCCGCGGGAGCCGCGGGGACCGGCGCCGCGGCCGCCGTCGCGGTCACCGTGGACTTGGCGATCTTGGTGGCCGGGCGCGAGCGCAGGTAGTAGGTGGTCTTGATGCCTTTCTTCCAGGCGTACATGTACATGGAGGACAACTTGCCGATGTTCGGGCTCTCCATGAACAGGTTGAGGGACTGGCTCTGGTCGATGAACGCGCCGCGGTCGGCGGCCATGTCGATGAGCGAGCGCATGGGGACCTCCCAGACGGTGCGGAACAGCGCCCGCACGTTCTCCGGGATCTCGGCGATGTCCTGGATGGACCCTTCCGCCATCTTGATGCGGTTGCGCATCTCCTCGTTCCACAACCCGAGCTTCTTGAGCTCGAGCACCAGGTACTTGTTGACCTGGAGGAACTCGCCCGAGAGGGTCTCGCGCTTGAAGAGGTTGGACACCTGGGGCTCGGTGGCCTCGTAGGCGCCCACGATGGAGGCGATGGTCGCCGTCGGCGCGATGGCGATGAGCAGCGAGTTGCGCAGGCCCGTCTTCATCATCTCGCCGCGCAGCTTCTCCCAACGCGCCGGGTCGGTGGGCGTGACGCCCCACAGCTCGAACTGGAACACGCCTTTGGCCGCCTTGGTCTCGGGGAAGGCCGGGTGCGGGCCCTTCTGGGACGCGAGCTCGACGGACGCCGACAGCGCGTGGAAGTAGATCTCCTCCTGCACGCGGCGCGACAACTCGCGCGCCTCGGGGCAGTCGAAGGACAAGCCGAGCTGGAAGAACGCGTCCTGCAGGCCCATCACGCCCAAGCCCACCGGGCGCCACTTCTTGTTGGAGCGCTCCGCCGCCTTGGTCGGGTAGTAGTTGATGTCCACGACGCGGTCGAGGTACTTGACCGCCGTGCGGACGTTGGCCGCGAGCTTGACGAAGTCGAAGCGCCCGTCCTCGACGTATTTGCCGAGGTTGACGGAGCCGAGGTTGCAGACCGCGGTCTCCTGCGAGGAGGTGACCTCGATGATCTCGGTGCACAGGTTGGAGCTGTGGACCACGTTGGCCGGCGAGCCGGTCTGGTTCGCCTTGACGTTGGACGGGTCCTTCCAGCACATCCAGCCGTTGCCGGTCTCGGCCAGCGTCTTCATCATGCGGCCGTAGAGCTCGCGCGCCTTCACCTGGCGCATGTAGAGCTTCTTGCGCTCGGCCTCGACGTACGCGTCCTCGAAGGCCTTGCCGTAGAGGTCGGTGAGCTCGGGGCAGGCCTTGGGGTCGAACAGCGACCACATCCCGTCCTCCTCGACGCGCTTCATGAAGAGGTCGGGGATCCAGTGGGCCAGGTGCAGGTTGTGCGCGCGGCGGGCCTGGTCGCCGGTGTTGTCGCGCAGCTCGAGGAACTCCTCGATGTCGGGGTGCCAGGTCTCCAGGTACACGGCGCACGCGCCCTTGCGCTTGCCGCCTTGGTTGACCGCGGTGACCGAGCTGTCCAGGGTCTTCAGCCACGGCACGATGCCGTTGCTCTTGCCGTTGGTGGAGCGGATGAGCGAGCCGCGGCCGCGCACGCGGTGGTAGGCCACGCCGATGCCGCCCGAAAACTTGGAGAGCAGCGCGATGTCGGTGTAGCGCTTGTAGATGGACTCGAGGTCGTCCTGCGGGCTGTCGAGCAAGTAGCAGGACGACATCTGCGGGTGGCGCGTGCCGGAGTTGAACAGGGTCGGCGAGCTCGGCATGTACTCGAAGCGCGAGATGAGGTTGTACATCTCGACGGCTTCCTGCACGGTCTCCGCGAGGCCGCAGGCCACGCGCATGTAGAAGTACTGCGGGGTCTCGATGACCTCGCGGCTCTGCGGGTTCTTGAGCAGGTAGCGGTCATAGACCGTGCGCAGGCCGAAGTACTCGTAGAGCTCGGTGCGGTTGAAGTCGATGGAGTCGTTGAGCTTGCGGGCGTTGGCGGCGACGAACTGCCCGACCTTCTCGGCCACGAGGCCGGCCTTCACGCCGGCGGCGATGGACTGGGAGAAGGAGTGGATGTCCTGGTTCTCGACCTCCTTGTGGATGTAGTCGGCGAGCAGGCGCGCGGCGAGGCGCGAGTACTCCGGCTCCTCGCCGATGAGCAGCGCGGCGGTCTGGATGGAGAGATTGTCGAGTTCCTTCGTGGTGGCCCCGTCGTAGAGGCCTCCGATGGTCTTCGTCGCGATCTTCAAGACGTCCACGTTCTCGAGGCCCTGGCCGCAGCGGGCGACGGCACGGACGATCTTGTTGACGTCGACGGGTTCGAGGTCGCCGCTGCGCTTGCGCACGTGCATCGTGCTCACCGCGGTCTCCTCTGCTTTGGGGGTGATCGGCGTCGTGTCGGACGCGGCCGTGTTCATCCTTTTCTCCGTGACATTTTTGGTAGCGTTCTCGTGTCCTTCACCGCGGCGCGGCCCGCGCGCGATTCGGAACAGGACCTTAGGATAACCGAAGCCTTGAACCTTGTAAAGACCCAGGTGGTACTAGTTGCTTACTGAACGCTTTCGAGTGTTTTTGAGTGTCGTCTTTTACACGGCGTTTTTTTCCCTCGGCGCGTGCCGTCCCGCGCCGCCGCCGCAGCGCGAGCTGCCGGATTTCGCGCTGACCGCGACGAGCGCCGGCGGCGCGCCGCGTCCCTTGACGCGCGCGGACCTGCGCGGCCGCGTCTGGGTCGCGGACTTCGTGTTCACGCGCTGCGCGGGACCCTGCCCGCTGCTCACCGCCAACATGTCCGCGCTGCGCAAGCGCCTCCCCGCCGGCACGGGCCTGCTCTCCTTCACCGTGGACCCCGACCACGACACGCCGGCCGTGCTCGCCGGCTACGCGCGCCAGTTCGACGCCGGTCCGCAGTGGCTGTTCGTCACCGGCCCCAAGCCCGCGCTCACCGCGCTCGTGCGCGACGGCTTCCTCCTGCCGGTGGTCGAGGACGCGAAGGCCGCGCCCGGCTCGCGCGTGACGCATTCGGCCAAGTTCGTCCTGCTCGACGCCGAGTCGCGCGTGCGCGGGTGGTACGACGGCGACGACTACGAGGCGCTCGACCGGCTCGTCGCGGACGCGCGGCGTCTGTAGTCCCTCTTGCGCGCCGGGCGCGTCCCGGTTATCCTGCCTCCGATGGACGAAGAGACGATCCTGACGGTCCTCGTCGCCGTGTTGTGCGTGGGCCTCGTCGAGGCGACGCGGCGGGGCTCCTCGCTGCCGCGGTGGTCGTGGAGCGCTCACCTGTTCAGCGCGGGGTTTCTTTACCTGCTGCGCGGCCCGGAAGGCCCGCTCGAGAGCCTGTTCGGCCTCGGCCTGTGCGCCGCCGGCGCGCCCGCGTTGTGGATGGCCTACCGCGCGCGCGGCTCCGCGATGAAAAAACGCCTCGCCGAGATCGAAGCGGCTCTGGACGACGTCGGCGAGCGCATGAAGCGAGACGAGGAGCGCGGCGAGCTGTAGGGGTCAGCCCGGGGTTCGGCTACGGCTCGTCTTCGGGGGCGTAGCGGCGGCGTTTCTTCGTCTCGCGAGCCGCCATATAAAGGAACGAGCCCAGGCCCCAGATGAGCGCGGCCAAGGTCGCCTGGAAGGTGAGGAAACAGGCGACCTTGAGCGCGGCGAAGTGGGGGGAGACGAAGCGCACCAGCCAGCCGCAGGCCTCGCCCAGGAAGGCCGACCCGAACCCCGCGGCGATGAGCGCCTTCTTGAGGCGGTCGTCCCACGGCGCGAAGATGACGAGGTGGGTCAGCAGCAGGACCATCACGCCCATGGTCGCGAGGTGGGCGTGCGACACCTCGAGCAGGGACGCCGCGGAGCGCGGCTGCGAGTATTCGGCGGCGTCGCCCAGGTAATAGGCCTGCACGGAGGCCGGGCTCAGCGACATGCGCGAGAGATACATCGCGGCGTTGGTGACCCACAGGCCGCCGGCGAACAGCAAAGTCCAGAACAAAGTGAGCCGCATCAGCGGGTTGTGCTGGAAACCGCCGGTCTGCATGTATTTCACGGGCGAGAGTGTATCACTTCGTGCACGGCGAGCACCCGGCGCACGGAGCGCGCGACGGCTTCGGCCGTGAGGGTGGCGCCGGTGATGCCGCGCAGGCCGCGGCGCAGGGCGAGCTCGTCGTCGAGGGGGCGCCCCTCGAACTGGGCGAGCCAGCGCTTGGAGGCGAGGTAGTCGTCGGGCTCGGAGAAGGAGAGGATCTCCACGAAGGAGACCTTCCCGTCGCGCACGACGACCATGACGGTCTCGTTCATGGTGCGCACGGGGTGGGATTCGAAGTAGGCGACCGTGGAGCCGGCGACGTAGTAGGTCCACAGGCGCGAGCCGAGCTTGGCGGAGGCCGCCTTCTCGACCGCGGCGGCCTGAGCGTCGGTGAGGAAGGCCGTCCGGCGCTCGTAGCCGCCGCCGGGGAAGGCGAGGGCCAGCGCGTCTTTCTGGGAGAGGAGAACGCGGGCGTCGGCCGGGGCCGCCGTGAGGAGGGCGGCCCCGGCCAACGCGACGGTCAGAAGATGTAGGCGAGCCCGAGGTTCCACTGATTGACGCCGGTGCGGGCCTGGTTGCGCATCCACTGATGGTCGGCTTTGACCGCCACCTGGGTGATGGGCTTGTAGGTCAGGCCCGCCGTGTACTCCACCCGGCTGTTGGCCGGGTTCTTGGCGAACGCGGACGGCGTGTCCGCCTGGGTATCATAGCGCTCGTAGCGGAAGAAAGGCGAGAGGGAGTGGCCTTTGTTCTCGCGCATCAGGCTGAGCACGTCGTAAGCGCCTTCGACGTAGCCGCCGAAGGTCTTGGAGCCGACGGAGTTCTTGGCGGCGTTGGTGTTGCCCTGGGCGGCGTTGACCGTGTCCGCGTTGCCCACGCGCCCCTCGGCGTAGAGCGCCCGCAGCTGCGCGCCCCGGTATTCGGCCTTGAGGTGTCCTTCCCACAGCGACACGGGCACCGAGTTGACCACCAGGCTCTGGTCGGCCTGCCCGAAGTAGAACGAGCCGCCGACGAGCACGCCCGCCACGGGCGTGTAGTCCACGCGCGTGACCGAGGCGAGGTCCTCGGCGTAGCTTTTGGCGCCGGAGGAGCGGCCGTTGCGCAAGCCGCTGGAGGACGAGAAACCCGTCACGCCGGTGTTGGTCGTGGCCTGCAGCCCCGTCACCAGGTAGGAGCGGTAGGACAGCGGGCCCCACTCGCCGAACACGCCGGCGCCGTTCTCGCGCCAGGTGGAGGGGATGACGTTCTGCTCCACGCTGGTGCGGCGCACGCCGTGGAAGGTCGTCGGTTCGTGGATCTCGTTGAGCAGGCCCATGGGCATCAGCAGCATGCCCGCGCGCACGCCCAGCTCCGGACGGAAGCGGAAGTCGATGGCGGCCAGCTCGACCGAGACCTCGCCGCGGCCCTTCCCGGTCGAGGCGTGTTCGAACTCGATCTCGGAGTTGAACAGGATCCAGTCGTTGAACTTGTAGCCGGCGTAAAGGATGGCCCGCAGGAAGTCGGCTTCGTCGCGCGTGCCCGCGCTGCCGGCGTCCTGCCGACGCTTGGAGTAGTTCTGGTAGGTCATCTCGCCGTAGCCGCCGATGGACACCTTGTTGGGCTGGGCGCGGTACACCTTCGAGGCGGCCGGGGCGAAGCCGAGGACCGATTCGGTCGCGGCGGGTTCGGCGGCGGCCTCGCCGAGTTTGAGGCGCTCGAACTCCTGGGTGAGGGCGTCCATCTTGCGTTCCAACTCGGTGAGTTTGGCGGCGTCCTGGGCCAAGGCGGCGACCGGGTTCAGGGCGAGGGCGGCGGACAGCAGGGCGGCGGTGCGTTTCATGATGCGTGCTCCTTTATAAGGCGCTTGCGCGCGGGGATCCCAGGAGAGAAGAACGAGCGTCCTCGGAAGGAAGGGGGGTTCTTTCCGAGGACGAAAAGGGCGGTGGACCAGGCGTCGGCTTCCGCGGCGCTCGGCGCGAGCACGGCGACCGCGAAGTCCCGGCGCAGACGACGGCCGCTGAAGGGGGAGACGACATGCCCGGGGCGCTCCGAGTCGCCGGTCACGGCCACCGACGCGTCTTTGAGGAGCAGGGGCTCGGCCCGGCCGGGGATGGTCACCTCCCAACCGGCCGCGCCCGCCGGCGCGCCGACGGCCAGCACCTGGCCGCCGAAGTTGAAGCGGGCGGCCGTCACGCCCCGGGCGGCCAGGACCTCGGCGGCGCGGTCGAGCGCCCAGCCCTTGCCGATGGCGCCGAAGTCGAGCCCTCCGCCGGCGGGCAGCGAGACGGTTCGGGCCGCCGCGTCGAGGGTCACTTTTTTCCAGCCGACGGCGCCGCGCGCGGCCGGGCCGCGCCGCAGCAGAGGCAGCACGGTGGGGTCGAAGGCGCCGCCGGTCTCCTCGGCGCGGCGCAGGGCTTCCGCGACCGCGGCGAACAAAGCCGCGGAGACGGGCACGGGTCCGGAGCCCGCCTTCGCGTTGAGCGCGACCAGCTCGCTGTCGGCCTTATAAAGGGAGAGGACGCGGTCCCAGCGCTCGAGCTCCTCGAACGCGGCGGTCACCGCCGCGTCGGGGCCTTCGGCCTCCAGCTCGCACACCGTCCCCATCACGAAGCGCGCGCGGTCCGGCCGCCGCTCCTGGGGCGACGGCCGGGCCGCGGGCGCCGCGAGGAGCAGCGCGAGGGCGAGGGCGGGTTTCTTATTGATATTCGATTTCAACAAGGACAGGTTAACATTGGTCCTTATTGAAAGTCAATATCAATAAGAAGGCGGGCAAAAAAGAAGGCCCGCCGCGAGGCGGGCCTTCCTTGCGGCGGCGCGGCTCAGTTCAGGAAGCGGCTGATGATGGGCTCGAAGGCCTCGGGCGGGTACGCGCCGCGCAGCGGGACGCCGTTGACGACGAAGCCGGGCGTGCCGTCGAACTTGAAGAGCTTGGCTTCCTTGATGTCGGCCTCGATCTTGTCCTTGACGGCGGCGCTCTCCAGGTCCTTCTCGGCCTTGGCGACGTCGATGCCCAGTTCCTTGGCCGTGGCGCGGAAGAACTCGTCGCCGAGTTTGTCCTGGTTCTCGAACATCTTGTCGTGGAACTCCCAGGCCTTCTCGGGCTTCTGGAGGGCGATGGCCTCCATCCACTGGGCGGCGGGCATGGCCTTGGGGTGCATGTTGGTCAGGGGCAGGTGCTTGAAGACGAAGCGGATCTTCGCCCCGTACTTCTTGCGCAGGGCTTCCACGGTCTGGTAGCCGCGCGCGCAGAACGGGCACTCGAAGTCGGAGTACTCGACCAAGGTGATGGGCGCGGTTTTGTCGCCGCGGAAGCGGGTCTTGGAGTCCAGGGCGGGCTTGAGCGGGTTCTTGAAGGCGGCCTCGCGCTCCTCGGCCATCTGGCGCTGCTCGAGCTCCGCCTGCTTCTGGCGGAAGTCGTTCTGCGCCTCGATGACGAGCTGGAAGAACTGGGCCTTGTCGACCTTCTTGAGGGCCTGCAGCACGAGGTCGGGGTTCTTGTCCAGGGCTTGCTTGAGCTCCTCGCGCGTGGGCGCCGCGGCGGAGGCGGGCAGCGCGCAGAGGACGGCGAGAGCGGCGGCGATGAGCTTGTTCATTTCGGGGGTCTCCTGTCGAGCAGCGCGAGGATATCATTTTCCACCGTGGACGCGTCGATGGGGCCGAGCCAGCGCCGCTCGATGAGTCCGTCCGGACCGATGAGGAAGGTGGCGGGCAGGCCGCGCACGCTCCAGGCGCGCAGGACCGCGTCGTCGGCGGTGAGCACGGGATAGGACACGCCGTGCTTTTTAAGGAAGGGAGGCAGGACCTTGGCGGGCGCCTCATCGAGGCTCACCGACAGCAGGGCGAAAGGACGGCCCTTCAGGCGTCCGTCGATGGCGTTGAGCGCGGGCAGCTCCTCGCGGCAGGAATCGCACCAAGTCGCCCAGAAGTTGACGAGCACGACGCGCCCGCGGTGCTCGGCGAGGGTCATCGTCCCGCCGTCGAGGCCGGAGAGGGCGAGCGCGGGGGCTTCGCGCGAGCCGGAGTCGGCGCACGCGACGGCCGCGGCGAGGAAGGCGAGGGGGAGGAGGCGTCTCATGTCCTGGAAATTCGCCAGCCGCCCCGTCCGGAGACGGGGCGGCTGGTCGTTTTCTTGACGCAGCTTAGCAGCCGCAGGGGGTCTTCGGGCCCATGGTCGTATCCCTCCTTTTTGCGACTTTGTGATGCTCCAGAATCATGCGCGCGACGGGGGCCACCTTGACGAAGACCGAGGCGTCGCGGCGCGCCTTGGCCTGCATGATGGCGCCTTCATAAAGGGAGACGAGCGTCTCGGCGGCGGCCTGCGGGTCCAGGGCCGGCGTGAAATAGCCGGCGTCCTGGCAGCGCTTGAGGCACTCCGCCACGCTCTGCGTCCAGGCGGCGAAGAAACGCCCGACCCGCTCGCGGAACTGCTCGTCCACGTCGCTCATCTCCAAGGCGATGTTGCCGATGAAGCAGCCCGCCTTGCAGCCGTTGCCGTCGAAGAAGCAGGCGGCGTCCAGGAACATGCGCTCGACCGCCGCCTCCGGCTCGGCCTGCGCGCACAGCGGGGCGACGCGCCGCGTCTGGAAGTCCTCGATCTTGTAGTCGAGCACCGCCAGCGCGAGCTCGGCCTTGCTGCCGTAGTGATGCAGCAGGTTCGGGCGGCTCATGCCGCAGGCTTTGGCGATCTCCTCGAGGGAGGCGGCGTTGTAGCCCTTCAGGTGGATGACGTGCTCCGCTTCCTGAAGGATGCGCTCGCGGACTTCGAGGTCGGGTTTTCGTCCCATGTTTTATTTACTGAACAGTCAGTCAATCAATTGTAGCAGCGATGCGCATTCCTGTCAACGGCTATTTCGCGGCGCCCCCTTGCGCTCTACTCGGGTCGGGGTTAAACTGGGGGCGGAGCTCCCATGACCCCGCTCCTCCTGTTGTCCGTCGCCGCCGCTTCCGCCCTCGCCCCCGCGCAGCGGGTGCCCTGCGGCTTGCTCACCGACGACCCCGCTCGGCTGCGCGCCCATTTCACGGCCGTCTTCTGCGAAGGCTACGAGGCCGTGCCGGACGCCTCGGCCTGCCTCGCCTCGGCCGAGGGGCGCGGGGCCGGCTTGGCGCTCGAGTCCATGGTCTACGACGCGGACCTGGCGCGCACGATCCAGGCCGGGCGCTCGCGAGACGCCGACGACTTCACGCACCGGGCGCTGCTCGTCGCGGCCCTGCGCCGCCTGGCGGGGCCCGGCGGCCCGCCCGCGGGCTGCGCCGAGG
>JANRKA010000151.1:0-23542 GCA_033875325.1 Elusimicrobiota bacterium | reverse complement strand
GACGTGGCGCTGCTGGTGTGCGACGCGACCGGCCCGCTCGACGAGGCGGAGGCCCTGCTCGCGCGGGCGCGCCGCCTGCGGGGGGACGCGCCCGTGGTGCGCGTCTGGAGCAAGACCGACCTGGCCGGCGCGCGCCCCGCCGGCGGCGTGCCCGTCTCCTCCGTGACCGGCGACGGTCTCGACGCCTTGGCCGCCGCGGTCGCGACGGCCTGCGCCGGCCGCGACGACGAGGAGGCCCCGGCCTGCGGGGCCCGGCAGGCGGCGGCGCTGCGCGCCGCGCTCGACGCGCTCGACGGCGCGCGGGCCGACGCCGGGTCCCCGGAGCTGTTGTCCTCGCGCCTGCGCGAGGCCGTCGGTCGGCTGGGCGCCGTGTTGGGCGAGGACGCCTCCCCCGACGCGCTGGACGCCGTGTTCTCGCGCTTCTGCCTCGGTAAATGACACACTGGTGACGACATGCCCAAACCCGTGAAGAAGAAGTCCCGCCCCGCCGCCAAGGCCAAGGCCCCGACGGTCCCCACGCGCACGCCCGTCTGGGACATCTCCCCCGAGGAGCAGCTCGTCGGCGCGCCGCTCGTCGGCAAGGTCCGCGCCTACGACGCCAAGACCCGCGAGATGACGGTGCGCCTGGAGGAGCCGCTCTCCGCCGGCGACCAGCTGCGCGTGAAGGGCAAGGTCACGGACCTCACCCAGCGCGCCGAGCACATCCGCGTGGGCAGACGCGCCGTGCAGAGCGCGCTGCCCGGCGAGACCGCCTTCGTCGCGGTGGCCGACGCCGTGCGCCCCGGCGACGCCGTCTGGAAGCTGTGAGCCGCTGGACCCCGTCGGCCTGCCTGCTCCTGCTGACGGCGGTCAACGTGCTCAACTACGTGGACCGGCAGGTCGCCTACGCGCTCCTGCCCCTCATCAGCGGCGAGCTCGCGCTCACCGACGCGCAGGCCGGCAGCCTCGCTTCCGCCTTCATGGTCGTGTACATGGTCGCCGCGCCGCCCATCGCCTGGTTCGCCGATTCGCGCGGCCGCCGCCCGTGGATCGCCGGAGGCATCGCGCTGTGGAGCGTGGCCACCGCGGCCGCCGGCCTGACGCGCTCCTTCCCGTCCCTGTTCCTCACGCGCGCGCTGGTGGGCGTGGGGGAGGCGTGTTACGGCGCCATCTCGCCGTCTTTCGTCGCCGAACGCTTCCCGCCGGAGCGCCGCGGTTGGGCCTTGGCCGTGTTCTCCATGGCCATCCCCGTGGGCTCGGCGTTGGGCTACGCGGGAGGCGGCTGGATCGGCCAGCATTTCGGCTGGCGCAACGCCTTCTTCCTCGTCGGCCTGCCCGGGCTCCTGCTCGCGGCCGTCGCGCTCACCTTGCCCAAGGACGAGCCGCGCCCGGCCTCCGCGCCCTGGGAGGGCTACCGTTCCGTGTGGTCGGTGCCGACCTTCCGCCTCATCACTTTCGCGGGCGCGGCGATGACCTTCGCTCTCGGCGGCTTCGCGGTGTGGATGCCCACCTTCTTCCACCGCGCCTGGGGCCTGCCCGTGGGCACGGCCGGTCTCTACTTCGGAGGCGTGACCGTGGCCGCCGGCCTGGCGGGCAGCCTGCTCGGAGGGTGGCTCGCCGACCGCCTCATCAAGACGACGCCGCACGCCTATCTGCTCATCTCGGGCGGGGGGCTGCTCGCGGGCATGCCTTTCGCCATGGGCGCCATCGTCGCGCCGAACCTGCCGCTGTCCATCGCCGCCCTCTTCGCCGCCGAGACTTTGCTGTTCCTCAACATGGGCCCGCTCAACGCGGCCATCGTCTCGGTCACGCGCCTGGAGACGCGCTCCATGGCCTTCGCCGCCAACATCTTCATCATCCACGCCCTCGGCGACGCCGTCTCGCCGACCCTCATCGGCCTCGGCTCGGACCTCTTCGGCCTGGCCAACGCCATGCTCGTCGCCTGCGCCGCCCTCGGCCTGGGCGGCTGGTTGTGCCTGCTCGCGCGTCGCCGCTACGACGCCGACGCGGCCGCGGCGACGGCGGGAGCCCCCGCATGAAAGACGCCCTGCGACTCGCCCGGCTTTGCGCGCTCTCGCCCGACGAGGCCGTCGCCGAACTGCGCAAGCCCGGCGCCCTGCGCGCCGCGCTGACCGTCTGGGGAGTCTGGGTGGCCGCCTCGATGCTCTTCACCTTGCTCAAGCCCGCCGGCTTCCCCGAGCCCGCGATGGCGGCCTTGCCCGCGCGCCCGCCGCTGTTCTGGCTGCGGGTGTTGTTCTGGCAGCCGGTGCTCGCCGCGGTGCTCGTGGGCTTCGTGGGCATCGCGCTGCGGTGGTTGGGCTCGGGCTGGCTCGCGCTCAAGCTCGCGAGCGGCGTGGCCTGGTCCGTGGCGCCGTTCCTCGTCTCCTTCGCCTACGTGCGCGGCGCCGCCGGCGCGCCCCTCGCCTCCGCGCTGCTCGCGGCCTGGCTGGCGGCGACGGTCTGGTACGGCCGGCGCGTGCCCGCCGAGCGCTGGCGGACCGTCGCCGCCGTCGTGCTCGGCCTCAACGGCGTCTCCCTGCTGTCGCTGCTCGTCGAGCTGCTCATCATCCCGACCGGCAGCCTCGCGGCCTACAAGGCGCTGATGGTCGTGGTCCTGCTCTGGGTGCTCGCCGCCGCCGCGCGGCTCTTCAAGCGCACCGAAACGCTGTCCACGCCGCGCGCGCTGGCCGCGGTCTTCTTCGCGCTGCTCGCCCAGAACGTGTTCGTGGGCACCGCCTTCCTCCTCAAGTGGCTCCCGCTCGAGGTGCTCAAAGTCCTGATGTATGCCTGACGCCGCGCGGGTCATCGTCGTCGGCGGCGGGCACGCGGGCATCGAGGCCGCGCACGCGGCGGCCCGCCTCGGAGCCCGCGTCGTCCTGCTCACGCAGAACGCCGCGACCATCGGCACGATGTCGTGCAACCCGGCCGTCGGCGGCACCGGCAAGGGACAGCTCGTCCGGGAGCTCGACGCGTTGGGCGGGGTGATGGCGCTCGGCGCCGACGCCGCCGGGCTGATGTTCCAGACCCTGAACCTCGGCAAAGGCGAGGCCGTGCGCTCGCCGCGCGTGCAGTGCGACAAACACGCCTACCGGCGCGTCATGCGGGCGTCCTGCGAGAGCCGTCCCGGCCTGACCGTCGTGGAGGGGGAGGCCGCCGCGGTGTGGACCGACGGCTCCGGCCTGCGCGGCGTGACGCTCACGGACGGCTCCCGCCTGGAGGCCCGCTGCGTCGTGCTCACCACCGGCACCTTCCTCAACGGCCTCGCGCACACGGGCCTGCGCAGCGCGCCCGCCGGCCGGGCCGGCGAGGCGCCGTCGGTGGGCCTGTCGGCCAGCCTGCGCGGCCTGGGCCTGGAAGTCGGTCGCCTCAAGACCGGCACGCCGCCGCGCCTGGACGGACGCACCGTGGACTGGTCGAAGCTGCGCCGCCAGGACGGGGACGCCCCGCCCCAGCCGCTCTCCTTCCGCACCGCGCGCCTGGAGGTCGAGCAGCTGCCCTGCTGGCTCACGCGCACCACCGAGGCGACGCACGCGGTCATCCGCTCCGCCTTCGACCGCTCGCCGCTGTTCACCGGCGCCATCAAGGCGTCGGGGCCGCGCTACTGCCCCTCGGTCGAGGACAAGGTGTCCCGCTTCCCGGACAAGGACGGCCACCGCGTCTTCCTGGAGCCGGAAGGCCGCGACACCCCCGAGGTCTACGCCAACGGCCTGTCCACGAGCCTGCCCGAGGACGCGCAAGCCGCGCTCGTGGCGACCGTGCCCGGGCTGGAGCGGGCGGTCATCCTGCGCCACGGCTACGCCATCGAATACGACTTCTGCCCGCCCGACCAGCTCACGCCGGGGCTGGAGACCAAGGCCGTCGCGCGTTTGTTCCTCGCCGGGCAGATCAACGGCACGACCGGCTACGAGGAGGCCGCCGCCCAGGGGCTCGTCGCCGGCGTCAACGCCGCGCGCGCCGCGGCCGGCGAGGCGCCCGTCTTGTGGGACCGCGCCGAGTCCTACCTCGGCGTGATGGTGGACGACCTCGTCACCAAAGGCGTCGACGAGCCCTATCGCATGTTCACCGCGCGCGCGGAGAACCGGCTGCGCCTGCGCGCCGACAACGCCGACCTGCGGCTGATGCCTCGGGCCTTCGCGCTGGGCCTGCTGCCTGAGAGCCTGCTTCCCGCCTTCGAGCGCTACCGCGAGGCCGTCGAGACCGGCGTCGTCCGGGGCGGGATGGGCCCGTGGACCGAGGAGAAAGCCCGCGCCCAACGCGCGACCATCGCGGCCTACGCCCACTACATCGCCCGCGAGGAGAAGGCCGCCGCGGCGCGGCGCGGTTGGGAGAGCGTCGCGCTGCCCGCCGACGCCGACTGGCGCCGCGCCGGCTCGCTGGGGACCGAGGCCCTGCAGAAGCTCGCCCGCGTCCGGCCGCGCACGCTCGGGCAGGCCGCGCGCATCCCCGGCCTGACGCCCGCCGACGTCCAGTCGCTGTGGGTGCTCACCCGCGCCTCATGACGGCGCGGAGCCCCGACGCCGCGCTGACGACGCTCGCCGCCGCCGCCGAGGGCTGGGGCGCGCCGCTCGACGCGGCCGCGTTGGAGCGCGTCGAGTCCTACCTGCGCGCGGTGGCGCAGAAGAACAAGACGACCAACCTGACGGCCGACGACGCCTGGGACGACCTCGTGCTCAGACACGCGGCCGACGGGGTCTTCGCCGCCGCGACCCTGCGGCGGGCCCTGGGCCGCGGCGCCGCGCGGGTCTGCGACCTCGGCTCCGGCGGCGGCTTCATCGGCGTCTGCCTGAAGATCGCGTGGCCCGAGGCCCAGGTCACCTTGATGGAGGCCGTCGAGCGCAAGTTCAAGTTCCTCAACGCGGAGAGCGTCCGCCTCGGCCTGCCCGGCCTGCGCGTGCTTCAGCGCCGCGCGGGCGACGGCCGTCCCTACAACGCCTACGAGTCGGGCTTCGACGCGGTGGTCGAACGCGCGCTCGCCCCGCTGGAGGAGGCGCTGGCGCTGGCGCGCCCGCTGCTCAAGCGCCACGGGCTCTTCGCGGCGTTCCAGTCGGTCGCGGCCGAGCCTCCGCTGGCGGGGACGCGGATGAGATTGCTAGAGTCGGTGGCCTACCGGAGGCCGAGAGAGGCCGCGGACCGCTTCCTCGTCTTGTACCGGGCGGAGGACTAGAACCATGCAGATGCTCAACCGCTACTTCACGCCCTTCGCCCTCTTCCTCATCGTCTCGGCCGCGTATTTCCGAGGCTTGTGGGAGGAGGAGTCTCGCGGGACGGCCTACGCCGCCCTGGGCATCCTCGCCGCCGACATGCTCGTCAACTGGTGGCTCAACAAGAACCAGTACCGCTGGGCCGGCTGGGCCGCCCGCTTCCGCCAGCTCCAGGTGTGGCTCAACCTCGGCTGGTCCATCCCCTTGTTCTACCTGCTGTTCCCTTACTGGAACCCGATGTGGCTGCTCTTCGTCATGGCCCCGACGGCCGCCGGCCTGACCTTCGGGGTCGTCGAGACCGTCCTCTGCGCGTTCACCGCGACCGGCGCCATGATCGCCATCTACTGGCTGCGCCAACCGCTCACCGGCGAGTTCCTGGGCATGGCCCTCTCGCAGGCGGCCTTCATCGTCATCTTCTCCCTGTTCGTGCACGGCCTCGCGCAGGCCGCCCTGCGCCTGCGCGACGCCAACCGCGCCTGAGCCGCCTGGGCGCGCCGGGGTGGACGCCCGGGCGAAAGGCCGTTAAACTACCCCCGTGGACGCCCTACTAAAACTCCGCGTCCTCATCTGGGTGCTGGTCGTGAGCCTTTGGGGGCTCATGGTGTACCAGTACCTGGGGGAGGAGGAGCGCGAGGCCGCCAAGATGCAGGCCATCGTGAACCCCTATATAAGGGAGCCCGCGCCCCCGGCGCCCGTCCCCGACGAAGCCGCGCTCGCCGCCCTCAACGCCCCGGCCTCCGCCCCCGTCGCGGTGCTGGCGCCGCAACCCGCGGCCCCGCCGCCCGGGACGCCGCGGCCCATCGCGGACGACCCGGCGGCGCGCGTGTTGCCCGCGCCCGAGGCCGTGGGTCCCGCGCCGTCCACCGACCGTCGCCCGCCCGCGGCCGCGCAGCCTCCCGTCGCCGCCCGCCCGCAGCCCGCGCCGCGACGCCGCGTGCAGGAGGACCGCTCCGCGCTGCCGGACCCGCCCCTGCCGCCGGGCTTCGCCAAACGCGTCACGCGCCACTTCAACGTGTACTCCGAGCAGTACCCCGCCTCCGACCGCTTCGTGGAGCTCATCGAGGCCCTGCACGGCAACCTCATGCTCGACCTGGCGCCTTTCTCGCCGTGGGCCAAGGACCAGCGCGTCACCATCTACCTGTTCAAGAGCCAGCAGACCTATCGCCAGGTCACGGGCCGCCCGTCGTGGTCGGGCGGCGCGAGCTCGGTGCCCAAGCGCAAGGTCTACGTCTACGAGAGCGAGGAGCTGCCCGGCATCCTCGCGCACGAGTTGACCCACATCTACTTCGACGCCTTCTTCATCGACGGCGTCGCCAACCCGCTGTGGCTGTCGGAGGGGATGGCGACGCTCGTGCAGGTCGAGCGCGGCCTCGCCGCCCCGAACTGGCTGCGCGACAACCTGGAGATCCTCGAGCGGGGGGGAGGCATCCCCATCGAGAGCTTCATGGCCGTCTCCACGACCTCGGGCTGGAACGACGACCGCGTGCGCCTCTGGTACGCGCAGGCCTACAGCGTCGTGCGTTTCATGATCCGCACGCAGTACCGCTCGTCCTTCTACAAGTTCTCCGCGAACCTGCGCGACGGGCAACGCGCCGACGAGGCGCTCTACCGCGCCTACGGCGCGCCCTACAACCGCCTCAAGGCCCTCGAGTACGCGTGGCGCTACGAGCTCACGCGCAACTCGACCGTGTCGCGCGTTCCCTGAGGAACTGAGAAAGGGGACAGGTACCTAACTCAGTTTTCGAGCGGATTGATCCGCTCGAAAACTGAGGTAGGTACCTGTCCCCTTTCTCAGTTCCCTTTTCTCCGCACGGAGTGAAACTACCCCTTGACAGATTCGGCCCGTTGCTCTATACTCGTGGCCCTGGTGGGGAAAAGTGGGGAGAAATAACAAGCGAGTGGTTGGGAGTGGGGAATAATGTCTCTGCTCATCGGCCGTTACGAGTACTCGCTCGACCCCAAGAACCGCCTGGCGGTGCCGCCGAAGTATCGCGAGGCGCTGGCGAAGGAGAAAGGCTCGTCGTTCTTCCTGACGAGCGGGATGGAAGGCTGCCTCTACCTGTTCTTGCCGTCGCAGTGGGAGAAGCTGCTGGGCGACGATCTCAAGGCGTTCTCGATGGCGGACAAGGAGCAGGAGCGCGCGTTCAAGCGCAAGTTCTTCTCCGAGGCGGTCGAGGTGGAAGTGGACGCGCAGGGCCGCGTGCTCGTGCCGCAGTATCTCAAGGAACACGCGGGGCTCGGCGCGTCGGTGCTGGTGCAGGGAGCGGGCAAACGCGCGGAAGTCTGGGACGCGAAGCGCTGGGCGGCCTACGAGAAGGCGAAGGTCGCCCCGGCGTACAAGACCATCGGGAAGAACCTGGAGATATGATCTTGGCCGAAAAGAGCCGCTGGACGCACGAGCCGGTGCTCCTGGGGGAGACCCTGGAGCGCCTGGCGCGCGACCCCGACGGCCTCTACCTCGACGCGACGGTCGGGCTCGGCGGGCACGCCGCGGCCATCCTGGACAGGATGCCGCGCGCGCGCGTGTTGGGACTCGACCAGGATCCCGAGGCGCTCGCCGAGGCCGCCCACGCGCTCGCGCCCTACGGCGAGCGCGCGCGCCTGCGCCGCGCCAACTTCCGCGACCTGGGCCCGGCTCTCGAGGCCGAAGGCTTCTTCCCGCTGTCGGGCGCGCTCTTCGACGTCGGCGTGTCCTCGCTGCAGCTCGACAAGCCGGCGCGCGGCTTCTCCTTCATGAAGGAGGGGCCGCTCGACATGCGCATGAGCCCCGACAACACGCTGACCGCCGAGGCCATCGTCAACCGCTGGCCCGTCGAGCAGATCACCTTGCTGCTGTCGGAGTTCGGCGAGGAGCCCGAGGCCGACCGCGTCGCCCGCGCCATCGTCGCGCGCCGCGACCGCCGCCCGTTCACCTCCACCACCGACCTGGCCGACGCCGTGGCCGCGGTCCTGCCGCGCGGCGAGAAGCACCCGGCCACGCGCACCTTCCAAGCCCTGCGCATCGCGGTCAACCGCGAGCTCGAGGTCCTCTCGCGCGGTCTCGAGGCCGCGCTCCCTTATCTCAAGACCGGCGGCCGCCTCGCCGTCATCACCTTCCACTCGCTGGAAGACCGCATCGTCAAGAACGTCTTCGCCTCCTTCGTCTCGCAGGGCACCTGCGCGCTCGTGGACAAGGGCGCCGTGGGGCCGACGGACGAGGAGACGCGGCGCAACCCGCGCGCGCGCAGCGCCAAGCTTCGGGTCGTGGAAAAGAAACGCTAAGGGGGACAACTACCATGAAGAACCTGGGATTCCTGGTCGGCTCCAGCGCGGGCCTGGCGGCGGTGACGAAGCTCGACACCACCGTGGGCTTCCTCAGCGACCGCCGTCACGCCACGGACGTGGCGCCGGTGGGCAAGGCGTCCACGGCGGGCTACGTGTGGCGGCGCGTGTTCCTGCGCGGCAAGGCGGCGCCGAGGCCCTAGCACCTTTGGGCGTCCTCCCTCTCTCGGCGGAGGGGGGACGCCTCGTTTTGGCGGGCCCCTCTCGGCGGGGGTCCCGCCATCGATTCGACGCACGACGCATGACGCAAGGTTTGGCGGTCCCCTCTCTCGGCGGAGGGGGCCGCCTCGATCCGGCGGCCCTCTCTCGGCGGAGGGCCGCCACCGATTCGGACGGTTTGGCGGGCCCTCTCTCGGCGGAGGGCCCGCCATCGCTCAGACGCACCGGCGGGCCCCTCTCGGCGGGGGACCCGCCGCAATTTTCCGGTGAGGAGTCGCATTTGGTATGATGCGGTCGCGCATGAACTTCGACGCGGGCACGGCGGCCAAGTTCGGGGTGGGGGGCTTCCTCGTCCTCTTCCTGTGTTGGCAGCACGTCTCCGCCACCCGCCTGGGCTACCGCGTCGCCCAAGCCCGCAAGGAGATCCAGCGCGCCCGCGGCCGCGTCGAGACCCTGCGCCTGCAGGTGGACCAGGGCCTGTCGCCCGGCGCACTCGCGGCGGAAGCCGGGCGCCGAGGCCTCATCCCCGCCGACCCCGATTCGCTGCGCGTGCTGCCCGGACGGCAAGGCCCCATCGGCTGGCTGACGCGCCTGCTGGCGCGCGTGCCGGAGCCGGTGCGCTCCGCCCTCTCGGGCTGAGTCCCCTCTCATGGACTTCGGCCTTCGTCTGACCGTCGCCTCCGCCTTGTCTTTGGCCCCCTTGGGGCCGCTGACCCTGCGCCTGGCCCACCTGCAGGTCCTGCGCCACGAGGCCCTCTCGGAGCGCGCGGAAGGGGAGTTCTCGCGCACCGCCTCCGAGGCCGCGCCCCGCGCCGACATCACCGACCGCAAGGGCCGGGTGTTGGCGCGCTCCGTGCCCACCTGGTCGGTGTTCCTCGACAAGAAGATGCTCAAGGACCCCGCCGAGTTGGGCCGCAAGCTCGGGCCCATCCTCAAGGTCGCGCCCGGTGAGCTCGAGCGCAAGGCGCGCGCCTCCGGCCGCTTCTGCTGGCTCAAGACCGGCGTGGACTTCCCGACCGCGCAGGCCGTGCAGGCCGCGCGCGTCGAGTGCGTGGGTCTGACCCCGTCGTCGCAGCGCGTCTACCCCAACGAGGGCCTGGCCCGTCCGGTGCTCGGCGTGGTGGGGGCGGAGGGCAAGGGACTCTCCGGCCTCGAGCTCTCGCAGGAGAAGCGCCTGCGCGGCAAGCCCCGCAGGCTCGAGCTCACGCGCGACGGCAAGGGCCGCGCCATCCACCGCGACGTCGCCGAGGACGGCGAGGTCCCGGCGCCGCTCAAGCTCACCATCGACCGCAACGTCCAGTACATCGTCGAGGAGGCGCTGGCGGAGGGCGCCGGCGCGCACGCCTTCAAGTCGGGCTACGCCGCGGTGCAGGACCCGCGCACGGGCGAGATCCTCGCCATGGCCGCGTGGCCGCCCAACCCGCTGAAGAACCCCCTCGTCCAGGACGCCTACGAGCCCGGCTCCACCTTCAAGGTCGTCACCGCTCTGGCCGCCGTCGAGGAGCGCCTCGTCGGCCCCGCGGAGACCTTCTCCGGCGAAGGGGGCAAGTGGCAGATCGCCCCGGGCGTGACCATCACCGACCACGAGCCCGAGCCCGACATGACGCTCGCCCAGATCCTGGAGCGCTCCTCCAACATCGGCATCGCCAAGGTCGTCGAGCGCGTGGGCCCCGCCCGCTTCTTCCGCGCCGCGCGCGCTCTCGGTTTCGGCCTGCGCACCGGCGTGCCCCTGCCCGGCGAGACGGCCGGCGACCTCAAGCCCTTCTCCGACCTCGGCAAGGTCGGGTTGGCCGCGTCCTCCTACGGCTACGGGCTGTCGGTCAGCCCTCTGCAGATGCTCGGCGCCTACTCGGCGCTGGCCAACGGGGGCACGCTCTACGAGCCGCGCCTGCTCGACGACGGGACCGCGCCCGAGAAGGTCCGGCGCGTCGCCTCCGAGCGCGCCGTGGGCGAGCTCGCCCGCATGCTCGAGGCCGTCGTGGACCACGGCACGGGCCAGCCCGCGCGCATCCCCGGCTACCGCGTCGCGGGCAAGACCGGCACGGCGCGCAAGCTCGACCCGCTGACGCGCAAGTACTCTCAGAAGGCGTACGTGGCCTCCTTCGCCGGCTGGCTGCCCGCCTCCGCCCCGCGTTGGACCATCCTCGTCATCGTCGACGAGCCCACGAAGGGCTCCTACTACGGCGGCCTCGTCGCCGCCCCCGTCTTCGCCAAGATCGGCCGGCGCCTGCTGACGCTGGAGGCGGTCGCCCCCGACCGCCCCGCCGAGCCCGCCCCGGACCGCGGCGCCGTCGCCGCCGCGCGGCGCGTCGCGTCCGTCCCGCCGCCGCTGCGCCGGGCCGGGCGATGACCCTCGCGGAGTTGCTGCGCGCCGGCGCCGCGGGAGAAGCCCGCGGCCCCGTGGACCTGCCCGTGCGCGGCCTGCGCCACGACTCGCGCCTGGTCGAGCCCGGAGACCTCTTCTTCGCCCTGCCCGGTTCCAAGACCGACGGGAACCGCCACGCGCGCGAGGCCCTGGAGCGCGGCGCCGTCGCCGTGGTCAGCGAGCTCGAGGCCCCGCCGCCGCCCGCGGTCGTGTCGGGCACCTGGGTGAAGGTGGCGGACTCCGCCGAGGCCATGGCGCGCATGTCCGACCTCTTCTTCGGCCGCCCGTCCTCGGGCCTCCAGGTCGTGGGCGTGACCGGCACCAACGGCAAGACCACGACCACCTACATGCTCGAGGCCGCGGCCGCCGCGGCCGGGCGGACCGTCGGCGTCGTCGGCACCGTCGAGACGCGCCTGGCCGGCGCGCGCCTGGCCAAGGCCGTCAACACCACGCCCATCTCCCTCGAGCTCAACCGGACCCTGGCCGCGATGCGCGACGGGGGCGCCTCGTCGGTGATGATGGAGGTCTCGTCGCACGCCCTGGCGCTCAAGCGCGTGGAGACCGTGGACTTCGACGCGGCCGTCTTCCTCAACCTCACGCGCGACCACCTCGACTTCCACAAGACGGTGGACGATTACTTCGAGGCCAAGGCCCGCCTCTTCGACCTGCTCGCGCGCGCCGACAACGCCAAGCCGCTGAAGGTCGCCGCGCTCAACGCCGACGACCCGCGCGCGCACGCCCTGCGCCGCCGGGCCATCGGCTGCGAGGTGGTGGCCTTCGGGCTGGGCGACGGCGCCAAGGACCTGCGCGCGCGCGTCCTGTCGGCGGACCTCGACGGCTCGCGCGTCGAGTGGACCTGGCGCGGGCGCCGTCTGGAGGGGGGCATCCGGCTGCCCGGCCTCTACAACGTCTCCAACGCCACGGCGGCGGCCGCCGCGCTGCTCGGGCTCGGCCACGACGCCGGCAAGACGCTGGACGGCTTGGCGTCGCTGCGCGCCGTGCCCGGGCGCCTGGAGGCCGTCGACGAGGGGCAGGATTTCCACGTGTTCGTGGACTACGCGCACACCGACTCCGCGTTGGAGACCGTGCTCAAGCTGCTCGGTTCCCTGCCGCACGGCCGCATCATCACGGTCGTCGGCTGCGGGGGGGACCGGGACCGCACCAAACGCGGGCCCATGGGCGTCGCGGCCTGCCGCGGCAGCGACCACGCGGTGTTCACCAGCGACAACCCCCGCTCCGAGGAGCCGGCCGCCATCCTCGCCGACATCGAGGCCGGGGTTCGCGCCGCGGGCCTCAAAAATCATACGATGGTCCCCGACCGCGGGGAAGCCATCGCCGCCGCGGTCGCGCGGGCCCGGGCGGGCGACGTCGTGCTCATCGCCGGCAAGGGACACGAGGACCATCAGATCCTGCGCGACCGCACCGTGCCGTTCGACGACCGGGAAGCGGCCCGGGCCGCCCTGCGCTCGCTCAAGAGATGAAGCTCGACCTGACCTGGGGCGGACTCGCCCGCGCCGCGGGCGGCCGCCTGACCGCCGGCGCCGCCGACGCGCCCGTGGACTCGTTCTCCACGGACACCCGCGCGCTCAAGGACGGCCAGGCGTTCTGGGCCCTCAAGGGCGAGCGCCACGACGCCCACGACCACCTCGACGCGGCGCTGGCCGCCCGCGCCTCGGGCTGGGTCGTGGCCGAGGGCCGCCTCAAGCCCGGAGCGCCGCGCCCGGCCAACCTCGTCGAGGTCCCCGACACCCTCAAGGCCCTGCAGGCCCTGGCGCGCTGGCACCGCCTGCGCTTCGAGGTCCCCGTGGTGGGCATCGCCGGCTCCAACGGCAAGACGACCACCAAGGAGATGCTCAAGTCCATCTGCTCGCTGGTCGGCCCGACCTGCGCGACGCCGGGGAACTGGAACAACGAGGTCGGCGTGCCGCTCTCCCTGCTCGAGCTCGACGCGACGCACCGCTACGGCATCTTCGAGCTCGCGGCCTGCCGCCGCGGCGAGATCGCCGAGCTCACCCGCATCGCGCTGCCCACCATCGGCGTGCTCACCAACATCGGCCCCGACCACCTCGAGACCTTCGGGACCATCGAGACCACCTTCCAGACCAACTCCGAGCTCGCCGAGGGCCTGCCCGAGGACGGGAAAGCCGTCATCAACGCCGACGACCCCTGGCTCGCGGCGCTCGAAACCCGCCTGGGCAGCCGCGCCGTCACCTACGGGACCGGGCCGCGCTGCCGGGTGCGCATCGAGAACGGGTTCCTCACGGTGGACCGCCGGCGCGTCAAGCTCGACCTCAAGTCCTACGGCGCCTACAGCCGCTACAACGCCGCGGCCGCGGCGGCCGCCGCGCTCGTGCTGGGCATCGACGCCGACGCCATCGCCCGCGGCCTGGCCGCCCACACGCCCGGGATGCTGCGCCAGGAGCCTCTGACGCACGCGAGCGGAGCCGTGCTCATGCTCGACGCCTACAACGCCAACCCCGCCTCCATGAAGGCGTCGGTGGAGGCCTTCGTCGAGCAGTACGCGCAGCGGCCGTTGACGCTCGTCCTGGGCGACATGAAGGAGCTCGGCCCCGATTCGGCCAAGTTCCACGCCGAGTTGGGCGCGTGGCTGGCCGCGCTGCCGCTGAAGGCCGTCTACCTCGCCGGCCCCGAGATGAAGGCCGCCGCCGACGCGCTCGCCGCGGCGAAGCCCCGTTTCCCCGTCGAGCACTCGCTGGAGCCCGCGTCATGGACGACGCCGCTCAAGACCGCCCTGACCCCGTCGGACGCCGTGTTGTTCAAAGCCTCCCGGGCCATGCGGCTCGAGGAACTCGCGAGGTCCCTCTAGTGCTCTATTACCTGTGGCAGTGGAAGGAACTCTTCAGCCCGCTCAACGTCTTCCAGTACATCACCATCCGCGCGGCGGGCGCGGCCGTGACCTCGCTGGCCGTGTGCCTGCTGCTGGGCCCGCGCCTCATCGCCTCCCTGCGCGAGAAGAAGATCGGGCAGGTCCAGCGCGACGACGGCCCCAAGTCGCACCTGTCCAAACACGGCACCCCGACCATGGGGGGGCTGCTCATCGCGGTGGCCGTGCTGGGCTCCACCTGGCTGTGGATGCGCCCGGACAACCGCTTCACCTGGCTGCTCACCGCGGTTACGCTGTGCCTGGGCGCCATCGGCTTCTGGGACGACTACGTCAAGCTCGTCAAGAAGAACCCCAAGGGCGCGCCCTCCAAGGTCAAGGTCCTCGTCCAGGTGCTCGTCGGCCTGGGCGTGACCGCCTACCTCGCGGTCTCGCCTCCCAACGGCTCCTTCGCCACCTCGCTGAACGTCCCCTACGGCAAAGAGCTGTTCGTCGAGGCCGGCGTGTTGTATTTCGTGCTCTCGGTGCTCATGGTCGTGGGCGCGTCCAACGCGGTGAACCTCACCGACGGGCTCGACGGCCTGGCCGCGGGGTCGGTGCTGTTCTGCGCCTTGGCCTACGCGATCTTCGCCTACGTCGCGGGCAACGTCAAGTTCGCCTACTACCTGCGCATCATCCACGTCGAGGGCGCCGGCGAGATCACCGTCTATCTCGCGGCCCTCATGGGCGCCTGCCTGGGTTTCCTGTGGTTCAACTCCTACCCCGCCGAGGTGTTCATGGGCGACACCGGCTCGTTGTTCCTGGGCGGCGTCATCGCCTCCGTGGCCCTGGCGGTCAAGCAGGAGCTCATCCTGGTCGTCGTCGGGGGGGTCTTCGTCCTGGAGACGCTCTCCGTCATCCTGCAGATGGCGTCCTTCAAGCTGCGGGGAGGCAAACGCGTCTTCCGCATGGCCCCGCTGCACCACCACTTCGAGTTGGGCGGCGTCGCCGAGCCCAAGGTGACGGTCCGCTTCTGGATCACGAGCATCGTGCTGATGCTGACCGCGCTGGCGTCCCTGAAGCTGCGCTGACATGGAGACGCGTCCCCTGTTCGACGCCAAGGTCTTCAAGAAGAAGAGCGCCGGCGTGCTCGGCTTAGGGAAGTCAGGGCGCTCCGTCGCCAAGCTCCTGGCCAAGAAGGGCTTCAAGGTCCTGGTCTCGGATTCTCGCCCCAAAAAGACGGCGCAAGACGCCGCAAAAGGCCTGCCGTCTTCCGTGAAGGTGGAATACGGCGGCCACAGCGACAAGCTGCTCAAGTGCGCCTTCGTCGTCAAAAGCCCCGGTCTGAAGCCCGACCTCCCCATCCTCAAGTCGTTGGCTGCCAAGAACGTCCCGGTCTACAGCGAGCTCGAAATCGCGCTGGCGTTCTCGAAGGCGAAAGAAGTCATCGCCATCACCGGCACCAACGGGAAGTCCACGACCACGGCGCTGACCTGGGAAGTGTTCAAGGCGGGCCTGGGCCGGGGACGCAAGGCCGTGCTCGGCGGCAACATCGGCATCCCCATCTCCGAGGTCGCGCCCGCGGCCGGGCCCAAGGACGTCCTCGTCGTGGAGTGCTCGAGCTACCAGCTCGAGGACAGCGCGCACTTCCGCCCCGCGGCGTCGGCGCTGCTCAACATCACGGCCGACCACCTCGACCATCACGGCTCGATGGAGGCTTACGTCGCCGCCAAGACCCGCGTCTTCCGCGAGCAGGCCGAAGGCGACGCCTGCGTGTTCAACGCCGACGACCCCCACGTCTACAAGCTCTCCCGCGAATGCCCCTCGCGGCGGTTGTACTTCGGGCTCAAGGCCCCGCACGTGCACGCCTGGGAGGAGGGCGGCAAGCTGCGCTTCAAGCTCCCCGGCGCCCGCACGGAGTCGATCCTGACGCCGCCCAAGCTGCCCGGCCGCCACAACGTCGAGAACGCGCTCGCGGCCGGGCTCCTGGGCCTGGCGCGCGGCCTCAAACCCGCCGCCATCCAGAAGGCCTTCAAGGCTTTCAAGGGCGTCGAGCACCGCATCGAGGAGGCGGGGACCTTCAAGGGCCTGCGCTGCGTCAACGACTCCAAGGCGACGAACGTGGACTCCACCTTGGTCGCGCTCAAGGCCTTGGCGCCCGCGGGCAAGAGGCTGCTCCTCATCCTGGGCGGCCTGCACAAGGGCTCGCCCTACCTGCCGCTCAAGCCCGAGATCGAGAGGTCGGTCAAAGGCATCCTCACCATCGGCTCGGCCGCGCGGCGCATCGAGGAGGACCTCTCGGGCCTGGTGCCCATCTTCCCCTGCGGGGACCTCGCCACGGCCGTCGAGACCGCGTTCAAGATCGGCGCCAAGGGCGACCTGCTCCTGCTGTCGCCGGCCTGCGCGTCCTTCGACCAGTTCACGGACTTCGAGGACCGCGGCCGCCGCTTCAAGGCGCTGGTGAAGGACCTCGGCCGCCGGTGAGGGCCCCCGCGCGCCGGCGGGCGCCGATGGACTACGCGCTGCTGGGCACCGCGCTCGCCCTGCTCGTGCTCGGCGTGTGCATGGTCTACTCCGCCTCGGTCATCTGGGCCGAGCAGAACCTGGGCCGCCCGCTGTACTTCTTCCAGCGCCAGCTCGTCTGGGCCGTCATCTCCCTGGCCGCGATGCACGCGGCCTCGCGCTACGACTACAACCGGCTGCGCGAGTGGGTGCTGCCGGCGTACGCGGTCATCGTCGTCCTCCTGGTCGCCGCCCTCTTCTTCCCGCCCATCGCCGGCGTGCGGCGCTGGATCCGCCTCGGCCCCATCGGCCTGCAGCCGGCCGAGCTGGCCAAACTCGTCTCGGTCCTGTTCCTGGCCAACTACCTCGACCGCAAGCACTCCAAGCTCGGCTCGGCCGCGCACGGACTGGCCCTGCCCTTGGGCGCGGTCGGCGTCCTGCTCCTGCTCATCGGCAAGGCGCCCGACCTGGGCACGCCCGTGCTCATGTTCGGCGTCTCCATGCTCCTTCTCTTCATCGCGGGCGCGAAGATGCGCCTGCTCTTCGCGGCGGGGCTGGCCGCGGTCCCGGTCGTGGCCTTCGAGCTGTGGCGCAAGCCCTACCGCCGCGCGCGACTGCTGAGCTTCCTCACGCCCTTCGAGCACATCCAGGGCGCGGGCTACCAGCTCTCGCAGTCCCTGCTCGCCGTGGGCTCGGGCGGGTGGTTCGGCAAGGGCTTCGGCGCCTCCCAGCTCAAGCTCATGTACCTGCCCACGCCGCACACGGACTTCATCTTCCCCGTCGTCTGCGAGGAGCTGGGACTGGTGGGCGCGCTCGTCGTGCTCGGCCTCTTCGCGACCATCCTCGTGCGCGGCATCACCATCGCCAAACACGCGCCCAACCTGTTCGGGACCTTGCTGGCCTGCGGCGTGACCTTCACCATCGTCCTGCAGGCCTTCTTCAACGTGGCCATGTCCATCGGCCTGCTGCCCACCAAGGGCATCCCGCTGCCCTTCTTCTCTTTCGGCGGCTCGTCGCTGCTCTCGACCCTCATCGGCGTCGGCATCCTGCTCAACATATCCCGCCAGGCCCAGGCGGAGCCCATCCATTGAAGCGGGTCATCATCGCCGCGGGGGGGACGGGCGGGCACTTCTACCCCGGCCTCGTCGCGTCGCGGGAACTGCGCGTGCGCGGTTGGGAGTGCCTGTTCATCGTGCGGCGCGACGACCCCAACAAGGAGAAGCTGCAGGCCGAGAGCGTCCCGTTCGTCGAGGCGGACCTGCGCGGCCTTCCTCGCTCCTTGAGCCTG
Source organism: Elusimicrobiota bacterium (assembly GCA_033875325.1). Taxonomy (GTDB): domain Bacteria; phylum Elusimicrobiota; class Elusimicrobia; order UBA1565; family UBA9628; genus GWA2-66-18. The sequence continues at coordinate 5,906 of JANRKA010000151.1, read as the reverse complement.
GACCTCCTGAGATTCCCGCTGCGGCTCGCCGGCGCCCAGCGCCTGATGACGAAGGTCGTGCGCGATTTCCGCCCCGACCTCGTGGTGGGCATGGGCGGCTATCTCACCTTCCCGCTGGTGCTGGCCGCCCGCTGCCGCCGCGTGCCCGCCGCGCTGCACGAGTCGAACTCCGTGCTCGGCCTGGCCAACCGCGCGTCGGCGCTGCTGGGCGCCGAGGTCTATTGGGGCCTGCCGCCGCGCGAAGGAGGGGGCGCGGTCGTCGGCACGCCGGTGCGCGCCGAATTGCTCCAGCTCCCGGCGCGCGAGGACGCCTGCCGCCGCTTCGGCCTGGACCCCGCCAAGCCCGTCCTGCTCGTCTTCGGCGGCTCCCAGGGCGCCCAGGCGCTCAACCGGGGCGTGCCGCTGGCCCTGCGCGCCCTGCCGAGCCACCCCCAGGTGCTGCATCTGGCAGGTCGCGGCAAGGCCGAGGAGACGGCGCGCCTCTACGGCGCGGCGCCCGCCGTGGTGCGCGATTACACCGAGGACATGGCCGCGGCCTACGCCGCCGCCGACCTCGTGGTGTGCCGCTCCGGCGCGTCCACGCTCTCCGAGCTGGCGGCCACGCGCAAGCCGGCCGTGCTCGTCCCCTACCCTCACGCCGCCGACGACCACCAGACCGCCAACGCGCGCGTGTTCCAGGCGGCCGGCGCGGCCGTGCTTTTGCCCGAGTCCGCGCTCGAGCGCAAGCTCGGCGGGGTGGTCTCGGATGTGTTAAAGTCCAGGCTCAAGGACACGATGGCCGCCGCCTACGCCCGCTTGGAGCTGCCCGACGCCCGGACCGCGGCGAAGGCCTTCGTGGACGCCCTCGAGAAGACCCGGTGAAGAGACCCCACATACTCGTCTGCAACGACGACGGCATCCACGGCCCCGGGCTGCCGGCGCTCATCGCGGCGATGAAGCGCCTGGGCACCGTCACCGTCGCGGTGCCCGAACACGAGCGCTCCGCCGACAGCCACTCCCTGACCTTGCACAAGCCGATCCGCGTGCGGAAGGTCTCGCCCGGCGTGTTCACGCTCAACGGCAGCCCCGCGGACTGCGCGCGTTTCGCCCTCCTCGAGATCCTGCGCGGCAAGGCGGATTTCGTGGCCAGCGGCATCAACCGCGGCTTCAACCTGGGCGAGGACGTGGTTTATTCCGGCACCGTGGCGGCGGCCCGCGAGGCCACGATGAACGGAGCCCGCGCCGCGGCCTTCTCCGCGGACCCCGAGACCTCCGACTACCGTCCCGCGGCCGACTACGCGCGCAAGGTCGCCCGGCTCGTCCTCGGGCACGGCCTGCCCAGCGGCGTGTTCCTCAACGTCAACTTCCCCGTCCCGGGCCGCGGCGGCTTCAAGGGCGCCGCGCCCGTGCGCCTGGGCAAACGCGTGTACGACTCACGCGTGACCCGCCGCGCCGACCCGCGCGGGCTGGAGTATTATTGGCTGGCGGGCCAGCGCGTCTCCAGCGTCGACGAGCCCGGGACCGACGTCGCCGCCGCCTCCCGCGGCTTCGTGTCGGTGACGCCTTTGCTGCTCGACGCGACGGCGCTCGAGCCGCTCAAGGCGCTGAAGTCATGGCCGCTCTAGCGCTCCTCCTCGCGGCCTTCGCCGCCGCCGCCTCGACGGGCACCGTGACCTTGGCCGCGGCCGGCGACATCCGTCTCGACGGGCCCATCGCCGCCGTCGCCAAGTCCGGGGGCCCCGAGGCGCCCTCGGCCGAGGTCCGCCACCTGCTCGAGGCCGACATCGTGCACGGCAACCTCGAGACGCCGGTGACCACGCGCGGCAAGAAGACCGACAAGACCTGGAACTTCCGCGCCCACCCCCGGCTGCTGCCCATCCTGCGGGCCGCCGGCTTCACCGTGCTGACCATCGCCAACAACCACGTCTGGGACTACGGCCTCGAGGGCTTCCTCGACACGGTCGCCGCCGTCAAGAAGGGCGGCTGGGTGATGATCGGCGGGGGCAAGGACCGCGCCGAGGCCGAGAAGGTCCGCGTGGTGGTCAAGAACGGCGTGAAGGTCGGCTTCGTGGGGCTGACCAGCACCAACCCCAAGGAGGGGTGGGCCAAACCCGGCAAACCCGGCGTGGCCTACTCCGACTTCACGCGCGTGGCCGGCGTCGTCGCGGCCGCCAAGCAGGCGTGCGACGTCCTCGTGGTGAGCTTCCACGGGGGCACGGAGCTGGCCGAGGACCCCAACGACATCCAAAAGGCGGTGGCGCACGCCGCCGTGGACGCGGGCGCGGACCTGTTCCTGGGCCACCACCCGCACGTCCTGCAGCCCGTCGAGGTCTACAAAGGCAAGCCCATCGTCTACAGCCTGGGCAACTTCCTCTTCGTCTCCCCGACGCCGAGCACGCGGCCGACCGTCGTGGCCCGGGCGACCCTCGCCGCGGACGGCGTGCGGCGGCTGGAGTTCCACCCCGTGGACGGGAACTGGGGACGCCTCAAGCCCGCGCCCAACGGGGGGGAGGTCGAAGCCGCGGCGCGCGCCGCGCTCGACCGCCTCGGGGCGTTCTCCGCGCACCCGGAGCTCCTGTCCTTCGTGCCCACGGGCCCGGGCAGTTGAAGGCCGTTCTCCCTTAAAGCTAGGATAGCGGCATGGGTGCGAATTTCCTCAGGAAAATCCCGTTCCTTTCGGCCCTCACGCCGCAGCACCTGCGCGAGGTCTACCGCATCGGCCGCGAGATCGAGCTGGGCCCCGACGAGGCCGTGTTCTCCAAGCGCGAGGACGCCGACGCCGTGTTCGTGGTGCTGGCCGGCCGCATCAAGATCTTCTCGCGCTCGCCCTCCAAGAAGAGCAAGACCTTCGCCTATCTGAAGACCGGCGACTTCTTCGGCGAGATGGCGCTCGTCGAAGGCGTCACGCGCACCGCCTCGGCCAAGGCCGTCGAGCCGTCCCAGCTGCTCGTCATCCGCAAGAACGATTTCAAGCGCCTCCTGGCCAAGGACCACAAGCTCGCCTATTACCTGCTCAAGACCGTCTGCGAGCGCCTGCGCCAAGCCAACGAGGAGATCGAAGGCCTGCTGTTCCGCAACATCCTCGGCCGCGTGGCCAAGGCCATGCTCGACCTCGCCAAGAAGTCCGGCGAGTCCTTCAACGGCGGCGGACTCCTCCTCAAGGAGCGCTACACCCAGCAGGAGCTCGCCGACGTCGTCGGCACCACGCGCGAGCCGCTGACGCGCGCCCTCTCGTCGCTGCGCCGCGCCGGCCTCGTGGCCCAGCGCGACGGCCGCTACGCCATCCCCGACCCCGCCAAACTCGGCGCCTTGTGCGCCTGGGACTGAAACCATGAGCCACCCGATGCGCGACCGCGCCGCCGTCACCGTCAACGCCTCTCTCGTCGGGCAGACCGTCCGCGTCGCCGGCTGGGTGCACTCCCGCCGCGACCACGGCGGCGTCTACTTCTTCGACCTGCGCGACCGCTCGGGCCTGCTGCAGGTCGTGGTCAACCCCGAGAAAGCGGCCGCGTTCCTGACCGCCGGCAAACTCGGCTCGGAGTTCGTCGTCACCGTCTCCGGCGTCGTCCAGCGGCGCCCGAAAGGGACGGAGAACCCCAAGCTCCCGACCGGCGAAGTCGAGCTCCACGCCGAGGAAGTGACCGTCCTCAACGTCTGCAAGAGCCTTCCCTTCGAGCTCGACGAGCACGCCCACGTGGGCGAGGACGCGCGCCTGAAGTGGCGCTTCATCGACCTGCGCCGCCGGCGCATGCTCGAGAACCTGACCAAGCGCCACGTCATCGCCATGGCCGCGCGCAACGCGCTGGCCGCCGAGGGGTTCCTCGAGGTGGAGACGCCCATCCTGACCAAGGCGACGCCCGAGGGCGCCCGCGACTTCCTCGTGCCCTCGCGCCTGCACCCGGGCGAGTTCTACGCGCTGCCCCAGTCGCCCCAGATCTTCAAGCAGATGCTCATGGCCTCCGGCATCGAGAAATACATGCAGCTCGGCCGCTGCTTCCGCGACGAGGACCTGCGCGCCGACCGCCAGTACGAGCACACCCAGATCGACGTCGAGATGAGCTTCGTCGAGGAGGGGGACGTGCACGCGGCCTGCGAGAAGATGATGGCCGCCATCTTCAAGGCCGCCATCGGCTTCGAGTTGAAGACCCCGTTCCCGCGCCTGGACTACTTCGACGCCATGCGCCGCTTCGGCTCCGACAAGCCCGACCTGCGCTACGGGTTCGAGATCGTGGACCTGACGGCCGAGCTCAAGGGCTGCGGCTTTAAGGTGTTCGGCGGCGCCATCGCCGACGGCGGCGTCGTGCGCGCCATCTCCTGTTCTTCGGACTATACCCGTTCGGAGATCGACAAGCTCACCGACTTGGCCAAGATGAACGGCGCCAAGGGCCTGGCCTGGATCAAGTGGACCGCCGCCGGCCCCGAGACGCCCATCGCCAAGTTCATGAAGCCCGAGGAGCTGGAGGCCATCAAGGCCAAGACCGGCGCCAAGCCCGGCGACTACACCTTCTTCGCCGCCGACAAGGACCTGGCCGCCGCCGCCGTGTTGGGCGCCATCCGCAAGGAGATCATCGCCCGGCTCAAGCCCGCGCCCTCCACGCCCTGGCACTTCACCTGGGTGACGAACTTCCCGCTGCTGGAGTGGGAGCCCGAGGAGAAGCGTTGGACCTTCGCCCATAACCCCTTCACGCGCCCGCTCGACTCCGACGCCCCCAAGCTCGATTCGGATCCCGCGTCCGTGCGCTCGCACCAGTACGACCTGGTCTTGAACGGCGTCGAGCTGGCGTCGGGCTCCATCCGCAACCACCGCGGCGAGATGCAGCGCAAGATCCTCGGCCTCATGGGCTTCGACGACGCCGAGCAGCAGCGCCAGTTCGGCCTGCTGCTCAACGCCCTGGACCACGGCGCGCCCCCGCACGGCGGCTTCGGCCTGGGCCTGGACCGTCTCACCGCCCTTCTCTGCGGCGAGGAGTCCATCCGCGAGGTCATCGCCTTCCCCAAGACCGCCAAAGGCACCGACCCCCTGTCCGAAGCCCCCGGCCCGGTCAAGCCCAAGAACCTCAAAGAGCTCCACATCAAGCTCGACCTCCCCGCCGCCCCCGTCCCCGCGTCGTAAAGCTGGGGGACATAAAGCTGGGGGACAGGCTCCCAGCTTGTTTCAGCCTGGGTCCCAGCTTTAGTCAATAAGCTGGGACCCAGGTGGCGACAAGCTCAGAGCCTGTCCCCCAGCTTAAGTCAGGAGGGCGCGGGCGGGGGCGGGGAGGCCTTCGGCGGCGGCGTAGCCGGGGTGCGCGCGCAGGAAGGCGCCCAGGTCCTCGGCGATGACGGTGTCGGCGGCGTAGAAGTCGACGTCGGAGCCGGGGCGGGAGTCTCCGCAGCCGGGGCAGGACCAGACCTCCGCGGCGCCTTTCACCAGGGACAGCGCCTTGTCGCAGCGCGCGCAGTGCGGCAGCCCCACCTTCGCCGTCACCACCAGGCGCGCCTCCTCGGCGACGCCGAGCACCGGGTGCCACAACATGCCCCGGAACTTCACCAGGCCCGTCACGGACCGCGAGGCCGCGGGAGCGGGAGCAGGGGCGGGAACCGCGGGCTCGACGGCCGTCAGGGAGTGCGCTCGAGGTGCCGGGGCACTGAAAAGGCGCTCGAGCAGGCCGGTGGTCCGGGGGAAGGTCATGCCTTCAGCTTAACCCCGCCCGGCGCGGGGCGCCACCAAACTAACGGGAAACTCGCCGCCGACGAGGACCCGAGGCGCCGGGGCGTGAAAAAGCCGCCTTTCGGCGGCTGAAATCGGTGGACGTGACAGGGATCGAACCTGCGACCTCTTCCTTGCGAAGGAAGCGCTCTCCCAGCTGAGCTACACGCCCGACAGGCACATTATGCCATGTCGCCGCCGGGGTCGTCCAGGGCCGCGCCGCTCAGCGGCGCGGGTG
>JANRKA010000150.1:0-57669 GCA_033875325.1 Elusimicrobiota bacterium | reverse complement strand
GACCGCGCGGCCGGCCCAGCGCCCGGCGCCGGGGACGGCGAGCGCGGCGCGCGCGCCGAGCAGGGCCGCCAGGCCCAGGCCCGCGAAGAAGAAACGCGCCGAATGCGCCTCGTCGCCGCGCCGGCCCGCCACGAAGGAGGTGCCCAGCAGCAGGGCCGCGAGGAAGACCGCGAGGCGGAAGTCCTCGCCGCGGCGGCGCGACAGGGCCAGCGCGAAGCCCGCCAGGCCCAAGGCCCACGCCGGCGCGCCGGCGCCCGCGCGCCAGGCCGAGGACAAGAAGCCGTAGAGGCCGGGGACGCTCAACGAGGACTTGTACCACGCCGTCTGCCCGCGCGCCTCGTCGAGGAAGTCGCCCCAGCCCGCCAGCGTATAGGGGTTGGTGACGAAGAACACGACGACGGACAGGACCGCCGCGGAAGCGAGGTCGCCCAGGCGCCGCCGCCACGGCAGCGGCCCCGGCACGAGCGCCGCCGCGGCGAGCGCGGGGCCCAGCACGGCCAGGTTCTTGGCCGCGCCGGTCGCCAATCCGAGCAGCAGTCCCGCGCGCAGCGCGTCCGCGCGCGCGCCCGCACGGGCCCAACGCAGGCCGAACAACGCGCAGCCCAGCGCGTAGAAGCAGGCGCTCAGGTGCGGCTTGAGCAGATGGGCGTAGGCGACGACGCCGGGTGACAGCGCGAAGAGGGCCGCGCCCCACAGCGCCTCCTCCTCGCCCACGGTCTCGCGGCCGATGAGCAGGAGCAGCCACGCCGAGCCCAGGGCCGACAGGATGGACAACACGCGCCCCGCCTCGTAGAGCCGGCCGATGCGGTCCGGGTCCCGGTAATAGGTCAAGGCGTCGGACGACAGCTTCACGATGCGCGCGGCGTGCAGCGCCGCCAGCCAACCGGCCAGCGGGTAGAGATAAGAGCCGCCGTAGAGAGAGGAACGCGGGTTGAAGTCGAGCTTGCGCGGCTTGAAGCGCGCCAGCGCGTTGAGCGCGAACTGCTCGTCCTGCTCGACGGCGCGCAGGGCGAAGGCCGAGAAGGCGTGCAGGAGAACGGGGTCGGGTTTGCCCGGGTGATGGACGGCGACGCCGCCGACCACGTCGCCGTGGTCGAGCTCGCCGCTCCACTCGCCGCGGCCGAAGGCGGCCTGGATGTTCTCGCCGATGCGGGCGTAGAGGGAGCGGCGGTTGGCCTCGACGGAGGCGAAGAACTCGTCGTTGCGCTGCTCGGGCAGCAGCACCTTGTCGAAGCGGGCGGCGCGGGGCACGCCCCAGGACAGGCCCCAGGCGTAGGCCGCGGCGGCCGCGGCGAAGAGCAGGGCGGGGGCGGGTCGCAGCCGCATGCGGTCAGGGGCGCGCGAGGCGGTCCGCCGAGGCGAAGCGGTAGCGCAGCAGCACCGCGAGCGCCTTGAGGCCGTCGCGCCAGCCGATCTTCTTGCCTTGCGCGTGCGTGCGAGGCGTGTAGGCGATGGGCACCTCGCGGATGCGGTATCCCAGGCGCAGCACCTTCGCCGTGATCTCCGGCTCGAAATCGAAGCGGTCGGACTCGATGACGAAGCGGCGCAGGACCGGAGCGCGGAAGCATTTGTAGCAGGTCTCCATGTCCGTGATGGAGGCGCCGTAGAGAAGGTTGGTGAAGCCGGTCAGGAAGCGGTTGGCCAGGTAGCTCAGGGTCAGCGCCCGCGCCGCGCCGCCCGCGAAGCGAGAGCCGTAGGCGACCTCGGCCTCGCCCGCCTGGACCGGGGCCACGACGCGCACGATGTCGCCGGGGTCGAGCTCGAGGTCGGCGTCCTGCACGATGACGACGTCCCCCTTGGCCTCGGCGAAGCCGCGGCGCAGCGCCGCGCCCTTGCCCTGGTTGGGCGTCTGGTAGAAGACGCGCACGCCCGGGCGGCCCTCCACCCGCGACCGCAGGATGTCGGTCGAGCCGTCCTTGGAGCCGTCGTCGACGACGACGATCTCCTTGTCGAGCGGCAGGGACAACACGCGCTCGATGAGGGGCACGACCGTCTCCCTCTCGTTGTAGACCGGGATGACGATGGAGACGGTCACGCCTGCGCCCGCTGGTGGGCGATGACGGACTGCAGTATCTGCTCGAGGGTCGTCTTGTGCGTGTAGCCGACGAGTTTCTTGGCCAGGCTCACGTCGGGCACGCGGCGCATCATGTCCTCGAAGCCGCTCTCGTAGGCCTGGTCGTAGGGGATGCGCTTGATCTTGGACTTGGAGCCGGTGAGCTTGATGATGCGGGCCGCGAGCTCGTTGATGGACACTTCCTCGTTGGAACCCAGGTTGACGACCCGGCCGTGCGCGGCCTTGCACGGGAGCAGGTCGGCCAGCGCGTTGACGATCTCGCCGACGAAGGCGAAGCAGCGGGTCTGTTTGCCGGTGCCGAAGACGGTCAAAGGCTCGCCGCGCAGCGCCTGCCCCACGAGGCTCGGGATGACCATGCCATAGCGGCCGGTCTGACGCGGGCCTACGGTGTTGAAGAGGCGCACGACGGTCGTGGGCACGCCCTTCTGTTTGTAGTAAGCCAGCGCCATGAACTCGTCGATGGCCTTCGAGCAGGCGTAGGCCCACCGCGCCTTGGAGGTGGCGCCGAACACCAGGTCCTGGTCCTCGCGGAAGGCGCCTTTGCCGGGCGCCTTGCCGTACACCTCCGAGGTCGAGGTGAGGATGACGCGTTTGCCCTTCTTGGCGGCCTGGCGCAGGACGACCTCGGTGCCGTGCACGTTGGTCTCGATGGTGCGGATGGGGTCCTCGACGATGAGGCGCACGCCCACCGCGGCGGCCAGGTGGTACACGGCGTCGGCGCGGTCCACGAGCTCCGCCATGAGCGCCTGGTCGAAGATGGTCGCGATCTTGTAGCCGAATCCGCGCTTGTTCTTGAGATGTTCGACGTTGCGGATCGAGCCGGTGGAGAGGTCGTCGATGACGAAGACGCCATGGCCGCGGGAGAGGAGGACCTCGCTGAGGTGCGAGCCGACGAAGCCGGCCCCGCCCGTGATGAGGACGTTCATGGGGTGCTAGCTTACCGCTTTCCCTTCGAGAGGAGCAAGCGCAGGTAGGCCGGCGCCAGCTTCAAGGCCGAGGCTTTGGAGACGCCGGCCTCGCGGGGCCGATAGTGGAACGGGAGCTCGACGACACGGCCGCCGCCCTCCAGGACGAGCAGCAGCAGCTGCTGCTGGATGGTGAAGTCGCGCGCCGTGGCGCCGGCGGCGGCGGCCCGCGCCGCGGCCCCCCGGTAGAGACGGAAGCCGCTGGAGGAATCGCGCGCCGCGAAGCCGAGGAACAGCCGCGACGCGAGGTTGAGCGCGCGGCTGAGCACCTGGCGCTGCAGCGGCATGTCGGCCCGCCCGCCCTCGCAGTAGCGCGAGCCGATGACCAGGTCGCGTCCCTCGCGGGCGGCCCAGAAGCGCTCCAGGTCCTCGGGCGGATGGGAACCGTCGGCGTCGAGGGTCAGCACCCACTCGCCGGCGGAGGCGGCCAGGCCTTCGGTCAGCGCCGCGCCGTAGCCCCGGCCCTTCTGGGCCAACACGCGCGCTCCCGCCGCCTCGGCGGCCGCGCGGGTGCCGTCGGTCGAGGGCCCGTCCACCACGAGGAACTCGCAGCTCAGCCCCAGCCTCCCGGCCTGCTCGCGCAGCGCGGGCACGAGCCGCGACACGTTGGGCGCCTCGTTGAGGGTCGGCAGGACGACGCTGAGGCTCGGCGTCACGGGTTCTTCTTGAAATACGCCGCGAACTGCTCGACGACGTAGTCGGCGTCGGCCGGGGTCATGTACTGGTGGCAGCCGACGTAGAAGCCCGAGCGGTTGAGCTCGCGCGCGACGGGCAGGCGGCGCTCCAGGTCGCCGTAGAGTTCGCGATAAAACGGCTGGTTGACCAGCGGCAGCAGATCGCGCGTCTCCACGCCGCGGTCCTCGAGGAAATTCACCAACGGCGCCTTGTCGCGGCCGCGCAGCACCACGCCGTAGAGCATGTAGGTGTGGTCGCGGCCCGGCGGGCACCACGGCAGCTGCAGGCGGTCGGCGAAGGGGCGCAAGCCGGCGCTCAGGCGCTCGGCCATGGCTCGGCGCGCCTTGACGATGCCGTCCTTCTCCTCGAGCTGGGCCAGGCCCAGAGCGGCCTCGAGCTCGGTGCAGCGGAAGCTGTGTCCCGGCGAGACGAACTTGAAACGCTTGGCGACGATCTCGTGCAGCTTCCGGCCCTTGGCGCCGGCGTCGTCGTCGATGGAGAGGTAGATGGAGTCGCGCCCGTGGTTCATGAGCGAGCGCAGCCGCACGAACAGGTCCGCGTCGCTCGTCGTCGCCAGGCCGCCGACCCCGGTGACGATGTAATGCGCCACGTAGGTGGAGAAGCAGCCGATGTCGCCCATCGAGCCGACCTTCTTCCCCTCGTAGCGGGCGAACATCGTCTCGGCGGAGTCCTCGATGACGCGTATCCCGCGGCGCTTCGCGACGGCCAAGATGGGCGTCATGTCGGCCGGCAGGCCGAGCAGGTGCACCGGGATGACGGCCCGCGTGCGCTTCGTGACCTTCTCGGCGAAGCGCTGCGGGTGCAAAGTGTAGGTCAGCGGGTCCACGTCCGCGAACACCGGCTTCATCCGGTTGTGCAGCACGACGTTGGCCGTGGCCACGAAGGTCACCGACGGGACGATGACCTCGTCGCCGTCCTTCCAGCGGTATTTCTCCTTGAGCGCCTGCAGCGCGATGTGCAGCGCGCTCGTCCCCGAGTTGAGGAACACCGCGTGTTTGGAGTCGTGCTCGCGGGCGAACGCCGCCTCGAAGCGCCGATGGAAGGGGCCGTAGGAGAGCCGCCCGGAGTCGAGCGCCTGCAGCACGTAGCGCCGCGCGCGCGGACTCGTGACAAAACCGCCGACGGCGACTTCCCGGCGTGACATGATGATGATTCTACAAGAAAGGGGACAGGCACCTGGATTAAAAGGGGCGTCCCTTTTCTTCATCATCGAGCGCCTGCAGGCCCGACGGCGCACATCGCAGATAGCCAGCGACGTCGGCAAGAGTGAAGCCTCTCTCTTTAGCCGCCTTCAACAGCACGATTTTGGCTCGAGTGTATGGGCCTCCGCGTCCTCCTTCCAGGAGGTCCTGCAGTCGAATGCCGCATTTCCTCGCCGACCATTCGGCAATCTCTTGAATCGAGGCCGCCTCTCCGGGACGCGCCCCGTACGCCCGTAGGCACTCGACGTACGCGTCACGAAACGCCTCAGGGCTTATCCCTGCGACGACCTCCAGACGGGACAAGTCCAGGAATCTGCGCGACCCTGACATCAGCTCGCCATGGCCTGACCACTCCCACTGGGACGGCTCGCTCACCAATCCGGCCCGCACCGGATTCATGTGGATGTAGACCGGGAGTTGGCTCACGTACGACTGCTCGAGCACGCGAAAGGCTTTGAATCTGTTTTGGAAGAGATGCCCCACCCGCTCATAGACTCTGTTGAAGTAGAGCGAATGCCTCGTCTGCAGTAGATGCATCACTTCTCCGATCGAGACGCTCGACACGGCTGCCATCAAGTGGAAGTGGTTCGGCATCAAGCAGTACGACAGCAGCTCGGCGCGTTTCAGCTCAAAGCACACCTTCACCTGGGTCATGAAGAATGCGTAGTCCTCGGTCTTGGCGAAGATGACGCGTCGCTCAACCCCACGGTTGATGATGTGGAGGATGGCGTCTGGTTCGTGGCCGCGGGGGATGCGTGGCATCACTCTTCATACGATTGAGAACTCTAAAAAGTTCCCTAGAAAGAAAAGGGACGCCCTTTACAAGCTAGGTGCCTGTCCCCTTTCTGAAGTGGCGGGTCTTGATGGCCTCGTAGACGAAGGGGACGGACATGTCCTGGAGGCAGGCGTGGTGACCGCAGGTCAGGTAGTTGAGCTTGCCGACCACGGCCATGCCCAGGCGGGCGCAGGGGCTGCAGGCGATGCCGGTGCGCACGTCGAGGTGCTTCTCCAGCTCCCACTGATGGCCGACTTCGACCGTGTCGGAGAGCCCCCACAAGGTCACCGTCGGCACGCCCAGGGCGGCGGCGGCTTTGGCCAGGCCGGTGTCGCAGGACAAGAAGAGGTCGCAGGTCTCGATGAGGGCAAAGGTCTCGAGCAGCGACGCGCGCCCCGCCCATGAGCGCAGACCCGGCACGGCGGCGCGCGCCTTCTCCAGGGCCGCCTCCTCGCCGGGGCCGCCGACGCAGAACAGGTCCAGGGGCTCGAGGGCCGACAGGCGGGCGAGCAGCTCGCCGAAGCGGCCCGCGTCCCATATCTTGTGGTACTGGTTGACCGGCGGACCGAGGTGCACGCCGACGCGCCGCTTGGTCTTGGGGCCGAGCTGGGTCGCGGCGAAGCCGCGCTGCTCCTGGCCCAGCGGCAGGCGCGGACGCTCGGCGGCGGGACGCGGAGGCAGGCCGAGCGCGGACAGCAGGCGCAGGTTGCGCGCGGAAGCGGGCTCGGACGCCTCGCGGATCCAGGCGGCCCGGTTGAGCAGGGCGCGGCGCGCGAACTCGCCCACGACGAGGGCCCAGCGCAGCCGCGCCCAGAGGGAGCCCCCCGCCGGCAGGACGCGCAGGTGCCCCGCGCGCAGTGGAACGCCCGCCAACGCGGGCTGGAAATAGTCCGCGGGCGAAGATAGCGAGAGCACGGCCAGGTCGAAGCCTTGCGCGCGGATCCAGGCGTTGACGCCGGCGCGGTCCCCGCCGTCGAGCTCGTGGATCATCACCTCGTCGACGAGCCCCGTCGCGGGCACCAGCTCGCGCGTCACCGGCGAGGCGTTGGCGAGAAAAACCAGGCGCTCGGGCTCGAGCTCCTTCTTGAGCGCCTCAAGGAAGGGCAGGAAGAAGATGGTGTCGCCCACCGCCCCGTAGCCCAGGACCAGGACGCGGCGCGGGCGCGCGGCGGGCGCGGCGCGCGGCGCTGCCCACAGCAGGGCCGAGCGCGCGAGCGTCAGGAGGGTCTCGGCCTTGGTCACTGCCCGCTGCGCAGGACTTCGGAGTCCAGGGCCTCGACGCCCTTGGTCTGCTCCCGCGACTTCTCCGCGACGAGCACGAGGCGGTTCTCGTGGATGTAGGGCCGCAGGAAGGCGGCGAAGCGCGGCGGCAGGTAGGTCATGTTGTAGCTGTTGTCGTAGTAGTGGTTGCGCTCCACGCGCGTGAGCTGGTCGAGGCCGAAGCCTTTGCCGCGCTCCTTCTGCTTGAAGTAGAACTCCGCGACCTTGGCCGCGAGCAGCATGCCGTCGAGCAGGATGGAGTAATACGGGACCAGCTTCAGGTTGAGGGCCTTGAACGCCGCGTCGGCGGCGTCGGGATAGGCGTGCTCGATGAAGCCGCGCAGCATGTCGTCGGTCGGCTCGGGGATGAGGCCGAACTTGGTGTAGAGCTTGGCGGTCTTGAACATCGGCGCCTTGTCCGCGACGAAGTCCGCGAAGTCGTCGAGCGCGAAGGCGTCGCGCGAGTACAGGTACAGCGTCATCATGTCCTTGCCGTTGAGCAGGTGCGCGAAGAAGTTGGCCGTGCGATGGAAGGCCGTCTGCTTGCGCACGACGTGGGGCGGGAAACACTCCAGCCCCACCTCGGAGGTGAACATGTAGGCGCGCTCCTTGTTGTCGGTGCCGCCGTCGTGGAAGCCGCAATCGATGGAGTAGTCGCCCAGGGGCGTGCCGGGGAAGGGCGAGTACAGCGAGTTCCAGTAGTAGTCCTCTTTGCCGAACAGCCCCGTCGAGCACAGGAGGTCGAGCGCCTTGAGCGTCTCCTGCAGGGGGTCGTCGTAGTAGTGCTCCGTGCCGTCGGCGGCGACGAGGCCGACCTCGGCCTTCGGCTCGCGGAAGGGGCGGATGACGGGCAGGCCGGTGATGACCTGGGTGCGCACGGGTATCATCGCCGCCTTCGCGTTCCTGAGCGCGTCGACGATGGCGGAGTTGGGCTCCATGCGCTTGAGCAACAGTCGGCGCACGGCCTCGTCGCCCGATTCGACGGCCATCGAGATGCCCGCGACCAGGTTGTCCTTGGCGATCATGGCGATGCGCTCGCGCCCTTGCTTGCCCGCGAGCATCGCGGGGCGCGCCTGGATGTAGAAGGGGATGGCGACCTCCTTCGTCCAACGCCGGCCGAGCTCCGTCCACCACTCGAGGTTGTTGAGGGAGATGTCGGCCTGGTCGAAGACGGCGGTCGTGCGCACCCCGTACGACGCGTCCAGCGTCCGGATGTCGCGCCCCTCCTGCAGAACGGTCTCCAGCGGGCGGTCCTGGATGATGGACGGAGGCTTGACGCCTTTGTCCTTGTAGGCCGCCTCCAGGTTCTCGACGAGGGAGCCGATGTAGCAGTAGGTGCAGCGGTAGGCGCAGCCCAAGGCGGTGAGCACGGATTTGACCGGCGAGAGGGCGTATTTCTTGGTCTCGTCGGAGAAGGCGAAGGTGTCGCGGTAGAAGCCCGCGCGGTCGAAGACGGGGATGTTCGGGAAGGACTGCGGGTCGTGATAGATGCCCGGCGTGAAATGGCCGGCCAACACGTCCTTGAGCAGGTTGATGCCCTTGCCTCGCACCGAGAAGTCGGCGCCGCGGTCCCAGGAGGTGCGGAAGTCGTGGTTGTTGTAGTGCCCGCCGATGAGCACGGGCGCGAACACGGTCCTGCCCCCTTCACGCAGGGGCGCGCCTTTGTTCTCGGTGACGGCGTCCTTGAGCGCCTTGTCGGCCGCGGCGAAGTCGCGGAACTCCTTCTTGAACACGCGGCGCGCCGATTCGAGACGGTAGCGCTGGAGCCACTCGAAGACGTGGTCGGTCAAGCCCGTGTAGAGGTTGAAGGCGAGGAAGTCGGGACGGAAGGCTTCGATGGCCGCGTCGATGGCCTTGGTGTTGCCCGGGTTGACGAGCAGGTAGTGGGCGGCGCCGTTCATCGCCTTGACCACGCCGCCCAGCGCCATGAGGGTGATGTTCTCGATCTCCGACATGTCGTGGGAGACGAGCAGGACGCGCGGCTTGAGCTCCGGACGCGCGCGGCGCAGGGCGGCGGAGTAGCCGTCCCAATCGCTGACCACGTCCTCGACCCTATAAAGGAGGTCCTTGAACCCTCCTCGCGGCTCGATGAGCGGCTTGGGGGGTTCGAGCGAGAATCCTTTCGGATTTTCCAACGGATCTTTGAGGGCGGGGATCATGCGCGGGCCGGGGCTAGTATAGAAGCGGCGTCCGGAGGTGTCAAGGCGACAAGCGTTACAAGGGGGTTGGCCGAGGTCAATGTCTTGGCGGCCGCGTTGCGCTACAATAGCTTGATGCTCGAGTACGCCTTCCTGACCTTCGGCTCGCTGTTCGCCATCGTGGACCCGTTCGCGGTCGTCCCGACCTTCCTGGCGATGACCGCGCGCGACACCCGCGAACAGCGCCGCCGCATGGCGCGCACCGCCTGCATCACCTGCGCGGGCGTGATGGCCGTCTTCGCGCTGGCCGGGCCCATGATCTTCAAGCTGTTCGGCATCACCTTGCCCGCCTTCCAGGTGGCCGGCGGCCTCGTGCTCCTGCTCTCCGCGCTCGACATGCTCCGCGCCCAGAAGTCCCCCCTCAAGGAGACGCCCGAGGAGGCCGCCGAGGGCATGAGCAAGGACGACATCGCCATCACCCCGTTGGCCGTGCCCATGCTCGCCGGCCCCGGCGCCATCACGACCTCCATCGTGCTCGCCAGCAAGGCGCACGGCCTGCCGCAGAAGGCCATCTTCTTCGCCCTCATCGCGCTGGTCGCGCTTCTGAGCTACTTCGTGCTCGTGCTCGCCGCCGACGGGGCCAAGCGCCTGTCGTCCACCTTCCTCAACATCGTCACCCGCCTCATGGGCCTGCTGCTCGCCGCCATCGGCGTGCAGCTCATCCTCACCGCCCTCAAGCTCGGCTGATTGACGCCCCGCATGGGCGGGGCTATACTGCGGCCATGAGGCGGCTCGCGCTGTTTTGCGCTCTCCTGGCCCTGCCCGCCTGCCGCGCTGCGCGGCCGCCGCGGCCGCCACTCGACGCGCCGCCCGCGGCGGTCCAGGCGCCGCGCGGCGACGGCTGGCGGCCCGGCGCTTCCATGGCCGTGTCGCGCACGGACGCGACCGGCGCGTGGGCAGGCGGACGCTTCTTCGTCTTCGGCGGCTCCACGCAGCGCCGCGAAGACTACGCCTCGGTCGAGTCCTTCGACCCCCTCACCGGCCGGTGGACGGCGCACCTCGACTCGCCCGTGCGGCGCGCGGCCGCGGCCGCCGCCGCGCTCGACGGGGTCATCTTCGTGGTCGGCGGATGCCTCGAAACGGACTGCAGCTTCGTGACGCCGGCCCTGTGGGCCTTCGACACGGCCACCGGGCGCTGGAGCCCGCGCAAGTCGATGCCCACGGCCCGCTTCGACCTCAACTTCGAGGCCATCGACGGCAAGCTCTACGCCGCCGGCGGCGTGCTGAAGGGGTTCACGATGAGCCGCGCCCTCGAGATCTACGACCCGAAGACCGATTCCTGGAGCCGCGGCCCGTCCGCGCCGCTGGCGCGCGGCCAGTCCGCCTCGGCCGTCATCGACGGCCGCCTCTACCTGGCCGGCGGTCGGCGCGACAACGGCGAGCCGAGACTGGCGGTCGCCGACCTGCAGATCTACGACGCGGCGACCCGCTCGTGGAGCATCGGGCCTTCGCAGCCCGCCGCGCGCTTCTGCCAGAACGGCGCGGCGCGCGCGGGAGAGCTCTACGCCGTCGGCGGCGCCGCCGACGGCGCGGAGGACGGCGAGGGCCTCGGACGGCGCGTGTTCATCTACGACCCGCGCGCGCGGGCCTGGCGCGACGGGCCGCCGCTCTACCTCTCGCGTTACGGCCCGGCCGTCGCCTCGGACGGCGCGCGGCTCTACGCGGCCGGGGGCGCCTACGGCAACACGCCCTCGACCGCGCTCGAGATCCTGGAGGGGTCCGCGCCGGCGCCCTCCGTCGCGGCCGCGGCTCCGCCCGTCTGGACCCCCGGGCCGGACATGAGCGAGCCGCGCGCCAACCACGCGGCCGTCCGCCTCGCCGACGGCCGGGTCATGGTCGCCGGCGGGCAATCCGGCTACGCGGCGTCGGTGACCGCGACGACGGAGTTCTTCGACCCCGCGACGGACGCCTGGACGCCCGGGCCGCCCATGGGCGTCGCGCGCTACGATTTCCCCATGGTGCGACTGAAAGACGGGCGTTACCTCGCTTTCTCCGGCCGCGGCGCGGGCAAGCAGGACCTCGCCTTCGCCGAGCTTTACGACCCGAAGACCGGCCGCTGGAGCCGGACCGGCTCCTTGTCCGGAGGCCGCTCCAGCTGCGGCGCGACGCTGCTGAGGGACGGGCGCGTGCTCGCGTGCGGCGGCTTTCGCGCCGGCGTCACGCTCGCTTCCTGCGAATCGTACGACCCCGCGACCGGTCGCTGGACGCCGGCCGCGCCCATGCGTTTTCCCCGCCAGACGATGGGTTTCCAGACGCTGCCCGACGGGCGCGTCTTGGCCGTCGGCGGCGTGCACGCGCCAGACACCGTCGTCGCGACCGTGGAAGTGTACGACCCCGCCGCGGACGCCTGGTCTCCCGGCCCGCCGCTGAGCTCGCCGCGGTCGTCGTTCGCCCTCGTGCCGCTCGCGGACGGCCGCCTCTTCGTCACCGGCGGCATCAAGGAGGCCAGCGGCAAGATGCTCGAGACGGCGGAGCTCTACGACCCGGCGGACGGCCGTTGGACGCGCGTCGCGAACGCGACGCCCGCGTTCGGGCCGGCCGGCGCCCTGCACGAGGGCAAGCCTCTCGTCATCGGCGGCCATCGCGTCGGCCCGCTCAAAAGCGCCGCCTGGTTCGACCCCGTCCTGATGGCCTGGAACCGGCTGCCGAACCTCGCGCAAGGCCGCGTCTACCACTCCGTGACGCCGCTCGCCGACGGCAGGGTCCTCGTCGCCGGCGGCGAGGACGGCCCCGACGCGCTCGCCGGCACGGAGATCCTGCGCGTCGCCGCGGCGACGGCCGCCGACGCCGCCCCGCGCGCGGCCCCGCGCCGGCCGGAGCGGCCGCACGACTTCGCCGTGGTCATCGGCGTCGAAGGCTACCGCGCGCTGCCCGCCGCCGCCTACGCCGACAACGACGCCGTCGCGGCCGCGGCCGCGCTGCGGGACCTGGGCGTGCCGCAGGAGAACACCGTGCTCCTGCGCGGCGAGCGGGCGGGCCTGGCCGGGCTCGCGAAGTACCTGGAGGAATGGTTGCCCCGCCGCGTGACGGAGGAATCCCGCGTGTTCGTCTATTTCTCGGGACATGGCGCGCCCGACGCGACGACCGGCGCGGCCCACCTGATGCCGTGGGACGGCGACGCGGCTTTCGTGAGGAGCACCGGTTTCTCGCTCGAGCGGCTCTACGCCGCGCTCGAGAAGCTGCCCGCGCGCGAGGTGGTCGTGGCGCTGGACTCCTGCTTCTCCGGAGCCGGCGGCCGCTCCGTGCTCGCGCCGGGACTGCGCCCGCTGGTGAGCGTCCGGCTGCCCGAGAGGCCGCGGCGCGTGTCGGTGCTCGCCGCGTCCGAAGCCGGCGAGGTCGCCGGCGGGCTGCCGTCCGCCGGCCACGGCGCCTTCACCCACCACCTCGTCGCCGGGCTCGCCGGGGCGGCCGACGCCGATTCAGACGGGCACCTGACCTTGGAGGAGCTGCACGCCTACGCCCGCAAACGCGTCATCGTCGACGCGCGGGCCCAAGACCGGGAGCAGACGCCGACTCTGTCCACCCCGACGCCCGGCCTGCTGCTGTACTAACGCCCGGCGGCCGCGGCCCGCGCGATGTCATCGGCGGAGCGCGGGTAGTCGTGGACCTCGAGCTCGTCGATGGCCCCGCGGAAGGCCTGGTTGGCCTTGTACCAGGTGCCCAGACGGAGGTTGCGGATGTTGTAGCTCGGGACCGGCGCGCCCTTGGCCCTGTCCACGGCCTTGCCGTCGAGATAAACGGTCAGAGACGCGTCGCGAGGGTCGTGGACCATCGCCGCGTGCTGCCAGCGCCGCGCCAGAACGCTGTCGCCGGGCGAGTGGGCGCGCGCGCTCTCGCGCGTCGGCGAGTGGCTCGAGAGGTGGCCCTCGATGGCCCAAGGCTCGTGCAGCGGGCAGCCGGGCGCGGTGATGGAGAGCGACGCTCCCGTGGTCAGCGACGCGACGGTCTGCCAGCCGGAGCCGCCGCGGTACGGGTTGAGCCAGTCGTCACGGCGCACCCACAGCGCCAGCGTGAACCCCCGCGGGAAGACGACCGCGGATGAGAGCGCGAGGTCGAGCCAGTCCTCGGTGCCGCCGACCCAGAGCGCGCGGCCTTTGATGCCGTCGACGAGCGTGACGTCGTCGCCCTCCTTCTTCGCTCTGAGCCGGTACGGCCCCTCGTCGTCGAAGCCGCGGTCGAAGGACAACGCGATGACGGGCGCGGGACCGGAGCGCGGCTGCGGCGCCAGCGCGACGGGGCCGCCGGACGCGGCGGCGCCCGGCGCGACGACGGGCGGACGGGGCGGGTCGTCGCGCGTGCGCAGGCGCACGCCGGTCGCGTCCGGCCGCGACGCGCTGAGGACGAGCTTATCCGGGTGCTCGGTCTCCTGGAAGCCGCCCAGCGCCGCCGGCCTCAGGTCGCGCGCGAGCGTGACGGGACGGGCGATGAGGCGGTACTCGCCGGGCTCCGCGAGCCCGATGAGGAAGCGGCCCATGTAGTCGGCGCGTGCGGAGTAGGTCCGGCCGTTCTTCGTCCCGACGGCGAAGACGTTGGCGGTAGGATGAGCGCGCCGCGACTCGATGGCCCCCTCGATGACGAAGACGCCCGGCGCGCCGCGGGCCCAGCGCGCGCGCAGGTCAGCCGCGTCCTGCTCGGACACCGCCGCCCCGCCCGAGCGCGGGCCGCTGAACATCACCGACGAGGCGACGGCCGAATGCGGCAGGCCCAAGGCGTGACCGATCTCATGAATGAGGGTGTCGTCGTCGGCCGCGCCCCGCCGGCGACTGACGAAGAAATAGCCGCGTTCGTATCCGTCGGGGAACTTGCCGTCGAAGCCGCCGTGCGCCAGCTCGCCGTGGAAGTTGCGCTCGCCGTGAAGCACCGCGTGCACGCAGCCGTCGCGCGGCAGGCTCGCCGTGCCGTCGTGGGAAGGCGCGCTCGCGCCCTCGTGCCGGAAGGCCAACGCGCCGCCCGACGCGCGCTCCCATGACGCGAAAGCCCGGCTCAGGCGCGCGAGCATCTCTTCGGTGACGGGCACCGCGCGTTTCTCGCGGGCGTCCCACATCAACGAGGTCGTCTTCCAACACAGCGTCCTGGCGGCCGCGGCCGGGGCCGCGGCCAAGATCAAGACGGCGAGCAGCAGGGCGCCCATCGCCTTGAAGGGTAACCTGGACGAGTCTCGCGCGCAAGCCCGCGCGTTAGAAGCGGTAGGCGGCGTCGAAGCGGTGGAAGCGGCCCGCCTTCGGACGGAAGGCGTAGTCCAGGCGCAGGCCGGCGAGCCTGATGCCGCCGCCGAAGGTGAAGCCGCGCGAGACGACGAGCCGCGGCGCCTTCTCGTCCTTGGTGGTCCAGCCGCCGCGCGCCAGGAAGCCCTTGAAGAACTCCCATTCCACGCCGGCGCCGGCGTCGTGGGCGCCCGTGAACGGCCGGTACTCGTAGTCCAAGCCCATGGCGACCTCGCCCGCCTTGTAGCCGAAACCCATGGCCGCGGTCAGCGGCAGGTCCTTCTTGAAGCGGCCGTACTTGAGGCCGGGCCCCATGTTGCGCAGCGCCAGCGCGGTCGTGCGGCCCTCGTCCGAATTCGCGACGCCGAGGTCGGCGGCGAAGGAGTGCGCCGAGGCGCCGGGGACGCGGGAGCGCAGGTACTTGGCCGAGAGGCCGGCCGTGCCTTCGTTCTCGCGCTTGGCGTAGCCCATCATGAGGGCGAAGTCGGAGGTCTCGAAGTCGCCCGCGGGTCGGCCGGGCCGGTCGCGGTAGAGCGCGCCGACGCCGCCCCAGCTGTCGTCGGCCTGCTGGGCGTAACCCGCGTATTGGGCCCGGCCTTCGGAGAGCTCCGCGTGCGCGACCACGGCCTCGCGCTCGTGGTCCTTGAGCGCGGAGAGACGGGCGGGGTTCCAATACAGCGCCGTGGCGTCGTCGACCGACGCGACCCCGGCCCCGCCCATGGCCATCACGCGCGCGCCCACGCCTTCGTCGAGCAAGGACGCGGTCGGCGCGGCGGCGGCGGGGAGGGTCGAGAGGAGGACGAGGAGCAGGCCGCGCATGGGGCCCGGATTATCCCACTTTCGGGGGCGTCAGCGGGCCGCGGCTTCGCAGGCCGGAGCGGTCATCACGCCGTCGGCGTGACGGTGCCACAGCTCCAGCATGAGCAGGCCCCACAGGCGGTAGCCCTGGTCGTGAGCGCCGCTCTGGTGCTGCGCCCACAACGCGCGCAGGCCGGATTCCTGGAAGTAGCCGCGCGCCAGCGCCTCCTTGGAAAGGACGTGCTCCTCCCAGTAGCCCTTCAGGGGGCCGCGGAACCAGTCGCCCAGCGGGATGCCGAAACCCATCTTCGGGCGGTCGAGGATCTCCGGCGGCAGGAGGTCCTTGAACGCCTCTTTCATGATCCACTTGTGGCCGCGCAGGCCTTTGAGCTTCCAGTCGCCCGGCATGCGGAAAACCGTCTCGACGAAGACGTGGTCGAGCAAGGGCGAACGCCCCTCGAGGGACGCGGCCATGGCCGCGATGTCCACCTTGTGCATCAGGCACTCGGGAAGGTAGGTCTTGAAGTCCACGTAGAGCATGCGGTTGACGTAGTCCTCGCCCTCGGCGGCCGCGAAGGCCTTGGCCATGTAGGCGGGCGCGCCGTCGGCGGCGGAGAGCGCGCGCTTGAAGGACTCGGCGTAGAGCGCGGGCTTGTCGTCCTCGGCGAAGTAGCCGATCATTTTGAGATGGCGGCCGGGCAGGTCGTTGAAAAGCGTCGAGCGCAGGAAGCGCTTGGCGCGCCAGGCCAAGCCGAAGGGCGCGTCGCGCTCCGGCAGCAGCTCGGCGGCGGCCTTCAGAGCGGCCTTGCCCGGGCCGGGCACCGCGTCCACGAGTCGCGCGGCCTTCATCGCGAAGTAGCGGATGTAGCCGGCGAAGTTCTCGTCGCCGCCGTCGCCGTTGAGGGCCACGGTCACGAACTTGCGCGTCTCGCGCGAGACGAAGTAGGTCGGGAGCGCCGAGGCGTCGGCGTAGGGCTCGCCGTAATGCCAGGCGAGCTTGGGCAGCACGTCGGTCATCTCCGCCTTGACCGTGAACTCCGTGTGGTCGGTCTTGTAGCGGTCGGCGATGAGTCGCGCGTAGCGGGTCTCGTCGAAACGCTCCTCCTGGAAGCCGATGGAGAAGGTCTTCACCGGCCGCGAGGACAACCCCGCCATCAGCGCCACGATGACGGAGGAGTCCACGCCGCCGGACAGGAAGGCGCCCAACGGCACGTCGGATATCATGCGCAAGCGCACCGACTCGGTGAGGGTGTCGCGGATCAGACGCTTGCCTTCCTCGAAGTCGGTCGTGATGGGCGGCTGCCCGACGGGCAGGTCCCAGTAACGGCTGACCGCGACCCGGCCCTTCTGCCAGACCAGGACGTGGCCCGGCGGCAGCTTCTTGGCGGACTTGTAGATGGTGCGCGGCGACGGGACGTACTGGAGCGACAGGAACAGGTCGACGGCCTGCGGGTCGACCTCGCGGCTGAGGCTCGGGTCGAGCGCGAACAAGACGCGCAGCTCGGAGCCGAACACGAGCCCGCCGCCCGGTCTCTCGGCGTAGAGCAGCGGCTTCTTGCCGATGCGGTCGCGCGCGAGCAGGAGCTTGCCGGCTTTCTTGTCCCAGATGGCGAAGGCGAACATGCCGCGCAGCTTGTCCACGCACCGCTCGCCGCTCTCCTGGTACAACGCGAGGATGGCCTCGGTGTCCGACTGGGTCTTGAAGCGGTGCCCGCGCGACTCGAGCTCCTTCCTCAGCTCCCGGTAGTTGTAGATCTCGCCGTTGAACACGATCCAGTACGCGCCGTCCGCGTACGAGATGGGCTGATGCCCCGTGTTGAGGTCGATGATGGCCAGGCGGCGCATGCCCAGCCCGACGCGCCCGTCGAGGTGAAAGCCTTCGTCGTCAGGGCCGCGGTGGGAGATGAGGTCGTTGGCGGCCTTCAGGCGCGCGTACTCCGCCACCGCGCCCTCCCCCGCCGCCATGCCGATGATGCCGCACATGCCTCAGTGTAATACCCTTGTCCCCCCCGGCGCAAGTTGACGGGGCCCACCCAGGGTCGTAGACTAGCCCTTATATATGGAAAGAGCCCTGGTCACCGGAGGCGCCGGCTTCATCGGCTCGCACCTCGTGGACCGGCTCCTGGCCGAGGGTCATGAGGTCACGGTAATCGACGACCTCTCCAACGGGCGCGAGTCCAACCTCGAGGAAGCCCGGAAATCAAAGGCTTTTTCCTTCCACCGGGCCGACTGCTCCGACCTCGCGGCCATCGCACCGCATTTCAAAGGCGTCTCCAAAGTCTTCCATCTGGCGGCCCTGGCCGACATCGTCCCGTCCATCGTCGAGCCGCTCAAGTACCACAAGGCCAACGTGGACGGCACGGCCGCGGTGCTCGAGGCGTCTCGGGCCGCGGGCGTGAAGCGCTTCCTGTACGCCGCGTCGTCGTCCTGCTACGGCATCCCCGACGCCTACCCGACCCCCGAAAGCGCCCCCATCCGGCCGATGTACCCCTACGCGTTGACCAAGCGCCTCGGCGAGGAGTTGGTCCTGCATTGGGCCCAGACCTACAAGATGAGCGCCCTCTGCCTGCGCCTGTTCAACGTGTACGGGCCGCGCGCGCGCACCTCCGGCACCTACGGCGCGGTGTTCGGCGTGTTCCTGGCCCAGAAGCTGGCGGGCAAACCTTTCACGGTCGTCGGCGACGGGACGCAGACGCGCGACTTCACCTTCGTCAGCGACGTGGTGGAGGCCTTCGTCGCCGCCGCCGCGTCCGGCCTCACGGGGACCTCGCTCAACGTCGGCTCCGGCGGCACCTACTCCGTCAACGAACTCGTGGGGCTGCTCGGCGGACCGGTGACCCGCATCCCCAAGCGTCCGGGCGAGCCCGACCGCACCTACGCCGACATCTCCCGCATCAAGGCCGAGCTCGGCTGGTCCCCCCGGGTCGCCTTCCCGGAAGGCGTGAAGAAGGTCCTCGCGGGCATCGACGCCTGGCGCGACGCCCCGGTCTGGGACGAGACTTCCATCCGGGAATCCACCAAGGACTGGTTCAAATACCTCGCGCCATGAGCAAACTGCAGACGCTCGACGAGCTCGCCAAGACGGTCGCCGCCGCCCGCCGCAAGGGCCGGCGCGTCGTGCACTGCCACGGCGTCTTCGACCTGCTCCACGTCGGCCACATCCGCCACTTCGAGCGCGCCAAACGCGAAGGCGACCTCCTCGTCGTCACCGTCACGCCCGACCGGTTCGTCAACAAGGGCCCGCACCGCCCCGCCTTCCACGAGGGCCTGCGGGCCGAGGCCGTGGCCGCGCTTTCGGTCGTGGACTACGCCGCGGTCAACCGCTGGCCCGACGCCGTGGAGACCATCAAGCTGCTGCGGCCGCACGCCTACGTGAAGGGCTCCGACTACAAATCGGAGAAGTCCGACGTGACGGGCGGCATTGCGCGCGAGCGCCGCGCCGTCGAGGCCGGCGGCGGCCGGCTGGTCTTCACCGACGACATCGTCTTCTCCTCCTCGGCGCTGCTCAACCGGCACCTGCCGGTCTTCACGCCCGAGATCGCGCGCTTCGTCGAGGAGTTCGGCCGGCGCCACGACGCGTCGGCCGTGACGAAGTGGCTCGCCCGCGCGCGCGGCCTGCGCCTCCTCGCCGTCGGCGAGGCCATCGTGGACGAATACGCGTTCTGCGAGGCCATCGGCAAGTCGTCGAAGGAACCGACCCTCGTCGTCAAGAAACTCGCGCCCGAGCTGTTCATCGGCGGCTCGCTGGCGGTGGCCAACAACGCCGCCTCCGTGTGCGACCGCGTGAGCCTGTTCGCCATGGTGGGCCGCCAGGACCCGCGCATGGGGCTCATCCGCGCCAAGCTGCGGCCGTCCGTGCGCCCGGTCTGGGCCTGGCGCTCGGACGGCCCGACCATCCTCAAGCGCCGCTACGTGGAGAGCTACCACTTCACCAAGCTGCTCGAGGTCTACGAGCTCAACGACGCCGCCCCGCTGCCCGCCGAGGAGGCGCGCTGGGCCGCGCGGCTCGCCCGCGAGCTCCCGCGCCACGACGCGACGCTGGTCACCGACTACGGCCACGGGATGATCGGCGAGCGCACGCTCAAGGCTCTTCAGGCCAAGGCCCGCTTCCTCATCGTCAACGCCCAGTCCAACGCGGGCAACATCGGCTACCACACCATCGGGCGCTACAAACGCGTGGACCTGGCCTGCATGGCGGAGAACGAGCTGCGCATGGCGACCCTCGACCGCCGCGGCGAGGTGCGCCTGCTCATCGAGCGCCTGGCCAAGTCGCGCGGCTGGAAACGCGTCATCGTCACGCGCGGCAAATACGGCAGCCTCGGCTACGAGCGCGGCGCCGGCTTCTTCCACGCGCCCGCCTTCGCCGGCCAGGTGAAGGACCGCGTCGGGGCCGGAGACGCCTTCCTGTCCGTCGCGGGCCCGCTCGTCGCCGCCGGCGCGCCGTTGGAGGTCGCCTTGTTCCTCGGCAACGCCGCGGGCGCCCAGGCCGTGGCCACCGTCGGGCACCGCCAGTTCCTCGACCGGGCGGCGCTCATCAAACACGCGGAGTCCCTGCTCAAATGAACGCCTTCAAGAAGGTCCTCATCACCGGCGGCGCCGGCTACGTCGGCTCCCTGCTCGTCCCGCAGCTGCTCGACGAGGGGCGCGAGGTCGTGGTCTACGACTCCTGCCTCTACGGCGACTGGGGCATGGACGGCGTGAAGGGCCGCGCGGGCTACGCGTTGGTCAAGGCCGACATCCTCGACCAGAAGGCGTTCAAGGCCGCGCTCGCCGGCGTGGACGCGGTCATCCACCTCGCGTGTATCTCCAACGACCCGAGCTTCGCGCTCGACCCGGGGCTCTCCAAAGCCATCAACTTCGACGCCTTCGAGCCGCTGGTGACGCTGAGCAAGGGCGCCGGCGTCAAGCGCTTCATCTACGCCTCGACCTCCAGCGTCTACGGGGTCAGCGACGCGCCCGAAGTGGCCGAGGACCACCCGCTGGTCCCCATCACCGACTACAACAAGTACAAGGGCCTCTGCGAGCCCATCCTGGAGCGCCATCGCGCGCCGGGCTTCACGACCGTGACCATCCGCCCCGCGACGGTGTGCGGCTACGCCCCGCGCCTGCGCCTGGACCTGACGGTCAACATCCTCACCGCCTGCGCCTATTTCAAGCAGGAGATCACCGTGCACGGCGGCGTCCAGATGCGCCCCAACCTTCACGTGCAGGACATGTGCGACCTCTACAAGCTGCTCTTGGCGCTGCCCGCCGAGCGCATCGACGGCGGCGTGTTCAACGCGGGTTACCAGAACCGCACCGTCGCCGACATCGCGGGCATCGTGAAGTCGGTCGTCGAGCGCAAGGTCCCGGGCAAGCCCATCAAGGTGGTCACCACGCCCTCCGACGACATCCGCTCCTATCACATCTCCTCGGCCAAGATCGCCCGGGTCCTGGGCTTCACCCCCAAGAAGAGCATCGAGGACGCGGTCTCCGACCTGGTGGACGCCTTCGCCGCGGGCAAGGTGCCCGGCGCGATGACCGACCCGCGCTATTACAACATCAAGGCCCTGCAGGCCGCGAAGAAAGGCTAGCGTCCGCCGAGCTTGCGGGCGGCGATGCGCGCCATCTCCGAGACGGGGCGCTTCGGGAAAAGATAGAGCCGGGCCGCCCATGAGCCGGCGCCGGCGGCGAGCGCGGCGCGGTAGAGCGCGAGCCAAGGGTCCGAGCCGGGGATGAAGGCCGCGGCCTTCGCGGCCCCGGCTCGGTCGAAGAGCGGCGCGTGGGCGAGGTTGTTGAGCATCTCCTCGCCGGCCATGCGGCGCAGCATGTCGAGGTAGGCGTCGTCATGCACGCGCGGAGACAGGGTCTTGAGCGCGTCGAGCAGGCCTTCGACCACGGCGATGGACGCGTCCGCGTCCCGGCCGTAACGGTTGGCGAAGCCGGACTCGAGCTGCCGCCAAGACACCGTGCGCTCCGGCAGGTAACACGCGCCGTGCAGCCCGCCGAGCCCGTGGATGAGGAAGGCGTCGAGCGAGGGCCCCAGGTCGCGCCCCACGGCCGAAAGCGCCGCCAGCGCCGCGTCGCGCCGGAACAGGCAGGTGTAAGTCGCCACCCAAGCCCCGTGCCGCCGCCAGGCGGCGCGGAACTCCTCTCCCGTCATGTACACGGGCGTCGCGGATGGGACGGGAAGGCGGTAGGGTCCGAGGTCGCGGCCGCGCTCGTCGATGAGGCCCGCCTGCGCGCAGGCCAGCCCGGCTCGCGGGTGCTCGGCGAGCAGCGAGAGCAGCTTCTCGAACGCGCCCGGCAAGGTCAGGTCGTCGGCGGCGGGCGTGTAGACGAAGTCGCCCTGCGCGAGCCGCAGGCCTTCGACGAGGGTGGCGCACACGCCGCGGTTCTTCTCGTGGCGCACCAGCCGCACGCGCGGGTCGCCGGCCAAACGCTCCAGCACGGGTCCGCTGCCGTCGGTGGACGCGTCGTCGATGAGGATGAGCTCGAGCGGCGCGACGGACTGGCCCAGCAGCGCGGCGACGGCGCCCTCCACCCAGCGTCCGTGGTTGTAGTGCGGGACGACGACGGAGAGCGTGGGGCGCTTCACGCGGCGCGCGAGACGCGGTGGCGGTACTCGTGCGGCTCGGCCGCGACCTCGGTCCAGTTCGCCTCGATCCACTCGACGGTCTCGCGCACGCCGTCCTCGAAACGGACGGCGGGCTTCCAGCCCAGCTCGCGCGCGGCGCGCGAGCAGTCGAGCGTGTAGGCCGCGTCCTGGCCGAGCCGCTCGCCGACCGTCCTGGCGACGGCGTCGAAGTCCTTGCCCATCGCCTCCGCCACGACGCGCACCACGCCCGCCACCGTGCGGTCGGAAGGGACGCTGAAGTGGAAGGTGCCCAGAGCGCCCTTCTCGAGTATCCTCAAGAGGCCCGCGGCCACGTCCCGCACGTGGATGAAGCTCTTCTTGGCGAGTCCGCCGCCGTGCAGTTCGATGAGCTTGCCCTGCTTGATGCGGATGACCGCGCGGGGGACGATCTTGAAGAGCTGCTGATGGCGCCCGTACACGTTGGTCGAGCGGATGAGCGCGGCCGGGAAACCGAAGTTCTTGATGAGGGTATTGATGTGCATGTCCGCCGCCGCCTTCGAGACGGCGTAGGGGGTGGACGGGTTGAAGAGCGCGGACTCGTCGACCGGCGCGGAGCACGAGCCGAAGATCTCCGCCGACGAGACGTGCGCGTAACGCTCGAGCCAGGGCTGGCGCCGGAGGAAATCGGTCAGCCTGACGACCGCGAGCGTGTTGGTCTCATAATATTCGACCGGCGACTCGTTGCTGAGGGCCACCTCGCTGAGCGCGGCCACGTTGACGACGACGGACGGGCGCCGTTGGGACAGGAACTCCAGCACGGCGGGCATCTGCGTGACCAGGTCGAGCCGTCGGAACTCGAACTGCGCCCCGGCGCGGGACTTGTACGGCAGATACAGCGGCTTGCTCTCGGGCGCGCGGCTGACCCCGACGACGCGGTGTCCCGCGCCCAACAGGGCGTCGACGAAGTGCGCGCCGGTGAAGCAGTTCGAGCCGATGACGACGACGGTCTTGGCGCTCACTTCCGGTAGAACGCCTTCACGGACTCGATGGTCCACGCGAGCTCGTCCTCGGTGAGGTGCTGGTGGGCCGGCAAGGTGATGAGCGCCTTGCAGTCGGCCTCGCACACGGGGAAGGAGCCGGGGCCGTAACCCAGCTCCTTGGCCGCCGGCTGCAGGTGGACGGGGACGGGATAATGGACCTTCGCCTCCACGCCGCGCTCGTGCAGGAAGGCGAGCAGCTCGTCGCGCCGCCGCGCCTTGAGCATGTAGAGGTGGAAGACGTGGCGCACGCCGGGGCGGCGCGCGGGGACCGTGACGCCGTCGAGGCCCGCGAAGGCCTCGTCGTAGCGCGTCGCGTTCTTGATGCGCTGCTCGGTGATCCAGGCCGTGGTGCCCACGAGCCGGTTCCCGATGACGGCCTGGAGGGTGTCCAGCCGCGAGTTCACCCCCCACGACGCGACCTCGTCGCGGCCGACCAACCCGTGGTTGCGGTACAGCCGGAGCTTGTCGGCCAGCTCCTTCGAGCGGGTCAACACGACGCCGCCGTCCGCCCAGACGTTGAGGTTCTTGAGCGGGTGCAGCGAGAAGCCGGCGGCCTCGCCCCAGGACCCCACACACTTGCCGTCGATGGCGCCCATGATGGCCTGGCAGGCGTCCTCGACGACGACGAGCTTGTGCCGGGCGGCGACCGACATCACCGCCGGCATGTCGGCGACGTTGCCGCCGTAGTGCACGGGGAGGATGGCCTTGGTCCTTTTCGTGACGGCGGCGTCAATCTTCGACGGGTCGATGACGAAGCCGTCGGTGGAATCCACGAACACGGGCCGGGCGCCGGCCTGCACGATGGCGCCCACGGTCGCGATGAAGGTCATCGGGGTGGTGATGACCTCGTCGCCCGGGCCCACGCCCAGGAGCTTGAGCGGCAGGGCCAAGGCGTCAGTGCCCGTGCCCACGCCCACGGCGTGCGGGTGCCCCATCAGGGCGGCGAAGCTCTTCTCGAAGCGGGTCAGCGGCTCGCCCAGCGTGAAGTCGCCGGTCTTCACGAAGGCGCGCAGGTCGTCGAAGTAGGCGTCGAGGTCGGCGAACTGGCGGTCGAGGTACGAGAAAGGGACGCGCAGCTTCTTCATCTGGTGTGGAACTCCCGTATCAGGGCGGCCACGCGGTCGCGGTCCTCGTCGGACAGCTCCGGGTAGACGGGCAGGCTCAGGATGCGGCCGGCCTGCCGCTCGGCCTCGGGGAAAGCGCCCGGCTTCCAGCCCAACGCCTTGGCGGCGTCCTGCAGGTGGATGGGCACGGGATAATGCACGGCCGTGTCCACGCCGTGTTCGGACAGGAACGCCTTGAGAGCGTCGCGTTTCTCCGACGCCACGATGAAGGTGTGGTACACCGCGTGCTCGCCGGGCGCGTCGACGGGCACGACGAGGCCGGGGACGCCCGCGAGCGCCTTCTGATAGGCGGCGGCGTGCCGGCGGCGCGCCTCGGTCCAGGCCGCGAGATGCTTGAGCTTCACCAGCAGCATCGCGGCCTGCAGCGTGTCCAGGCGCGAGTTCCCGCTGAAGGTCACGCAGTTCTCGCGCGTGGCCAGGCCGAGGTTGCGCAGCACGCGCAGCTTCTCGGCGAGCGCGGCGTCGTCGGTCGTGATGACGCCGCCGTCGCCCAAGGCGTTGAGGGTCTTGAGCGGATGCAGGCTGAAGCAGCCCGCCGCGCCGAAGGAGCCGACCTTCCTTCCTTTGTAGCCGGCGAGCACGGCTTGCGCCGCGTCCTCGACGATGAGCAGCCCTTTGCGCTTGGCCAGGTCGGACAACGCGTCCATGTCGGCCGGCCGGCCGGTGAGATGGACGGGGAGCAAGACCTTGGTCTTCTTGGTCAGCGCCCGCTCGACGGCCTTCGGATCGATGTTGTAGTCGGCGCGCACGTCGGCGAGCACGGGCGTCGCGCCGACCAGCGCGGCGCAGGACGCGCTGGCGACGAAGGAGTTGGCGGCAGTGACGACCTCGTCGCCCGGGCCCACGCCCAACGCGCGCAAAGTGAGCGTCAGCGCGTCGGTGCCGTTGGCCACCCCGACGGCGTGTTTGACCCCGTGCAGCGCGGCGAACGCCGCCTCGAACTCGGCGACTTCCGGCCCCAGGATGAACTGTCCGGAATCGATGACGCGCCCGGCGGCGGCGAGCAGGTCGGCCTTCAGCGCGCGGTGCTGCCCGGCAAGGTCCACGTACGGGATGCGTTTCATCAGAAGGGCCCCGTGAAGCTGGTGTCGGGCACGTCCAGCGGGATGACGGGCGCCGCGCGCCGGGGCGCCGGGCCGGTCAGGCCCACGGACGCTCGCGCGGCCGCGGCGATCTGCTCGGCGCGCGGATAGGCGAGGTTGGCCAGCGCGGGGGTGGAGGGCACCGGGCAGTCGGCGGTGCCCAGTCGGCGCGGAGCGGCCTTCAGCGCCCCGTGCGCCTTCTCGGCGACGAGCGCGCAGACCTCGGCCGAGACGCCGCAGAAGGCCCAAGAGGTGTCCGCCACGACCAGGCGGCCGGTCTTGCGCACCGACGCCAGGATGGCGTCCTCATCGAGCGGCCGCAGGGAGCGCAGGTCCAGGACCTCGGCCGAGACGCCTTCCTCGGCGAGATAGTCAGCGGCGCGCAGGCATTCCACGGTCATGTAGGACACGCCCACGAGGGTCACGTCCGTCCCGGCGCGCGCGACGCGCGCCTTGCCCAGGGGCTCGCGCGTCAGGCCCTCGGGCACCTCGTCCTTGAGCACCTGCATCCAGCGGTGCTCGATGAACACCACCGGGTCGTCGTCCTCGATGGCGGAGATGAGCAGGCCTTTGGCGTCGGCCGGCCGCGCCGGCGCGACGACCTTCAGTCCGGGCACGTGCGCGAACCAGGCGTGCAGGCTCTGCGCGTGTTGGGTGCCCTGGCCCCAGCCGCGCCCCACGACGAGCCGCACGACCATCGGCGCGCCCATCTGCCCGCCGAACATGTAGCGCCATTTGGCGGCCTGATTGACGATCTGCTCGACGGCCAGGAGCGCGAAGTCCAGGCGTTGGTGCACCATGACCGGGCGGATGCCGGCCAAGGTCGCGCCGAGGGCCACGCCGGTCATGCCGTTCTCGGCCGTGGGCATGTCGAAGACGCGGTCGGCGCCGTGTTTCTTCTGGAGACCCAAGGTCGTGCCGAAGACGCCCTTGGGGTCGGGCACGCCCAGGCCCATGAGCACCACGGAAGGGTCCTTGGCCAGACACAGGTCCAACGCCTCGCGGATGGCCTCCGCGCCGGTGAGCTGCCTCAAGCGGCCCCCGCGTACACGTCGGAGAGCAGCGCCTTCGGCTCGGGATACGGGCTCTCGCGGGCGAAGGCGACGGCGGCGTCGATCTCGGCGGCGAGCTCCGCGCGAAGCGCGGCGTCGCGCCCCTCATCGAGGAGCTTGGCCTTGACGAGTCTCGCTTTGAACGACGCGACGGGGTCGCGTTTTTTCCACGCCTTGAACTCGGCTTCGGTGCGATAACCGATGTGGTTGTCGTAGTTGGGCCCGCAATGCTCGCGCCAACGGTAGGTGGACAACTCGAGGAAGGCGGGCCCCCTGGTCCGCGCCCAGGCGACGGCCTTCTTGGCCAGCGCGAGGGTCTTCTCCGCGTCGTTGCCGTCCCCCGTCCAGGCGGGCATCCCGTAGGAGGCGGCCTGCTTGGCGATGGAGCGGCCCTTGGGCTGACGCACCGAGAGCGGCGAATAGACGGAGTAGAGGTTGTTCTCGCAGGCGAACAACACGGGCAGCTTCTTGAGCACCGCGAAGTTCGCGGCCTCGTGGAACACGCCTTCCTCGACGGCCGCGTCGCCCAGGAAGGAGACCACCACGCGCTTCTCCCCCTTCAGCCGGGAGCCGAAGGCCGCGCCCACGGCCATGGCGATGGTCGAGCCGACGATGGGCGTGGCGCCCATGAAGCCCGCCTTGCGGTCGATGAAATGCATCGAGCCGCCCTTCCCGCCGCAGCAGCCCGTCGCCTTGCCGTAGAGCTCGGCGAGCATGGCCTTGAGGTCGCCGCCTTTGGCGAGGTAATGCCCGTGCGAGCGGTGCCCGCTCAACGCCCAGTCGCCGGGACGCAGGGCCGCGCACACGCCGACGGCCGCGGCCTCCTGGCCGATGGAGAGATGCACGGGGCAGCGCATCTCCTGCGCGGGGTAGAGCTCGGCGATGCGCTCCTCGACGAGGCGGGCGCGCAGCAGGCTCCGGTAGAGGCCCAGACGGGCGTTCATCAGGCGGGCATTATATAACTATGAGAATGGTATCATGGCCCCCGATGAAGCTCGTCTACGAGGAGCTGTACGCCTCCTACGTCGAAAGCCTGCAGACCAAGCTGCGGAACTTCTCGGTCGGCCACGAGTTCCTCGACACCTGGGTCCCCGAGGAGGACGCCGCTCGCGGCCTGTACGGCCTCTTCGAGGCCGCGGCGCTGGCCAAGGTCAAGGAGCCCCTGACCGTCTCCGTGCGCGAGTCCACCCTCAAGACCCTCGACCGCGCGGCTCTGGAGAAGAAGCTGGCCGGGTTGGGCAAGGCCGCTTTCGCTGACGGAGCCTTCACCGTGGACTTCGCGGCCGCTTCCGGCGCGGCCTCGGCCCGCGACGCCGGACCCCGCTCGCGGGCCTCCAACGCCGACCCGCGCGAGACCCCGCTCGATCCTCGGGGCGGGGACCGCTTCGGCGCGGCCGCGGGCGTGGGCGAATTGGCCGCCCTCACCGCTCCCTACGCGGCCGGCGTGGCCGCGGCGGCCGCCGCGGCCGCCTTCGAGGGGTCTTTGCCCGCCGGCCCGGGCACCTTCCGGGCCGAGGAGGGCGGCGCCTCCCTCGCCGTCGCCGTCGACGAGAAGGGTTTGGTCACCGTCGCCCGCCACGCCGGGGCCCGTCCCGCATGGAAAGGCGTGCTCGACGCCTTGTGCGGCGTGCTCGTGGGCCGGCCGCTGCAGGAAGGCGGCGAACACGGCGTCATCCGCGTGATGGAGGCTCTGCGCGACAAGTCGCAGAAGCCCCCCGTCGCCGGCATCCTCACGCCCGACAACGCCGACCCCGCGTTCGCGCTGCCCCAACGCCTGGCGCGCGCCGTGTTCCGCGACTGGGCCAAGGCCACGGGCTGGAAGCCGTCCTGGAACATGTGGGACGACGCGCCGCGCCCCGAGTGGAAGGCCCTGTCCGAGGCCGAGAAGCGCGGCCGCGCAGAGAAGGCGCTGCGCTCCGCCTGCCGCGACCTGGGCCTGCAGGAAGACGCCGAGGTCATCTCCGTGCTGCAGGACGTGCGGCTCGTCGTGAACTTCGTCCAGGACAAGACCAAGCCGTCCTTCGCGCGCGGCATGATCGCCCTCGAGCGGCGCCTGCGCAAGGACCTCGACCCCCGCATCGAACTCCAGCTCGAAGGCGTCGAGGACCGCAACACCCGCATCCAACGCACCGCCCGCGACCAAGGCAAGATTAAGTAACAAAAGGGACAGTCCCTTTTGTTAATTAACAAAAGGGACTGTCCCTTCTGTTAAATGAAGTTGATGTGTTGGGGGGTGGGGCCGAGCGGGGTGGCGAGGGGGATCTCGCCTTTCATGACGCCGTCGAGGTGCTCGTTGACTTTGTGCTGGATGCACAGGGAGCCGCACATCTTCTGGGCGTTGAAGTCGGGGCCGGCCAGGTAGCCCATGACCTCCCAGTAGCGGTCGGAGAAGACGATGTCCTTGAAGCGCTGCTGGGTGATGTTGCCGATGTGGAACTTCTTGTAGCGCTCGTTGAAGAGCATGCCGCAGGGCGCCACGAGACCTGAGCCCGAGAGTTGGATGAGGAAAGGCGCGCCGTAGCAGCGCTGGTAGGAGCGCTTGCCCTCGGCCATGATCTTGGACCACTTCACCGAGACCTGGTAACCGTCGTCCGACATCGCCTCGGCCTCGCGCAGCTTGTCGTACATGCGCTCGTAGCCCTTGTAGTCCACGCCGAGGAACCCGTCCTCGTTGTCGGAGCAGTGCTTGATGACGAGGTAGTCCGGCCGCAGCTCCTTGCCCAAGCGCGCCAGCGGCAGGATCTGGTCCTCGTACTGGGGCATGAGCACCATCTGCATGCCGATGGTGACCTTCAGGCCGAGCTCCTTCTTGATGCGGACCATGGCCTTGATGTTCTCGACGACGGTGTCGAAGTAGGCTTCCTTGACGCCCATGATCTCGGCGTAACGCTTGCGCTCGCCGCCGGTGATGTTGACCCGGACGTAGGTGAGGTGCGGCAGGACCTCGTAGAGCTTGCGCTCGTTGAGCACGTAGCCGTTGGTGGCCACGGCCATCGAGATGCCGAGCTCGGAGCCCTTCTGGCACGAGTAGACGAAGACCGGGGAGATGGTGCTCTCGCCGTCGGAGATGAAGGAGATGCCTTTGACCCCCATCTCGGCGCAGTCCTCGAGGAAGTCCTTCATCACCTGCTGGGTGATGGCCTCGCGCTCGTTCTCCTGCATCATGGCGTAGCAGTAGTGGCAGCCGTAGTTGCAGGCGCGCGTGAGCGCCATGTCGATGGTGATGGGCGCGATGCGTTCGCCGCGCTTCCAGGCCTCGATGCGGTCCCGGTGCCAGGCGACCTTCGTCCCGTCGAGGATGAGCTTGGTGTGGTCCTCGCCGAGGGAGCCGCCGAGCGTGGTCGTCGCCATGCCGTTAGTGTAGCAGATGGGTCCGGGTCCGCAAGTCCCGGCTCATGACGGGCGCGCGTACACGATGGCCCCGAAACGCTCGGTTGCGTAGCCCAAGCCGGCGAGGTGCGCGCGCACCGCGTCCACCTGCGCGTCGTCCCCCTCCACCTCCATCACGAGGCGCGGGCGACCGGCCAGGGCCTTCGGGGCCCCCTTGAGCACGGAGAGGCAGGCGCCCTCCACGTCGATCTTCATGAGGTCCACCTTGGCCACTCCTTGGCGCTCCAGGATGGCGTCGAGCGTGTCGGTCTCGACTTCGATGGCGCGCGTCCCCTCCACTTCCATGACCAGGGACCCGCCGGTCACTTCCTTGAAGACGAAGAAGCGGGCGCGCCCGGCTTTGTCGGCGGCGGCCATCGGCACGAGCACCACCTGCCCGAGGCCGTTGGCCTCGACGTTGCGCTTGAGCAGCGCGAAGTTCCCGGGGTCCGCTTCCACGGTGACGACGCGCCCCGTCGGGCCGACGGCCGCGGCCGCGGGCACGGTGAAGAAGCCCTGATGCCCCCCCACGTCCACGACGGTCTGGCCGGACTGGGGGTGGAAGCCGGGCACGAGCTCGTACATGCGGTCGGCGTCGAACTCCTTGATCATGAAGGCGGCGGAGAACAGGTCGCAGGCCATCTTCAGGCCGGGAGGCCACGACACGGTCACGACGCGGGCGGGGACGCCGCGCTCGCCCAACGCGCGCAGGGCGCGCGTGCGACTCTCGCCTTGCTCCAACCCGCGCAGGCGGCCGCCCAGGTATGACGCGTAATAGGAGAGCACGCAGCCCAGGCGCGCGCCCAACGCACCGCCGAGGCGGAACTGGTAAAAGAGGTCGTCAAGCACGTTGAGCAGAGCGCGCACCGGGGCATGATAGCCCTTCACCGGGGGGCTGACAAGCCGCCCCGAGCGTTGCCCCCGAGGGGCCAAGCGTGCCAGAATACCCGACGCCCCATGAGCGAGCCCCGCTCCTTCCGCTTCGCCCGTCATTTCCGTTGGAGCCTGCTCGGGCAGGCCGCCACCGCGGCCGCGAGCTTCTTGACCGCCCCTTACCTCATCAAGGGCCTCGGCCTTGAGAGCTACGGCCTCTACATCATCCTGCAGTCGGCCGTGAACTATCTCATGCTGGCGACGATGGGCGCGGGCAGCAGCGCGTTCCGGCACATCGCGGCGGCCAAGGCCGAGAAGGACGGCGCGCTGCTGCGCTCGTCCCTGCGTCATTCCCTGCTTTTCCACGGGCCCGTCCTGCTCCTGGCCGCGGCAGCGGCCGTCTGGGCCGCCCGGCCCCTGCTCGCGGGCCTCTTCCAGGTCCCGGAGCCCCTCATGGCCTCCGGCGTGCGCGTGCTCTGGGCCGCGGCCGTGGGCGCGGTGTTCTTCTCCCTGTCGGCGTGCGCCGGCTCGGCCCTGCAGGGCCTGCAGCGCTTCGACGCCTACAACCTGCTGCTCTTCCTTCAGACGGGCCTGACGCCCCTGCTCGCCGTCGCCCTGGTGCGCGCCGGCGGCGGCATGGAGACCGTGGCCTGGGCCTACGCGCTGGTCCAGGCGTTGGGCGCGGCGGCGTCCTGGGCCTGGCTGCGCCGCATCATCGACGGCTCCGGTCTCGGCGCCGCCCGCGGCGGCAAGGCCCTGAGCCTGCGCGATTTCGCGTCCTGGAGCTTCGGCATGTGGCTCGGACAGATCGCCGGCATCATGGGCGGCCAGCTCGACCGCGTGTTCGCCGCCCGTCACGTGTCGTTGGCGGGCATGACGCTCTACGCCGTCCCCGTCGGCCTGCTGCAGCGCTTGAGCATCGTGCCCGCGACCTTCACCTCCATCGCGATGCCCATGTTGGGCGAGCTGCGCGGGGAGGAGCATCGCGGCGCGCTGCGCACCCTCTACCTGCGCCAGCTGCGGCTTCTGCTGTGGCTGGGCCTGCCCGGGCTGGTGCTGCTGTTCTCGCTGATGCCGCAGTTCCTCTCGCTGTGGCTCGGCGGCCGCTTCGGCGACGACAGCGTCTGGCCCGCGCGCCTCCAGCTCTTCGCCCAGGTCTTCGCCCTGCTCACCGCCCTGCCCAGCTCCGCGGCGTTGGCCGTCGGCGCGCCCTGGATGCTGCCCGTCCTCGCCTGGTCGCAGGCGCTTCTCAGCGTCGCGGGCTGGGCCTGGTTCGTCCCGCGCTGGGGGCTCGTCGGAGTCGGCATGGGGGCGCTGCTCGGCCAGGCGCTGCCCGCGCTGTTCTATCTGCCCTTGGTGCACCGCCGCGTGCTGGGCCTGGACGCGGGGCGGGTGTTCTTCGAAGGCCTGCTGCCGCCGGCCGTCTGCGCGGGCGCGATGCTGGCCGTGGTTTTCCCCTTCCATGACCGCGCCACGAGCTGGCTGCTGCTCGCCGCGTTCGCGGCCGCGGGTCTGTCGGCGTACGGCCTCACGGCCTGGGTGCTGCTGGGCTCCGAAGACCGGACGCTGGTGCGCCGCTACCTGACCCGTCAGGGCCGGTAGAGCGCCTCGAGACGCTCGACCACGCCGTCGAGCCCATAACGCTCGACGGCCGCGCGCCGCGCCGCGGCGCCCAGGCGGGCGCGCAGCTCGGGCTCGCGTGCGAGCCGCCCCGCCGCCGCCTTCGCCGCGGCCGCGTCCTCGCGCGCGAACAGCAGTCCGGTCACGCCGTCTTCGACGGTCTGTGCGGTCCCTCCGACGGCGCTGGCGAGCGCGGGCAGGCCCGCGGACATGGCCTCGAGCAGCGAGTTGGAGAGGCCCTCGGAAGCCGAGGGCAGGACGAAGACGTCGGCCGCGGCGTAGAGCGGCGCGCTGTCCTCCACGGCGGGCAGGAGGACCACGCGCGGGCTCGCCGCCGGCGCGTCGCCGCCGCCGCCGGCGAGGACGAACACGGCGCCGGTGCCCTCCGTGGCCTCGGCCCACAGCCCGGCGAACCAGGCCAGGCGCTTCTCCGGCGAGAAGCGTCCCGTATAAAGGAAGATGGGGGCGTCCGCGGGCAGACCCAACGAGGCGCGCACCAGGCGCTTGCGCATGGCGTCGGCGGGGACGAAGCGGCGGGTGTCCACGCCGTTGGGCAGGACTTCCACCGGTACCGCCCCGAGGTGCTCGGCGGCCTCCTCGGCGAGGTCCGGCACGACGGCGAGGAAGCGCGGCCGCAGCGAGGCGAGCAGGCGCAGCTTGAGCCGGCCGAAGACGGAACGAGAGGAGACGGCGAGCTCCCCGATGCCGCGGCCGCCGCCCAACTTGACGAGCACGGGTTTGCCCAACAGGCGGCCCGCCGCCGCGGCCGCCAGCGCGGGCGAGCCCGCGAGATGCGCGTGGACCGCGTCGTATTCATGGCGGTGCAGCAGCAGCCAGACGAAGGCTTCGGCGAGGAAGAGGAGCGAGTCGAGCGTGCCGGAACCCAAAGACGGCAGGCGTCGCACGCGCACGCCGTCGCGCTCCTCCTCGGCCGCGGTGCCCGGCAAGCGGCGCGTGAGGGCCGTGACCCGCGCGCCGCGGGCGGCCAGGGCGCGCGCCTGCTCCTCGGCCTGACGCTCGGCGCCTCCCAGCGCGGGCCGCCAGCCGGCCGACACCATCACCACCGACGAGGCGTCCCCGCTCATCGTCAGGTCTTGCGGCCGAGCACGCCCGGCTTGGGCACGAGCCCGTGAGGCAGGACGCGCTGCACGGTGAAGCCGTGCTCGTGGTACCAGCGCACGAGCTCTTCCTTGGTGTGGTGCCACTGGTAGGGCGGGCTCACCCAGTCGAAGTTCTCGATGAGACGCACCTGGAAGTCGGGGTGGACCGAGAAGGTGAGGTATTTGATGAACGGCACCGCGCCGAGCGCGGTGAGCGGGTAACACAACGCGTAGACGACGGGCACGGGCAGGCGCGTCGTGAAGACGCGCACGAGGTCGCTGAAGCAATGCCTCAGGCCCACGATGAGCCACGCCAGGCGGCGGCGTCGGGCGATCCACTCGCGGCCGGGCTTGAGGGGGTTGGTGGCGAACTCCGCGAAGCGGCCGGCCTTGCCGTACAGCCACACCGAGAGATAGCCGCCTCGCTTGACGAGCGCGGCGACCGCGTCGAAAGCCGCGCGCGTGTCGGAAGTGTGATGCAGGACGCCGTGCGAGTAGACGAGGTCGAAGACCCCTTCCTTGAACGGCGGGTGCAGGAGGTCTCCCTCCACCGGATGCAGCTTCGGGTCGGTGCGAGCGGCCTCGGCGACGCGCAGCAGGCTCTCCGAGACGTCGACGGCCACGACCTCGCCGCCGAGCTTGGTCGCGACGAGGCTGTAGCGCCCCATGCCGCAGCCGGCGTCGAGGATGAGCTTGCCGGCGAGCGCGTCGGCCGGCAGCTGCACTTCCTCCAGGAAGATGGCCTCGTCCTCGGGCAAGGAGCCGGGATAACGCAGCCACTCCCAGCCGAAGGCGGCGCGCGTCTTGGCGGCGGCGCGCCCGAGAGCGGAAGGCGGACGCAGGCGCGGCACCCCGTCGGTCACGGCGTATTCCGCCGAGCAGCGCACGCAGGCGAGCGTGCCGCTCTCGACCTCCTGGTCGTGTCGCGGGAAGCTGTCGAGCGCGGCAAATTTGAGCGCGCCGCGACAGGACGGGCAGGCCAGCACCGGCAGCAGCGAGAGCTTCATCGGGAGAGGTCCTCCTGCAGCCCCGCGAGCGAGACGCCGACACGCCAGAGGAGCAGCAGGCCCGTCACGGTGACCAGGACGTACATGACGGCGTGGCAGACGACGGCGTAGGCGAAAGCCTCGGAGGCCGTCGCGCCGAAACGCGCGAGGATGTCCCCGACCACCGCCTCGAAGGTGCCGATGGCGCCGGGCGCGGCGGGCAGGGCCGAGGACGCGCCGGCCCACGACAGCGCGAGGACCGCGCGCGGATAATCGACGAGCGCCTCCAGGCCGAGCGCGCGGGCGCCGGCCCAGTACAGGCACGCGTCCGTCGTCCACAGCAGGAGGCTCAGGAAGGCGGCCTGCGCCGCGGCCGCGGGCGAGCGCAGGACCGCGGCGCCGAGTGCGAGTTGCTCGACGAAGTGATGGAACCTCGGCCAGCGGCGCAGGAGCCGCTCGAGCGCGCCTTCGGGCGCCAACGCGGTCTCCGCCGCGGCGAGCACGACGAGCGCGCCCAACGCGGCCGCCAGCAGCAGCCCCGCCCCCTGGCGCACCGCCGCGGGGACGAAGCCCGGGGCGGCGGCCGACGCGAGGAGGAAGATGGTCAGCAGCGCGGCCACGTCGAGCGCGCGCTCGATGGCGACGCTGGCCAGCGCGGTCGGGGAACTCACCCCCAGACGCCGCGCGGCCAGCACGGCCCGCGCCAACTCACCC
The DNA here is from genome assembly GCA_033875325.1 of Elusimicrobiota bacterium. Lineage (GTDB taxonomy): Bacteria > Elusimicrobiota > Elusimicrobia > UBA1565 > UBA9628 > GWA2-66-18. Next base: position 22,981 of record JANRKA010000150.1, on the reverse strand, counting down.
AGACGCATGAACAAGACGTTGTTGACCGCCAAACCGATGGCCTCGAGCCGGAACAGCTCGCCCACCGGCGCGCCGGGCCGCGCCCGCGACAGAAGCACGCGCCAGCGCAGCGCCCGCACGAGCAGGTCGGCGTACACGATGGCGGTCATGGGCAGAAGCCAGCCCCAGCGAGCCGCGCGCAGGGCTTCGCCCAGCTTGTGGAACTCCACGCCGCGAAGCCCCAGCCAAAGGAAGAAGCCGGTCGCGGCGAGGCCGACGCCGACCGAGAGCGCCTTCTTCACGCGGCGGCCTCCGCCGCGCGCAGCGCGAGCCCCAGCCACGCCGCCCACGCGCAAGCGCCCAACAAGGCGAGCGCGGGCCAGCCGGACGCGACGAAGTCCAGCTCGAAGCGGACGGCCGCCGACGCCGGCAGCGCGAAGACCTGCGCCAGCTCGCCGTCGGGCCGGGCGGGCGCCGGCGGCGGCGCTCCATCGAGCGCGGCGCGCCAGCCGGGGTAAGACGGCTCGGAGACGCGCAGAGCGACCGCCCCGGCCGGGCGGGCGCCCGCCAGCCGCCAGCGGCCGGGCGACGCCTCGAGCACCCGCGGCGGCGCCCCCACCGGCTCGCCCGAGACGCCGATGAAGGCGGCCAACGGCCAAGGGCGCGTGTCGTAGTCGAGCCGGCCGTCGGAACGCAGATGGACGGCCGCGCCCTCGCGGCGCAGCAGGGGCGAAGGCCAACGCGAGATGAGCACGCGGCTCGTGTCGGCGGCCGGCTCGCCTTGGACGCGGGCGGCGAACGCCGCGCGGCCGGCGGGGTAGAAGGCGTCGTAGCCGTTGATGCCGCGCGCGCGATAATAAACCGTCTTGTTGAGGTTGGCGGCGGCCGGGTCCACGAGGACGCGCATCGGCCTGCCCGCGAACTGCTCGGCCATCTCCGTACGAGGCGCGAGGAACCGCGCGGCGTCCTGAGGGCGCAGGAACGACGCGTCCCAACGCAGCAGCTCGAGCAGGGCGACGAGCGCGAGCGCCCCGCGCTGCCAGGCGGGGCGCGCGCTCAGGCTTGCCCGGGCGCCGGCGCCGGCCAGCAAAAACACGCCCCACAACACCAGGAAGGACCAGCGCGACGGGGTCCGCAGGTACGGGAACGCGCCCAGCCACGGCGCCAACAGCGGGTTGTGCCCCCCCAGCGCGAGGAAGCCGCCGGCCGCGGCCAACGCGAGACCGCCCAAGGAGCGCAGCCGCGGCAGGGCGGCGGCGGCCAACAGCAGCCCGGCGAGCCCGGCGTACGCGCCGGCGGATTCGTAGAAGACGGACGCGGCGTCGCCCCAGCCGCCGTCGAGCGGCGTGCCGTGGACCCCGGGCAGCAGCCAGGCCAGGGCGTGGCGCGGCTCCAACGAATACGAGGCGGCCAGCGCCGCGCCCCACTCGCCGCGGTTGGAGAGGCGCAGGAACTCGGCCGTCGGCAGCCACTGCGGCGCGGTCAGGGCGAGCGCCGCCGCGCCGCCGGCCAGCGCGCGGCGCAGCAGGACCGCGCGCTCGGGACGCGTCAGCGCCCACAGGCCCATGCCGGCGGCGTTGACGACGAGGAACTGACCGTGACCGGAGAGCAGCTGCAGCGCCCACGCCCCGGCGAGCAACGCCGTCCCGCCGCCCAGCCACGCCAACCACACCCACGGCACCCAAGCGAGCGCCGCGAGCAAGGTCGGGATGCCGGCGGTGACGCGGTAGACCAGGAACGGGGACAACGCGTAGGCGCTGGCCAGGGCGAGCGCTCCCCCGCGCTCCAGCCCGCCGCGCCGGGCGAGCAGGAAGGCGCCCAGGCCGGCCCACAACAGGTGGCCGAGCTGGTCGAAGGTCAGCGCCGGGATCACGGGGAAAAGCGCCGACAGCATGGTCGCCGGGTAGAACACCGCCGTCTGCGGGTTGGCCAGGTGCGGCACCCCGCCCAACACGAAGGGGTTCCAGAACGGCAGGCGCCCCTCCTGCAGCGACGCGGCGGTGAGGTGGCGCAGGGGCGCGTGGTAGGTGTAGAGGTCGCCGTGGTTGAAGAAAGCCGAGCCAACGGCCCACGCCGGGGCGGCGAGCGCCGCGACCGCCGCGGCCCACGCGCTGAAGACGACGAGGTCCCGACGGTTCACAGGTTCTCCACGCGCGGGGCTCGATGATACCAATAGGCTCCGAGCAGCAGCAACGCGGCCAGCGTCAACGCGACGCCCGCCCGGAAGGAAGGCGGGTCGTAGCGCAGGCGCAAGGTCCATTCCCCGGGCGGCACCGCGTAGAGCTGGAAGGCGCCGAGCGCGCGGCGCGCGACGGCCGGCGCGAGCGCGCCGCCGGAGCTCAGCTCCGCGGTCCAGCCGGGGTAGAGGGGCTCGGCGAGGAACACGCGCCCCTCTCCGGAGCCGGAGACCGTCAACTCGTCCTCGCGCGGCCGCGAGACGGGCAGCGGGCGCGACGGCGCGAACGGCGGGAGGGCGACGCTCGCCGGAAGGCGTTCGGCCTCGGCGGGCGTCAGCAGATAGGCGGAGGAGACCGGCGCCTTCAGCGCGGAGACCTCCCATAAGACGCGTCCCTCGGGGACCAAACGCGGGGACGAGACGGGCGCGGGCGTGAGCAGGCGCGACGCGCCCAGCCACGGCATCCAGCCGGCGGCCGCGTCGGCGCTCGGCAGGGAGAACACCGCGTCCATGACGGCGTAGGAGGGCGCGGGGACCAAAGGCTCGCCGAAGTTGCCGACCGCGCGCAGGCGGTAGGGCGCGTTGGTCAAGCCGAAGAGGCGGGTCTTCCAATCCACGACGCCCGCGCCGCGACTCGACTCCAAGGCGCGCGGCGAGATGAGGTAGCGCGAGCCCTCCAACCGCTCCTGCAGGGTCCGCGCCAGCGGCCCCGGCTCCGTGAACAGGCCGCGCGGCGCGGTCGGCGTGGAGAGGCGCGCCAGCACGACGAGCTCCAGCGCGACGAGCAGGGCCCAAGGCGCCGCGAGACGCCGCCGCGACAACCCCGCCGCGGCCAGCAGCGCGAGCGCGGGCCAGGCGAGGTAGGCGAGGTTGCCCGGGTAACGCACGAAGCTCAGTCCCGTCAGCGGCTTCCACAGGGCCGCGGACACGGGGTTGCCGCCTCCCAAGAGCAGCGCGGCCACGAAGGCCAGCCACGCCCCCAACGCCGCGGCGCGGCGGCGCGGCAACGCGCAGGCCCCGGCGAGAGCGGCCAGGGCGCCGAAAGCCCCGAGATAGACGCATTTCCACCAGTCCACCTCGGGCCGGAAGCGGCTCCACGGCACGAGCAGGGGCGAGGTCCACTGCAGCAGGTCGCGGGGCGTGAAGCTCCACTGGAGGATCTCCTGCGCGCCCATCGCGGCGCGGCGCGAGAGCGCGGCGAGCTCGACGGCCGGCAGGAGCTGCGCGCCCGACAGGGCCAGCGCCATGGCCCCGGCCGCGACCCAGATCGCGGACAGGCGCGCCCAGGAGGGCGCGCCGCGCGCGCGCAGAGCGAACGCCAGCGCCCACGCCGAGAGGCAGGCTCCGGGCACCGTCGTGGGATAACCCGCCAGGAACATGAGCGCCAACGACGCGGCCAGCGGCAGCGGCCGCGCGAAGAAGAGGCTGAGCGCGGGCATCCACGCCGCCGCCGCGAGGTGGTTGACGAAAGGCAAGCGACTGACCATGAAACCGCCCAACGCGAAGACGAGCCCGCCGGCGGCGCAGGCGCCCCAACGCAGCCGCAGCGACCTCAGCCAGAGGGCGGCGAAGACGCCGGCCAAGGTCATGTGGAGCGACTGGAACAGGAAGGTCGCCGTCGCGAAGCCGAAGCAGTAGAACAAGCCGGTGGCCGGATACAGCAGTCCGCCCTGCATCGGCGCCAACATCGGCATGCCGAGGTACAGAGACGGCTCCCACAGCGGCGCGCGCCCGGCCTGCACGAGCTGCGCCGGCGAGGCGCGCCAGGACTGGTGAAGGTAGGTGAGATCGCCCCAGTAAGTGGTCAGGCCGGCCGCGGCGATGGGCAAGAGGAAGGCCGCGACGGCCGCGGCGGGCAGCGCCAGCGCGCGCGCCTCGGCAGGGATGGCCGCGCCCTTCACGGCCGCGCTCCCGGCGCGGCGGCCAACGCGCGCCGCCGCGCCTCGACGCGCTCGAGGAGGTCGCGGTTGGAGCCGCGGTACGGGTCGAGACGGGAGGCGCGCCGCAGACGGTCGGCGGCCTCCTCGAGACCGGCCCTCTCCTCGGCCGGCCGGCCCGCCGACGCCGCCGCCCGGGCGATGGCGACCTCGGCCAACAGGCGCTCGCTCTCCGGGTGAGGGAACAGACGCGTCGACTCCTCCAGGCGCGCGCGCGCCGTCTCCAGGTCGGGCGCCGGCGCCGAAAGCTCGGCCACGGCCGAGGCGCGCATGCGGTCCGCGCGCCAGAGGCGACCGGCCCCAAGACCGGCCGCGATGACGGCGCAGGCCGCGGTCGCCACCATCCACGGGCGCCGGCTCCACGGCACGTTGACGCCCTCCTCGGCCTCCGGCGCGCCGCACGCGGCCATGTAGCAGAACAGCCAGAACACGCCGGGCAGGCTGAGCGGGTAGTCCACGAGGCCGTGCACGAGGGCGGCGAAGGCCCCGAAGCGCTTGAAGGGCGAGCCGCGCGTGAGCAGCACGCTCAGGCCCGCGAGCCACAACGCGAGCCACGGCCAGCCCCGCTCCGCGGCCGACTCGAGGAGATGCTGGTGCGCGAAGAGGGTGGAGAGCTCCGGCTGCCCGCTGGCATAAGCGGGCAAAGCGTAGGCGAAGGCGCCCGTGCCCAGGCCGAGCCACGGCGCGTCCGCGGCCATGAGCCACGCCGCTTTCCACCAGGCCAGTCGGTGCAGGACCGCCGGCGACTGGAGCTTGGCGTAGGCGATGACCAGGCCCGTGAGCAGGATGACCCACCCCAGACGCGACCAGCCGACGCCCACGCGGCGGCGGAACGCGATGAGCCCGACGGAGAGCCCGAGCCACGCGCCGACCGAACTGGCCCACCACAGGCACAAGACGAGCCCCGCGGCCAGGAAACGCGCCCGCGCCTCCAACGCCATGGGCAGCAGCAGCAGAGCGGCGCCGGCGAAGGCGTTCTGGTTGAGCAGCAAGGACGGCGGGCGGTCCACGCCGTGCAGGCGCTGGTAGGCCGCCACCAGGACGAGCGCCCAGGCGGCGCCGCGCACCCAACGATCCACGGTCGAACGCTGCGGGCGCGAGAGCACGCCGACGACCGGGAACAACGAGAGACCTGCCGCGAGCGCGACCCAGGACGGACGCGAGTAGGACGGCACCGGACTCAGCGTCGCGGAAAGGCCCGAGAGCGCGGCCAACACGGCGGCCCAGAAGTCCACGCCGCGCGTCGGCCGCGGCAGATAGCCCAACATGGCCCGGTAGCCCAGCCACACGCCCACGCCGCCGACGAGCGTGAAAACGAGGAGGGCCTGGGACCAGACGTCCCAAGCCCCCCTCAGGAGAAGCCCCGCGGCGAGGAAGAACCCGACGAGGCCCGCGAGCACGGCTTATTCGGGCATCAAGCGGGTCGTGACGAAGATGAGCAACTCGTTGCGGACGCGCGTCTTCGTCTTCTTCTTGAACAGCCAGCCGAGGATCGGGATGTCGCCGAGCAGCGGGATCTTCGCGATGGTGTCCTGGAAGGAATCGTTGATGAGACCGCCGATGACGATGGTCTCGCCGTCGCGCACCAGCACCGTCGTCTTCGCGTCGCGAGAGTCGACGGCCGGGGCGCCGGTCAAGGTCGAGCCCGACGCGCTCACCGAGGGTTGGCTGACCCTCGGGTTGATCTCAAGCAAGATGCGGCCGTCGGAGTTGATGCTCGGCGTCACCGCCATCTGGATGCCGGTCGTCACGTAGCTGACCGTCTGCGTCTGCACGCCCGTGGACGCCACGTTGGAGGTCACGTACGGGATCTGCGTGGTGACGTTGATGGTCGCCGGCTGGTTGTTGAGCGTGGCGATCTTCGGGTCGGAGAGGACCTTGGCCTTGCCCTGCGAGGCCGCCGCGGTCAAGGTCGCCGACAGGAAGTAGTTGTTCGTGATGCGGCCCAGCGTCAACGCGCCGAACACGCGGTCGGCGGCCAACGCCACGCCGGTGCCGCGGCCGGAAGCGCCCGCGCCCGCGACGGCGTTCGCGTTCTGGTCGATGGGATTGAGCGTGGAGGCGGCGCTGGCGTTCTGCGTGGTGAGCGTGCCCACCAAGGTCTGACCCTGCTTGCCGCCGACGCTGCCGCGCTCGGCGCTCAGGTAATCCCACTGGATGCCGTAGTTCAGGCCGGAATTGGCGAGCACCTCGACGAGTTTGGCCTCGATGAGCACCTGACGGGGACGCTGGTCGAGCTGCGCGATGAGGTTCTCCGTCGCGAGCAAGCCCTCGAGGGTGTCCGTGACGATGATGGAGTTGGTCTTGACGTCGGCCGTCGAGGCGCCCGTGCGGCCTTCGGCGCCGCGCACCGAGTCCACCGTGGTCTTGACCTCCGTGGCCTTGGCGTAGTTGAGCTGGAAGATGCGGGTGATGGCCGAGGAGGTCGTGCGCTGCTTGGTCAGCTCCGCCGGGGTGATGACGCGCAGGATGTTCTCGCCGACCTGGTCGGTGGTCAGTCCCATCATGGACAGGACCGTGCGGAAGGCCTCGTGGAAGGGCACGCCGTTGAGATGGAGCGTCAGGCTGCCGCTGACGTCGGGGCCGTAGATGACGTTGACCTTGGCCTTCGCCGCCAGGAGCTTGATGACGTCGCGCACGTCGGTGTTGTCGAAGTCGAGCGTGACGGGGTCGCGCGGCATGCGGCTCATGATGTCGCGGGTGATGCGGCCGCCGCGGGGGCGGCTGCCGCTGGTCTCGTCTTCGGGCAGGTCGGGGAGCTCCACCGTGGTCGCCGAGGCGTCGAGGTTCTCGGCCATGGCCGCGAGTTCCTTGCTCATGTGTTTGTCGAGGCCGGCGCGGCGGAACGCGGCGCCGGCGCCGGGCGCGACCTTCGGCTTGGCCGGCGCGAGCGCGGAGATGGGCACGACCTCGACGGCGGTCTGGGACGCGGGTGCCGGAGCCGGGGCGGCTGGCGCGGCGGCCTGCGCGGGCGAAGCGACGGTCTCGGCCACCAACTCGGCGGCCGCGGCGGCGGGCGCCTTGGCCACGCGCACGGGACGCTTGACGACGGGTCGCGCCGCGGGCGCGGGCGCGGCGGCGGCCGGCGCCGGAGCGGAAGACGCCGTGGAGTCGTCTTCGACCGACCCGACCAGGTGCACCTTGAGCCCCGCGTCCACGGCTTCGACGCGGTAGCCGGCCATCTTCACGAGGTCCATCACGATGCGGGTGATGAGGCGCGGGGTCTTCTCGAACTGGCTGCTGCGCACGCCCGCGAGGAACTTGCCCTGGCCCTTCACGGACTGGTTGGGGCCCTCGTGTTTCGTGTCGAGCAGCTCCATGACCAGGCGCGGCGGCGTCTGAGTGAGGAAGCTGTTGTACTGCACGGGGCCGCTGAGCTTGATGGTGACGGCGTCCTCGCCGGCTTCGGCGCCCTGGAAGGTCACGGGCGTCCCGGCCGCCTCGGCCGCGCGGGCCGCGACGGAGGCGTTGGGGACGATGAGACAGGCCGCCAGGAACGCGGCCGTCGCTTTCCTCAGATCGTGGATGGTCATGGTTTATCTCCGCGTCAGGGACGCTGCTCCTCGTCCTTCTCTTTGTTGGTCTCGCCGATCACGAAGGTCTGGACGTCCTTGTCCGCCGTCATGAGTTCGACGCGCTTCTGCTTGAGGTTGATGCGGCCCGTGATGCCGGGCACCGGCTTGTTGCGCTCGTTGTAGAGGCGGCCGGCGCGCAGCATGAAGGTCTCGCCGGATTCGGCCGCGAAGATGGCGAAGTCGGCGGAGCGATCCTTTAGGATGCCCCGCAAGGTCAAGGCGTGTATGTCGGCGGTGGGCGGGCCCTGCGGCGCGTCCAGGTCCACGCGCGCCGGGGCGCGCCCGCCGCTGGAGGCCGGCAGGAAGGGATCGCGCCCGCGGTCCCCGGTGTAGAGCGAAGCGACGGTATGCGTGGTCGCGGAGACCGCGGCGGGCGCGGCCGTGGAGACGGCGGGCGCGGCCGCGTGAGCGGCGGGCGCGAGCAGGACGGCGAGGAGCGCGAGGATCATCCCTTGTATTGGTACGAGAGGAGCATGAAGCTGACCGTCATCTCCCCGGCGCCGTCGGGCGCGGGGTAGGTCACGTTCTGCACGTTGAAGATGCGCTGCTCGAGGGCCAACGCGGCGAGGAAGCGCCCCACGTTATGGTAGGAGCCGCGGATGGTGATCGGGTAGTTCAACTCCATGAAGTACTGCTGCGGCTTGACCGGGCCCGGCGCGAAGGTGAGGATGGTGACGCGCTGCTTCTGCGCGACGCTCGACAGCGTCACGAGCATGTCGGGCACGGACTTCGAGCGCGGCAGGCGTGCCTCGGCCTGCACGGCCTGCTCGTTGAGCACGTTGAGCTCGTCCTTCAGGCGGTCCAGGCGCGCGGCCTGCTTCTTGGCCTTGTCGATCTTGGCCTCGATCTCCACGATCTTCTGCCGCGCCTCGGCCTTGGCCGCGGAGATGGGCAGCCAGAAGAACTTCACGTACGCGCCGATGAGCAGCAGCGCGCCGATGGCGCCCGCGCCGACGTATTGCTGCTGCTGTTTCGTGAGTTGGATGGCCATCAGAGTTTCTGGGTGTAGACGGTCGTGATCGAGAAGCTGTAGCCCCGCACGCCCGAGGAGGACACCGGCCCGAGCTCCACCGAGGCGAAACGCGGGTTGGTCTCCAGCGTGCGCACCCAGGCCGCGATGTCCTCGTTGGTGTTGGCGGTCGCGGCGATGTCGAGCTTCAGGGCGCTGGCCGGCTGGCTGGTCGTGCGCATGTTGGTCACGCGCACGCCCGGCGGCACGGTGCGCGCGAACTCGGACATGAAGATGGGGTAGAAGGCGCGGCCGCGCAGGAGGTCCTCGATGACGTTGAGGCGGGCGCGCACGGCGGCGGCGGCCTTCTCGAGCTCCTCGACCTGGGCGACGATCGCGGACAGCCGCTTGAGCTCGGCCTCGTTGTAGGCGAGGTCCTGCTCGAGGCGGTACTTGCCGTAGAAGTGCCCGGCCGACAGCCCGGTGAGCAGGAGCAGCAGCAGCGCGCCGATGACTGAGATCTGCAGCAGCAGCTGACGCTGCGCGGCTTTGGCGAGGATGTCGGCCGGGACGAGGTTGACCTTGATCATGGGGTCAGGTCCAATCCTTGTTCCGGCGCAGCGCCAGGCCCACGGCGACGGCGAACGCCGGGCGCTGGTCTTCGGGCACGGCCTCGGCGCCCTTGACGAAGGCGAACGGGTCGGCGACCTCGACGGGGACCTTCAACTCCTGCGCGAGGTGTTTGGAGAGGTTCTTGAGCCCGGCCGAGCCGCCGGAGAGCACGATGCGGCCGATGGAGCGGTCGGGGCCCTGGGAAAGGTAGAAGTCCACCGAGCGGTGCACCTCGCTGACCAGGTCGCGGGCGAACTGGGCGCAGGCCTGCGACACGCCCAACGCGTCGCGGTTGCCGTCGGCCAACGCCTTCTCCTTCTCCGCGGGATCGATGATGATGCCGTGCTGGCGCTTGAGCTCCTCGGCCTTGGCCGCGTCGCATTGGAAAGCCTTGGCCACCGCCTTGGTCGCGGTCTGTCCGGAGATGAAGACGTCGCGCACCACACGCGTCACGCCGTTCTCGATGATGGAGAGGTTCGTGACCATGTGACCGATGTTGAGGAACAGGGCCGCGGCGCCGTCCTTGGCGCCGGCGGAGCGCTCGTGCACGTTCTCGAGCGCGAAGCTGTCCACGTCGATGATGGTCGGGGTCAATCCGGCGCCCAGCAGGACCTCCAGGCGAGCTCCCACGAGCTCCTTCTTGGCGGCGACCAGGACGGTCTCCATCTTCTTCTGCCCGTCCTCCACGATCTCGGCCAGGATGTGGAAGCCCAGCTGGACCTCGTTGATGTCGAAAGGGATGAACGGCTCGGCCTCCGTGGCGAGCGTGGAGGACAGCTCCGCCTTGGTGAGGCGCGGGAACTTGACGTAGCGGACGATGACGGAATTGCCCGAGAGCGCGGTGGCCGCCTCCTTCACCTTGACGCCCTTCTCGATGAGGAAGCCGCGCAGGGCGTTGGTGACGGCGATCTTCTTCTCGTCCGGGGAGACCTCGGCCTTGGAGGCGAGCGGGAGATAACCCCACGCCTTGAGCTGCAAGACGCCGGCCTCCTCTTTGAAGAGGACGACCTTGACGGCGAAGGAACCCACATCGACCCCGACGACGTCCTTGGGACCCAAGAACATCTCGCCGAGGGCCTTGAGGCCCTGGAGTTTCGCCTTGACGTCTTCCGGCTTTATGGCCATTTCTTTTCTTTTTTCGCTCTCACGGCATTAAAAAAGCGCCGACCTCCGCCTGTTCCCCAGGCGGTCGGACTCGGCGCATGACTATGTGGCGTCGGATTTATAACAGGTTTACCCAAAACTGTCAAGACCTGCTTCAAAAAACAAGTTCCGAACGGCCGCCGGGCGGCGCATGACGCGCCCTCCTCCCGACCCCGCGCCTGATCCCAGACGGCATGCTCCGCTGCGCCGCCCCTCCGACGGGGATTTGGTATAATCAGCGGATATGCAGTCGCTGCTCTTCGACTATGGCGGGACCCTGGATTCGGACGGGATCACCTTTCTGGACCGGCTGAGGCCTATTTATAAGGAAGAAGGCCTGGACTCCCCCCGCTTCGAACGGGCCTTCTACGACAGCGAAGACGCCCTCCCCACCCGGCATCGACTCGAGGGGCTGGATTTGGAGCAGACCCTGCGCCTGCTCAACCGCGACATCCTGGCCATCCTCGCGCCAGACCGCCTGGACCGCGCCGACCCCATCTCCGCCCGCTTCGCCGCGGATTGCCGCCGCCAGTTCGCCCGGCTCAAGCCCGTCCTCGAGCGGCTGTCGCGACGCTACCGCCTCGGCGTCGTGTCGAACTTCTACGGCAACCTGGACGGCATCCTCCGGGCCGAGGGCCTGCGGCCCCTGTTCGCCGTCGTCGCCGACTCCGGAGTGGTGGGCGTCATCAAGCCCGAGCCCGCCATCTTCCTGCACGCCTGCCGCGGCGTGGGCGCCGCGCCCGCCGACTGCGTCATGGTCGGCGACTCGGTCAAGCGCGACATGGCCGGCGCCGCCGGCCTGGGGATGCGGCGCGCCCTCGTCTCGGCCGAAGCCGAGCCCCCGGCCGCCGGCCAGGACTGGACCATCCGCTCGGTCGTCGAGCTGGAGAAGGTGCTCGCCTGATGCGCGCCGGCATCATCGCCGCCGGAGAGGGCTCCCGCCTGGCCGCCGCCGTCCCGGGACTGCCCAAGCCCCTCATCCCGGTCGCCGGCCGCCCGCTGGCCCACTGGGTCGTCGACGGCCTGGCCGCCGCCGGCGCCGGGTCCGTCACGGTGCTCACCAACTCCCGCGGCGGCGAGGTCGCGCCGAGCCTGGCGCGGGCCTTCCCCGCCCTCGCCTTCGACCCGCTCACCGCCGACACCGCGTCCTCCTTCGAGAGCTTCCGCCTGGTCTGCCTGCGGCTGGCCGAGACCGAGGAGGCGTTCCTCGTCAGCACGACCGACGCGCTCATCGCCCCCTCGGAGACGGCGCGTTTCTGGCGGGAGTGCCGCGACTCCTCGGCGGAGGCAGGCCTCGCGCTGACGGCCTTCGTCGCCGACGAGAAGCCGCTGTGGGCCGACCTGGGCAAGGACGGGCGCGTGACCGCCCTGGGCGCGGCCGCGCGCGAGAAGTCGGCCGTGACCTGCGGCCTCTACTTCATGACGCGCGCCGCGGCCAAGCGCCTCCCCGCCGCCGATTCGCATCGCCGCCTGCGGGATTTCCTGGCCTCCCAGGCCGCCGCGGGCCGCGTGTACGGCGTCCTGCTCGCCAAGACCTTGGACGTGGACCGGCCCGAAGACCTCGCGGCCGCCGAGACCTTCCTGACGGAGACGACGAGATGAGAGCCCTGGGCATCTACCGCGAGCTGCAGAACTCCCCGAACCGCGAGTCCGACGACGCGCTCATCCTCAAGGCCGTCATGGACCAGCTCTCCATCCTCAAGACCGAGTGCGTGCTCATGACGCCGGAGCAGTTCGACACGGCCGACGTGAAGGGCTTCGACCTCATCGTGCCGATGTGCGAGACCTACCCCCGCCTCATGCGCCTGAAGAAGATCGAGCAGGAGACCGGCGTGGTCGTCGTCAACCCCGCCGATTCCGTGCTCGGCTGCTACCGCACGCGCATGCTGCCGGCCTTCGAGAAGACCCCGGGCCTGAGCTACCCGCTCTCCGAGATCCGCCCCACCGCCGCCGCCGGCCGCGCGCCCGCCTACGAGGCCGAGGCCGGCTGGTGGCTCAAACGCGGCGACGTGCACAACACCTGCACCTACGACGTGGTCTTCGCCAAGGACTGGGCCGAGGCCGACGCCATCCGCCGCGAGTTCCAGAGCCGCGAGATCAAGGACATGGTCATCCAGAAGCACGAGGACGGCGACCTCATCAAGTTCTACGGAGTCGGCCCCGGCCAGTGGTTCACCTGGTTCTACCACGACCCCTCGACGGCGCGCCGTCTGCCCTTCGAGATCGAGGACCTCGCGCAGCAGGCCGAGTTGGCCGCCGCCGCCGTGAAGGTCGAGGTTTTCGGCGGCGACGCCATCGTCACGCCCTCCGGCAAGATCTTCGTCATCGACATCAACTCCTGGCCTTCCTTCGCCCGCGTGCGCAACGAGGCCGCCGTTCAGATCGCCCGCCGACTGCGCCTGCGCCTGCGCCAGGTCGCGGCCAAGAAGAGCTAAAACCATGACCCCCCAGACCCTCAACGACGCCCCCTACTCCGCCGGCCCCAAGTCGAAGGCCCTGTTCCAAGAGGAGCAGGAGTACATCGCTCCGGGACTTCAGACCATCGCCCTTTACGCGCAGATCGCCGTCGAGTCCGGCAGCGGCGCGACGCTCCGTGACGTTGACGGCAAGACTTACCTCGACCTCGTCGCCGGCATCGGCGTGGCGTCCCTGGGTTACGGCCACCCCGAGTGGGCCAAAGCCGTGGGCGAGCAGGCCGCCAAGACCGCGGTCGGGTCCTTCACCTCGGCGCACCGCCTCAATTTCCTCAAGACGCTCGCCACCGTCACCCCCAAGGGCCTGACGCGCTGCCAGCTCTACTCCTCGGGCGCCGAAGCCGTCGAGGCCGCGCTGCGCCTGGCCAAGTCCAAGACCGGGCACTTCGAGGTGGTCGGCTTCTGGGGCGGCTTCCACGGCAAGACCGCCGGCGTCATGGGCCTGCTCAACGACGGCTTCAAGAACGGCTACGGCGCGACCGCGCCCGGCCTGACCCTCTCGCCTTACCCCGATTCACGCAAGTGCCCCTTCGGCGCGACGGGCGCGCACGACTGCGGCGGCCATACCCTGGACTTCCTGCGCGAGAAGATCAAGCGCGAGACGACCGGCTCCATCGCCGCCTTCATCCTCGAGCCCGTGCAAGGCACCAACGGCAACGTCATCCCGCCCGCCGGCTTCTTCAAAGGCGTGCGCGAGCTCGCCCGCGAGTGCGGCGCGTTGTTCATCTCCGACGAGATGATCACCGGCTTCGGCCGCACCGGCAAGATGTTCGGCTGCGAGCACGAAGGCGTGCTGCCCGACATCATGACCATCGGCAAGGGCTTCGGCGGCGGCTTCCCCGTCTCGGGCGTCGTCACCTCCACCGAGGTCGCCAATGCCAAGCCCTGGGCCAACCCTTCCGGCTCCTCGTCGTCCTACGGCGGCAACCCCCTGGCCTCCGCGGCCTGCGACGCGGCGCTGCAGATCATCCTCAAGGAGAAGCTGGTCGAGAACTCCGCCAAGGTCGGCGCGGCGATGCTCGCCCGCCTCGAGGAGATGAAGAAGACGCAGCCCCTCATCGGCTCCATGCGCGGGCGCGGCCTCATGCTCGGCGTGGACCTCGTGAACCCCAAGGACGGCAAGGCGCTCGACAAGGCCGTGTGCCGCGAGGTCTTCGAGGAGGGCCTCAAGCGCGGCGTGTTGACCATGGCCTACAACCCGTCCCTGCGCATCAATCCCCCGCTCTTGATCAAAGAGACGGAGGCCTTGAAGGGTCTGGAGCTCCTGTCGGAGTCGCTGGAGACGGTCCGGCGCCGGAAGGGCCTCTGATCCGAAAGATCGCCCTGTCCGGGTTCGGCGCCATCGCCGAGAACGCCCATCTGCCCGTCCTGGCGGAGAAGGGCGTCTCGGTCGAGGCGGTGCACGAACCGAGCCCCATCCGCGGTGAAGCCGCGCGCCGTTGCGCGCCGAAGGCGCGCGTCTATGCGAATCTCGAAGAGCTCCTTGCTTGCGAGAAGTCGTTGGACGCCGTCGTCGTCTGTTCGCCGCCCAAATACCATGCCGACGCCGTGGTTAAAAGTCTCGCGGCCGGCTTCCACGTCCTCTGCGAGAAGCCCCTGACCCTCGATCTCGACGCCTTCAAGGCCATCGAGGCCGCGGCGAAGGCGTCCCGCAAGGCGGTCTGGTCCATCAACAACTGGGCCTATTCGCCGCAGTGGTCGGCGCTCCTGAAGCTCGTCGCGGACGGCCGCCTCGGAAAGATCCGCTCCGCCCGCATCGAGGTGCTGCGCACCAAGCCGTCCGTGTCCGCGCTGCCCGGCGACTGGCGCAAGGACCCCGCCGTCTCCGGGGGCGGCATCCTGGTGGACCACGGCTGGCACAACCTGTACCTGCTGCGCGGCCTCTTGGGCGAGACCTTGGAGCTCGTGGAGACCCGTCTGCAGCCGCTCGGCCTCGTGGACGAGGAGGCCGACCTGCTCCTGCGCTCCGAGGGCGCCGAAGGCCGCCTTCACATGACCTGGCGCGCGAAGTCGCGCGCCAACACCGCCTTCGTCGCGGGCGAGAAGGGGACGGCCTCCCTCGAGGACGACCGCCTCGTCGTCAAGGCCGGCGGGCGCGAGGAGACCCTCTCCTTCCCCGAGAAGCTCTCCGCGGGCTCCGCGCATCCCGAGTGGCTGGCCGCCATGTGGCCGGCCTTCGAGGACGCCTGCGCCCGCGGCGCCGGCAACCTCGACGAAGCCGCCTTCTGCCTGCGGACCATCCGCGCCGCCTACGGCGCGCCGGAGGCCGCCGCCCGGTGATCGAGCGCGCCATCCTCTGGGTCGCCCATCCGCCCATCCTGCGTCAACGCGTGGGCGGCATGACCGTGCTCGAGCGCCAGCTCTTCACGGCGGCGCGCGCCGGGCTCAAGACCCTGTTCGTGGGCGCGCACGCGCCCGCGGCCGCCGAGCTCGCCGCGCTGCGCGTGCCCGCCGGCGTGGAGCTGCATTGGGCGGAAGGCGGCGGCGCGGGCCTGGCGGAGTGCGCTCCGCCCTACCTCGGGCTCTCCACGGACCACCTCGTGCGAGTCGAGACTTTGCGCCACGTCGCCGCGCAGAACTACGGCGAGTCCATCAGCTACGAGGACGCCGCGGGACTGGGCGTCATCCAGGTCGTCCTGCGCCGCGACGAGAGCCTCTCGCGCCACAAGCAGCCGCTGCCGGAGGGCTCCTACCGGCGCCTGGAGGCGCCGCTGGACGGAGCGGCCACCGTCGATTGGCTCATGGAATCGGGGCCGCGCCCGGGCGACGGCTTCATGGCCCGGCACTTCGACCGGCACATCTCGTTGAGCGTGTCCCGCGCGCTCCTGGAGACCGGCGTGACGCCGAACGTGATGACGGTCTTCAGCACGGCTCTCGGCCTGGCCGGCGGGGCGCTGTTCCTGCTGCCCGGCCGCGCCCCGGCCGTGGCCGGCGCCCTCCTGGTCTGGCTGCACTCCGTGCTCGACGGCTGCGACGGCGAGCTGGCCCGCGTGCGCTTCCAGGAGAGCGACTTCGGCGCGGACCTCGACTTCTGGGGCGACAACCTCGTGCACCTCGTCCTCTTCTCCTGCCTGGGCGCGGGCTTCCACCTGGCCGGGGCCGGTCCCCACGCGTTGGCGCTGTCCGGCGCGGCCGTCGCGTCCGTGCTGGCCTCCTCTTATTTCGCCTGGCGACACCGCCGCGCGCGCCGCGCGGCGGGGCGCTCCGCCGCGGGCGTGACCGAGGAGGTCGCGGGCCCCGGCCTGGACGGCCGGCTCTCGCGCCTCGAGAACGCGCTCGCCCAACGCGACTTCATCTACCTGCTCGTGCTCCTGGCCCTCGTGGACCGGGTCTACGAGTTCCTGTGGGCCGCCGCCGTCGGAGGCGCGCTCTATTTCGCTATCATGCTGTATCTCAGGAGAGACACCAATGAACACGCACGCCAGCCGCATCCGGCCCGCCAAGGGTAAGCTCGCCGTCCTGCTGCCCGGCATGGGCGCCGTCACCAGCACCTTCATCGCGGGCGTCGAGCTCGTCAAGAAGGGCCTGGGCAAACCCGTCGGCTCGGTCACCCAGCTGCAGACCATCCGCCTGGGCAAGCGCTACGAGGACCGCTCCCCCCTCATCAAGGATTTCGTCCCCCTCGCGGGCCTCGACCAGCTCGTCTTCGGCGGCTGGGACCTGTTCCCCGACGACATGTACACCGCGGCCATGAAGGCCGAAGTGCTCACGCCGACGCAATTGGCGCCCGTCCAGAAGGAGCTCGCGGCCATCAAGCCGATGCCCGCGATCACCGACCCGACCTACATCAAGAACCTGAAGCCGACCCACGCCAAGAAAGGCAAGTCCAAGTGGGACCTCGCCCAGCAGGTCATCGCCGACATCGAAGCGTTCAAGAAGAAGAACGGCTGCGACCGCGCGGTCATGCTCTGGTGCGGCTCCACCGAGATCCTTCCCGAGCCCGCCGCCTGCCATGAGGACCTCGAGGCCTTCGAGCAGGGCCTCAAGGACAACGACCCCGCCATCCCGCCGTCCATGATCTACGCCTACGCCGCCATCAAGCTCGGCTTGGCCTACGGCAACGGCGCGCCCAACCTGTCGGCCGACGTCCCGGCCCTGGTCGAGCTCGCCGAGCAGACGGGCGCCCCCGTGTGCGGCAAGGACTTCAAGACCGGTCAGACGCTCATGAAGACCACGCTCGCCCCGATGCTCAAGGCGCGCATGCTCGCGCTCAGCGGCTGGTACTCGACGAACATCCTCGGCAACCGCGACGGCGAGGTGCTCGACGACCCGGGCAGCTTCAAGACCAAGGAGAAGTCGAAGATGTCCGTGCTCGACACCATCCTCGAGCCCGGCAAATACCCCGACCTGTACGGCAAGTTCTTCCACAAGGTCCGCATCGACTATTACCCTCCCCGCGGCGACGCGAAGGAAGGCTGGGACAACATCGACATCCGCGGCTGGATGGACATGCCCATGCAGATCAAGGTCAACTTCCTCTGCCGCGACTCCATCCTGGCGGCGCCGCTCGTCTTGGACCTGGTCCTCTTCCTCGACCTCGCCAAGCGCGCCGGCCTCAAGGGCATCCAGGAGTGGCTGTCGTTCTTCTTCAAGTCCCCGCAGTGCCGCGAGGACCTCAAGCCCGAGCACGACCTGTTCATCCAGCAGCTCAAGCTCAAGAACACCCTGCGCATCCTGATGGGCGAGGAAGTCCTCGACCACTCGGGCCTCGACTACTACGACCCGGCGATGACCGCCTCCGCGGCCCCGGCCCCCAAGCCCGTCGCCAAGAAGGGCAAGAAGGCGCTGGCCGGTCGTTAGGCGCCGTCGCCTGACGGACGAGGCCGGGCGGGGGCGACCCCGCCCGGCCTTCCCTTATCCGGTCCGCGGTATCGTAGAATGCCCGCATGCGGCTCGCCCTGGTCCTGCTGAGCGCCTTCTTCGCGTTCCCCGCCGGCGCCGCTTCGTTGACGGCGACCGTGCTCGACGCCAAGGGCAAACCCGTCGAGGACGCGGTCGTGTTCCTGGCGGAGGTGAAGGGCAAGCACAAGGCGCCGTCGAAGCCCGCCGTCATGGACCAGGTGGGCAAGGTGTTCGTCCCGCACGTTCTGGCGGTCGTGGTCGGGAGCAAGGTGGACTTCCCCAACAAGGACGAGATCCACCATCACGTCTACTCCTTCTCCAAGACGAAACGCTTCGACCTGCCTCTCTATAAAGGCAAGCCGCAGGCGCCCATCGTCATGGACGCGCCGGGCGTGGTCAAGCTCGGCTGCAACATCCACGACTGGATGCAGGGCTACATCTTCGTGGCCCAGAACCCGTACTTCGCCCTGACCGGCAAGGACGGCAAAGCCGCGCTCGCCGGCGTGCCGGCCGGCGAGTTCAAGGTCGGCGTTTGGAGCCCGCGGCGCAAGCAGCCCGTCGAGGAATCCTACCAGGCGGTCACGCTGGCCAAGAAAGACGCCAAAAGCGTGACCTTCAAGCTCAAGTTCGGCCCCAAGCCGGACCTCAAGCCTCCCGTCGGCGGCTACGGGAAGTATTAACGCGTGAGCTTCCGCCACAAGCTGCTGGCCGCCTTCCTCGGGCTGCTCGCGGGCGTGCTGGGCCTCTCGCTGCTCGTCATCCAGCGCTTGGAGACGCGCCGCGCCGAGGATGAATTGAGCGCGGGCCTGGAGCTGACCAAGACGCTCTTCGACGACATCCTCCTCCAGCACGACCGCGAGCTCGCCTCGAGCCTGAAGCTGCTGTCGGGGGACTTCGCCTTCAAGCAAGCCGTGGCCACGGGCGAGCCCGCGACCGTCGCGTCGGCGGCGGCCAACCACCGCGCCCGCATGGGCGCCGACCTCCTGCTCGTCACCGGCGAGGACGGCGCCCTGCTGGCCGACACGCGCCGCGCGCGCCCGGAAGCCGGCCGCAAGGCGCCCGCGCTGATGCGCCCGGTGCTCGAGGACGGCCGCGGCGTGTCGGGCATCTTCGTGCTCGACGGCGAGGCCTACCAGCTCGCCGCCGTCGCCATCAAGGCCCCCGACGCCATCGGGGTGGTCGCCGCGGGCTTCCGCATCGACGACCGCTTCGCCGAATCCCTCAAGCGCCTGACGCGCACCGAGGTCTCCTTCCTCGTCGACGGGATGGTCGCGGGGTCCACGCTGTCGCCCGAGGACCGCACGGCGCTCGCCGGCTACGCCCCGTCCCTGGCCGCCGCCCCGCGCCGGCTCACCTTCGGGCGCGAGCGCTTCCTCGCCGTCGCCTCGCAGACGCGTCCGCCCGTGGCGGCCGTGGTCATGCGCTCCTGGGACGAGGCCCTGCGCCCGCTGCGCTCCCTGCAGAAGCGACTCCTCCTCATCGGCTTGGCCGGACTGGCCGCGGCCGGCTTTCTCGGCCTGTTCATCGCCAAAGGCCTGACCGCCTCCCTCGACCAGCTCGTGACGGCCGCCGGCCGCATCGCCGAGGGCCGCTACGACATCGAGCTTCGCATCCCGTCGACCGACGAGATCGGCCGCCTGGGGCGCGCGTTCGCCGACATGGCCCGCGGCCTGCTCGAGCGCGAGAAGATCCGCTCCATCCTGCACAAAAGCGTGTCCAAGGAGATCGCCGAGAGCCTGGTCTCGCGCGGTCAGATCGAGCTCGGGGGCGAGGAGAAGGACGTCACCGTCCTCTTCTCCGACATCCGCTCCTTCACGACCATCTCCGAGTCGCTGCCGCCCAAGGAGCTCGTCGCCCAGCTCAACGACTATTTCACCGGCATGGCCCGCGCCATCGACGCCCATCATGGCGTCATCGACAAATACATCGGCGACGCGGTCATGGCCTTGTTCGGCGCCCCGTTGTCGCGTCCCGACGACGCGGCCAACGCCCTGAAGGCCGCCTTGGCCATGCGCGACGCCCTCGACGCGCTCAACGCGCGGCGCGCCGAGCGGGGGCTGCCCGCCTGGAAGAACGGGGTGGGCGTCAACACGGGGCGCGTCGTGGCCGGCACGCTCGGCTCCGAGGAGCGCTGGTCCTACACCGTCATCGGCGACGCGGTCAACGTCGCCTCCCGCCTGGAGAGCGTGACCAAGGAACTCGGCGCGCCCATCATCGCCTCGGCTCGCACCAAGGAGCTGGCCGGACCCGGGTTCCGCTGGCGGGCCCTTGGCCGGGTCACGGTCAAAGGCAAGACCGAAGACCTCGAGGTCTTCGAGTTGCTGGGCACCGACCCCGCCTGACCTAAGATATAAGGAATGGCGCGTCGCGCGGGCGTGCTTTTCCCCGGACCCCGGGGGCTATTTTGTATACTCGGCGTTCCGGTGAAAACGCTCCTCATGAGCGCCCTACTGGCGTCGGTGCTGTCGTCTTCAGCCCGGGCCCAACAGGCCTCTACTGCCGCCGTCCCTTCGGGGGTCGTCGCTTCCACGACCACCTCCTCTCTCGACGCCGCCCCGGCGCTCGCGACCTCGACGGCCGCCCCCTCCATCGACGCCGTCCCCGCGCTCGCGACCTCGACGGCCGTTTCCCAGGTCGCCGCTTCGACGGAAGCGGCCGTGGCCGTCTCTTCGGGCGGCGTCGCCGCCTCGACCGGCGCGGCGCTCCCGGGCCTGTCCACCGGGACCTGGCCGAGCCCGCCCCCCGAGCCCGAGCCCGAAGCCGCCGGCGTGGTGCCCAGCCCCTGGGTCATCGGCGACATCAAGGCCGACGGGCTCAAGAACGTGAAGTTCTCCGTCATCCGCGGCCAGATCAAGGCCCGCAAAGGCGACCTCTACGACCGGCCCGACCTCGACCGCGACATCCAGTCCCTCCTGGGCCTGGGCCAGTTCGAGCGCGTCGGCGCCGAGGTCTCCCTGCTCGACAAACCCGTCCCGGACAACTTCGCCAAGGTCGCCGGCGCCTCCCGCCAGGTCCTGTTGACCTTCACCGTCAAAGAGAAGCCGGTCATCAAGAAGTTCCACTTCGAGGGCAACAAGAAGCTCTCCAAGGGCTACCTCCTCGACCAGATGGCCCTCAAGTCCCGCGACCCCTACGACCGCTTCAAGCTCGAGGAGGACCGGGCCAAGATCTCGTCCAAGTACCGCGAGAAGGGCTTCCTCGACGCCGTGGTCGAGACCGAGGTCCTGGTGGACACGGCGACCTCGAAGGCGGACGTGCACTACAAGGTCGTCGAAGGCCCGAAGTCGCGCATCTACCTCGTCGAGATCGCGGGCGTGACGGCCTTCAAGCCCAAGAAGCTGCTCAAGCTCATGACGAACAAGCGTCGAAAGGTGTTCGTCGAGAAGGAGCTCGAGGCGGATCTCGGGAAGATCGAGGCGCACTACAAGAACAACGGCTACCTCGACGTGCGCCTCTCGACGCCCGTCGTGACGAACAGCCCCGACAAGACGCGCATCTCCATCGGCCTGGGCGTCATCGAGGGCCGCTCCTACCGCTTCGGCGAGTCCACCTTCTCGGGCAACCTCGTCATCCCCTCCTCGGCCCTGGCCAAGGCGCTCGACTACCGCCCGGGAAAGATCTTCAACCAGGAGAAGTTCGAGTTCACGGTCCGCTCCATCCAGGAGCAGTACGCCGACACCGGCCGGCTGCACATGCGCGTCAACCCGGTGAAGACCCACAACCCGGCCACCGACCGCATGGACGTGCGCTACGAGATCGTCGAGGGCCACGTCTCCTACGTGGCGCACGTGGACGTGGAGGGCAACAAGGCGACCAAGACCTACGTGCTCGCGCGCGAGGTCGTCATCAAGCCCGGCGACCCCTTCTCCGCCTCGCGCGTGCGCAAGAGCCGCGAGAGGATCATGAACCTGGGCTTCATCGACGAGGTCGAGTTCGACCTGCAGCCCGCCGGCGAGGACAAGGTGGACCTCACCTTCGACGTCCAGGAGGGCAAGCCGGGCGTGTTGACCGCGGGCGCCGCCTACTCCTCCATCGACGGCCTCATCGGCACGCTCTCGCTGCAGCACCTCAACCTGTTCGGCCGCGCGCAGAAGGCCTCCGTCCAGTGGTCCTTCGGCCGCCGCGTGCAGGACTACTCGGTGAGCTGGACGACCCCCTGGGTCAACGGCAAACCCGTCAGCCTGGGCGTGGACCTCTACAACACCCGGCGCGTGAGCCCTTTCGACACCTCGCTGTCGGCCTTCGTGGAGCGCCGCACGGGCGGCACCGTGCGCGTGGGCCCGCGCTTCAGCGAGGACAAGTATCAGCTCAACTTCTCCTATTCGCTCTCGCGCATCGCCATCGAGAACATCGAGCAGCAGTTCCTGGGCACGCTCACCCCCGGCACCAGCATCCTCTCCTCCTTCGGCACGGAGTTCGCCCGCGACACCCGCGACAGCATCTGGGACCCGACCCGCGGCACGCGCAACTCCCTCGGCTTCAACCTGGCCGGCGGCCCCTTCCGCGGCGACATCCACCTCTTCAAGCCCTTCATCGCCAACCAGGCGCACTGGACGCTGTTCACCGTCGAGGACTGGCCGTTCGTGTTGTCCTTCTACAACCGCGGCGCCTACGCCACCCAGTTCAACGAGACCAAGGTCGTCCCCGTCCAGGACCGCTACTTCATCGGCGGCCAGGACTCGCTGCGCGGCTATCAGCCCTCGGGCGAAGCCGGCTTCCGCCAGGGCGGCAAGGTCTACGACGTGGCGAACCTCGAGTTCGGCTTCCCGCTGGCGCGCGAGCGCCGCAAGACCATCGTCAAGCTCGTGTTCTTCGGCGACATCGGCGGCTCCTGGGACCGCGTCAAGGACGTCTCCGGGCGCATCGGCACCGGCGAGCGCGACCTCAAGAGCAACGTGGGCTTCGGCCTGCGCTTCGTGACCCCGGCTTTCCCCATCCGGCTCGACTACGGCTACGGCCTCAACCACCGGCCCGGGGAACGCCTGTACCAAATCAACTTCGGACTGGGACCCCTGTTCTGATGACCAAGACCCTCGCCGCGCTGCTCGCTTTGTGTCTCGCCGCCCCCGCCTCCGCCCTCGAGCTCTCGCTCGAGGAGAACCGCGCCGAGCGCGGCAGCGTGGGCTACGTGGACATGGACCGGCTTTTCGCCGCCAGCCCCGACGCCCAACGCGCCAAGGAGAACTTCGAGGAGCTCGTGCGTCAGGCCGAAGAGGAGGTCAACACCCGCCGGGCCGCGCTCGTGCGCTTGCGCCAGGAGGTCGACGCGCTGAAGGCCGAGCGGGAGACCGTCG
>JANRKA010000149.1:0-3904 GCA_033875325.1 Elusimicrobiota bacterium | reverse complement strand
CCAAGGCGGCGCCCAGGCGCAGCCGCGAGAGCAGGGCGTCGGCGCGCGCGCGGGCGCGCGTGGCGGCGAGCGTCCGGCGGTCGTCGAAGGCCCGCTCGCGCAGCAGGGCGAGCGCGGCCAGCGCCTCGGGCCGCGTGGCGGGGGAGCGCAGGCGCACCTCGACCCAGCTCTCGAGGAAGTCGCGGCCGACCGGGTCGCCCGCCAAAGTGGCGATGGAGCGGTACCAACGCGCCGTGCCCGCGGCCTCGAGCAGGGGGGTGGACGCGAAGGCCGCGCCGTCTCCCGAGTCCGCGGGGCCGGGGTCGGCCGCGAGCGCGGCGGCGCGCAGGCGCTCGCGCAGCTGGGCCCAGGAGGACGGCAGGCCCGCGCGCGCGGGCGCGGGCGCCTCTCCGCCCAAGGAGAGCAGGGCCGCGCGCAGGCGGAAGACCGCGCGGTCGAACTCGATGGCCGCCAGGCGCGACGGCCCGTCGGTCCGGCCCTCCAGGGAGGCGCGGCGGGCGCGGGCCGCCGCGAGCTCCGCGGTCAGGCGCGCGCGCAGGGCGGGCAGGGTCGCGTCGAAGGCCTCGAGCTCGCGCTCGGCCTCGATGACGCGCTCGCGCGCCGCCGCCATGAGCTCGGGCGAGGCGCCGCCCTCGCCGGACAACGCGGACAGCAGGCGGCCCAGCGAGCGGCCGACGAGGGAGACCGGCTCGATGCGCAGCCGCTCCGAGCGCAGGCCCGAGTCCACGGCCTGCTCCACCGCGCGCGCCACGGCCACGCGCGAGGCCAACACGTCGCGGGCCGCGGCGACGGGGTCGTGCGCGGCCAAGCGCTCGGCGAGCGCGGCGAGCGCGGCTTCGGGGTCGGACGCGCGCCACGCGGAGTCCAGGGGGCGGCCGAGCAGATGGTTGGCCGCGGCCTCGCTCTCGCGCAGGCGCGCCTCGATGGAGGCGCATTGCGCCACCGTCGCGCCGGAGCCCGGCCGCTCGCACAGCGCCAACGCGCGCGCGTCGAACGCCGCCTCGCCCGCGGCGGTGGCCAGGCTCGCGGCCGCGTCGGCGGCGACCTTGTCGCGCCAGCGCGCGTACAACCGCTCCTCGGCGCCGCGGCGGGAGACCTCGAGGTCGCGCAGCTCGTCGGGCGCGAGCTCGACCGAGACCGCCGGCCAGGCCCCCAGCCCGGTGAGCCCGAAGGCCGGGATGAGCGCCAGCCCCGTCGCCGTGAGGTTGCCGCCGACGCTGAGGTCCACGTCCACCTCGCGCACGCGCCGGTCCGCGGCCGCGAGCAGCTCGCGCGCGGCGGCCGAGCGCAGGGCCAGCGACTCCCAGTCCGGCGAGCGGGTCACCGCCGCGTCGAAAGCCTCGCCCCAGGAGTGCGGCACGCCCGGGTCGGCGGCCGGGCCGGGCTCGCGGGCCACGCCCTGGTCGAGCGCGGCCCAGGCCTCCCGCAGGGAGCCCTGGACGCGGGCGTCGAGCAGGTCTCCCACGGTCTCGGACCAGGCGCGCACCGCGGCGCGCAGCTCGGAGGGCTGGATGAGGGCGTTGCGGAAGGCGCGCAGCGCGTCGGACACCGCGGCCGCGGCGGCGGGCGCGCGATAAGCCAGCACCTGCGCCTGCCGCTCCCACGAGGCGGCGGCCAGGGCCTCGCCGCGCGCGCGCAGGCGGGAGCGGGCCAGCCGCCCGGCCATCTCGGCGAGGATGGCCCGGTCGGTGAGGCGCAGGGCGGCCTCGGCGTGCCCGCGCGTCGGGTCGTAGACGGGCAGGCGCACGGTCAGCGACGCGCCGAGCGCCTGGCTGGAGAGCATGTCCGGCAGCTGGGAGCCGACCGAGAAGGTGAGCCGCTCGATCCACGGCACCCAGTCCAGGACGCGGAAACCCTCGGAGGGCAGGTCCAGGCCCGTGCGCGCGCGGGAGAGCAGCTCGCCCAGGCGCCCGGGGCCCGCCAGCGAGCCCGCGACCATCGTCAGCAGGCGGTCGAGGTCCTGCGGGTTGAGTCCTTCGAAAGGAGGGGCCTCGTCGGGACCGCGCCCGGTCAGCGCGTTGTAGCGCAGCAGCGCCTGGCGCTCCTGGGCCGCCGCCGCCGCGGCGTCGGCGCGAGCCTCGGCCGCGAGCACGGGGTCCTGGGCGTGCGCGGCGGCGAACAACGCGATCTGGCGGCGCCAGCGCGCCGAGGCCACGGCGGCCAGCGTCGCCTGCCAGGCGCGCGTCAGCTCGAGCAGGCGCTCCTGGAGGTCCAGGCCCAGCTCGAGCAGGGCCGTGGAGCGGCTGTCGATGAGGGCGCGCTGGGAGCGCGTCAAAGTGACGTCGGTGCGCGTGCCGGCCTGGAAGCCGCCGCCCGTCGCGCGCTCGGCGGTGCCCTCGCCCACGGGACCGGAGACGAAGCCGACCATCGCCCCGGTGCGGACGTTGTCGAGGAAGGCGCCGGCGCGCACCAAGGTCTCCACCTCGCGCGAGAGCCGTCCTATCTCGAGCGCGACGAGGCGGCGCCCCACGTCGGAGTCGAAGACGCGCCGCAGCTCGGCCAGCGCGGGGTTCGACGCGTCGTCGCGCGTGAAGAAAGCGTCGAGGTCGCGCTCGAACGCGGCGAGCGCGCGGCCGCCCGTCAGGTCGCGCGCGGCGTCGCCGGTGGCCGCGCGCCAGAGCTCGCCCAGCGAGTAGGACGACTCCAGCGAGACCGCGAGCCGGTCGTTGAGGCCGATGTAGCGCGAGCCGTAGGAGAGAGCCGCCGACGAGTTCTCTCCCAGGCGCTGGCGCGCCTCCGCGTAGAACGCCGAGGCCGTGCCCAGGACCTTGCCCTGGGCCGAGAGCACCAGCCCCATGTCCGGCAGGGCGAAACTCGCGCGACCCACGACGGTGTCGTAACGCTCGCCCAGCTCGTAGCCCGCCTCGAGGTTCAAGGTGGCCGGCGTGCCGGCGACCTCGAAGGAGAAGCCGCGCAGGACGGTCGCGCCGACGGCGTCCTGGCTCACCGCGTCGGTGCCCGAGACGCGCGAGTAGTGGAAGTCCATGGTGAAGGTGTCGCGCGTGCCCAACACGCGGCCCAGGTCCACGCCCACGCCCAGGCGCGTGCGCGCGTAGCGGCGGTCCTCTCCCTCGGCCTCCACCGCGAAGGTCTCGTCGAGCGCCGGGTCGAAGCCCGTGAAGTCGAGGTTGATGGTCTGGAGGAAGCGGCGCGGGTCGCGCGCCAGCAGGGCGGTCTGCTCGGCGGTCAGCGACAGGACCTCGGTGAAGCGCACGCGCGCCTTGAGGTTCGCCCCGTAATACTGCGGGTTCTCCCCGGGGTCGGTCAGCGCCACGTCGGCGAAGCCGGCCGCGCCGAAGTACACCTTGCCGTCGGCCACCATCAGCGCGAAGTCGTCGAAGACCATCATGCGCGCCTCTTGGGCCTGGCCGCCGACGCCGAGCTCGGAAGGGATGTCCTGGACGAGCTTGTGGAAGGTGACGTCGAGGTAGTTGACCATGTTGTCGGAGTCGAGCGACTCGACGCGCACGGTCACGCCCTGGTCGCCGAAGGGCGCGTTGGCCTCGGAAGGGGGGCTGGCGAAGCGGTGGCCGACGACGCTCACGTTCTGTCCCCACAGGCGCAGGACGTTGCCCAAGGTCACCTGCTGGGAGGTCTCCAGGCCGCCGGGGGTGGAGAACTCGGTCTGATAGACCAGGTAGAAGCCGTCCGTGCCCTCGCCGAACTCCGCGAAGCCCGCCCCGGGCAGCAGGCGCGCCAAGGAGGAGGGGTCGCGCAGGATGGTCTCGCGCAGCTCGACGAGGTCCCGCGACGCCGTGTCCGGCGCGAAGGCCGAGAAGAGCTGGGTGAGGAAGGAGGCCAAGGAGCCCTTGGGGATGACGAGGGTCTGGGCCCCGCGCGGGCCCGCCGCCAGCCAGGCGGGGGCGCGGCGGCCGGCGGCGGCGGCGCGGACGGCCACCTCCGG